>DASUCV010000004.1:300000-600000 GCA_036275915.1 Candidatus Polarisedimenticolaceae bacterium | reverse complement strand
CGCGGAGGCAGGGAGCGTGAAGGTGTCGAGGTCGTAGCGCAGGCCGAAGTCGAGGAGCCATCGGGAGGTCGCCTGCCAGGAGTCCTGCGCGAAGAGGGCGATCGCGGTGTTGTTGAGCGTCGCCTTGGGCTGGCCCTCGATGAGCTGGAAGACCTTCGGGTAGGTCCACGGCTTCGCGGGCTCGTCGATGCGCCCGTCGCCGTTGTCGTCGACGCCCGGGATGCCGGGGCAGGGGACCGGGACGTTGTAGTCCGGCGCGCAGTGCCCCTTCCCCATCGCCGGGCACTGGTCGTCCTCGACGTAGCAGGTCTGAGCCGTGTCCCCGGTGCAACGGAACGGGATGTCGCTGACGACGATCCCGCTCGAGAGGTCGCCGAGGTAGCAATCGCCGCCGTCGAACTTCTCGTCGGTGTCGTACGTGAGGTTCCCGTTCGGATTGAACTGGGCGGCGACCTTCGTGCGCGACGGGGTGACGTCGTAGCCGAACTTCGTCGTGTGGTTGCCGGTCACCCAGGTGAGGTTCTGGACGAGCTGGAAGGTCGCGGCGTCGCGCTGCTGCCGGCTCAGGTTGTTCCCGCCGAACTGGGCCGACGGGTGCTCGACGCCGGTCGAGGTCGAGTTCGCGCGCTGGTCGAGCGACGACGATCCGAGGAGGACGCGAAGCTCGCTGATGAGCTTGGGGGAGATGACCGACGTCAAGGTCGCGCCGAGCTGGACGTCGCGCTCGGCCATCGAGAACCCCCACTGCGGCGTCGCGATCCCGCCGACGTTGATCCCCTGCGTGTCGCGATCGTCGATCGACAGACGGACCATGAGCGTGTCGTTCGGGTCGAGGTTGAAGTCGGTGCGCAGGAACGCGTTGTCGTCGCGATTCGGGGCGTCGTAGCGGCCGCCGACCGTGCGGTCGTGCGTGAACCCGGTGTAGGGGATGACCTCGTCCTGCTGCTGGTGCTCGAACGCCGCGAACCAGAACGCCTTGTCCTTCTTGATCGGGCCGCCCCAACGGAGGCCCGACGACCACGACGACGACGCCTCGGAGACGCCCGGCGTCGCCGGGAGCGAATCGACGAGATCGCCCGACGCGGCGAACATCTCGGGGGCGCCCTGGAGGAAGCCGAGCGCGCTCTCCTCGTTCGTCCCGCGCTCCGTGATGATGTTCATCACGCCGCCGGAGGCACGCCCGAACTCCGGCGCGAACTGGTGCGTCAGGAGAAGGAACTCGCTGATGACAAGGCTCGAGAACTCGGCGTTGAGCGACGTGCCGCTCGCCTGGTCGTTGTTGTCGAGGCCGTCGACGAGGTAGCTGTTCGACCGACCCGTCTGGCCGTTGATGACGAACGGCGCGGCCCTCTCGCCGTAGTAGCTCGACGGCGCGGCGCGCCTCACCGAGGAGTCGAGAAGGGCGAGATCGGTCGCGTTGCGCTGTGCCACGGGAAGATTCTCGGCCTGCGTTCCGAGGACGCGCAGCTCGCCCCCGGTCCTCTTCGATTCGAGAATCGGCGCCTCGGCGCTGACGGTGACCTGCTCCTCGAGCCCCTTGCCGATCGCGAGGTCGACCTCGCCGATCTGCTGGAGCCGCAGCACGATCGTCTTCGTGTCGGAGAGCACGCCTTCGGGGCTGCGCGCCACGAGCGCGTAGGTTCCCGGCTGGAGGGCGTCGAACCGGTAGCGGCCGCCCGTATCGGTCGAAGAGGTTCGGACGGCGCCCGAATCCGCGGATCGCGCCTGGACGAGGGCACCGCCGACCGGCTTGCCGTCCGCCGAGCGCACGTGGCCGCCGAGCGTCGCGCTCGTCGACTGCGCGCGGAGCGGCGAGGCGCACACGACCGCTGCGAGGACGAGGGCCGGGAAGAGTCCTTTCACGCGCCGCCGCTCAGTGGTTGTAGTGGCCCCACGGCCCACTGCCGCCGGTCCCCCTCGCCCTCACGAGGACGAAGGTGTGCCCCGGGTCGCCATCCCAGCACGTGGTCAGGCCGGTCTGCCCGGCGACCGTCCACGTCTGATCGGTCGTGTCGTCGTCGGACGAGAGGATGTCGTAGCCGACGGTGCACGGATCGGCCGACGGGCTCCAGCACACGTGCAGGTTCGGGGTCGCGGACCGGTCGATCGTGAGATTCGTGACCTGCGTCTGGGGGATGCACGTTCCGCCGGTCGTCGCCGCCGAGACCTCGACCGGATAGGAGAAGCTCGGATCGCCCGACACGGTCGTCGGATAGCGGATGCTCTCGTACGAGCTCGTGACGCTCGACGACGGGTCGGTGAAGCTCGAGAGCGAGGTCACCGTGAAGTAGTACGTCGTCCCCGGCGTCAAGCCGGAGATCGTCGCGGTCGTCCCGACGATCGACGCCTGTGCGGCGTTCGTCACCGAGTTGAAGGCGTAGTTGCTCGAGGCTCCCGGATCGGTATCCCAGTAGATCTTGTAGCCGCTGATCCGGTGCGTGTCGTTTCCCGGATTCCAGGACAGCGCGATCGACGTGTCGGTCACCGCGCCGGTGGCGATCGACACCGGCGGGTAGAGGCCGTACCCCATGTCGGTGAAGTCGAACGACGTGAAGTTCGTGCACGGCGTCTCCGTCTCGCCGGCGGCGAGATCGACGCGGCGGGGCCCGCGGACGAGCGCAACGGAGCCGAGGTAGGGGACTTCCCAGTAATAGACGACCGTGCGGACCTTATCGAAGAGGACGGCGCACGAGCTGTCGCCGTAGACGCAGAACTCGGTCGAATTCCGGACGACGATTGCGTTCAGCGTGTGTCCGGACGGCGTGATGACGACTCCGGCCTTCACGACTTTGCCCGACTGCGTGCCGGGGTAGGTCTGGCCGCTGCTGGTGCACGCCTTCCCGTAGAGCGGATTCGGCGTCAGCGGCTGCGACGCCCCGCACACGGTCGTGTAGAACGTCTCCTGGCATCCCGCCGGCGGGGCGCTGCCCCATGTGTCCCCGGCCTGCGTGTACCACCCCACGCCATTCTGGTGCGCCATCCGCCAGACCGGCACCTCCTCGCGGTCCTTCCCGGTCTCGTCGGTGAAGCAGAACCGGCTCTCGCCGCTGCCGAAGACCCCGTTGACGTTCTCGTTCTGCGTCCCGGCCCTGAGCCAGAACGTGACGTCGGTCGCCCGGTCTTCCCGCTGGACGACCTGGTTGTCCCTGCGGAGCGTCGACGTGAGATTGCGGTCGAGCCGCTCGAGAATCGGCGTGTGGAGGCCGCCCGTGACCGGATACCCCTGGTAACCGCACCGCGCGGTGTTGCAGCTCTCCGCCGGCACGCTGCTCGCGTCGGTGGTCGCGTTCTCCTTGCCGCTGTTCACGCCGGAGAAATCCCACGTCGAGAGGTTGACGAGGTCGCAAGCGTTGTTGATTCCGGCGTTGGGGACGAGCGCCGACGGCGCCACGCCCGGGCCCCTATCGTAGCCGTACTTGATGTCGATGAAGGTCCCCCGGTAGATCGAGTCGGCGTAGACCTTGAGGTCGGCCGCGCCGAGGGGCACGTCGTCGACGACGGTGCCCTCGGTCACGCCGAGACGGGAGCGGCCGTCGGACGACGCCGGTCCGGCGATCGACGCGAGCACGCCCTTCCTCGGGCTGACCCAGCGGTGCACGAGGAGGTCGGGATGGAACGCCCGCTCGCCGGCGCGCTGCCGCAGGAGGAGCACCCGCTCGAGCACGACCTCCTCGGGGCCGGAGGGGAGGTGGACCCAGCCGATGCCGACGGTCGCGATCTCCGCCGTCACGCGATCGATCAAGCCATCCTTGGTTTCGGTGAGGTCGAGCGTGACGCGCGCTCCCATCTTCATTTGGAGGGGGTCGTGGTCGGGGAGGAACCAGCGCTCGGCGCCCGCCGCGGCGAGGTCGTCGTTCGTGATCGTCCGGGTCGCGGACTCGCCGAGAGGAGCGCCCTCGAGGTGCCACCGCGACTTGCCCTCGGGTGAGACGAGATCGGACGGGAGCGGGGCGCTCACCACGACGCTCCGCACGCGCGTCGTGCGCACGGGAACGGCGGCCAGGGTGATCGAGGCGGCGAGGGCGGCGACGAACATGAAGACCCCTCCTCTATCGGACGTTTTTTACCCGCAGCGGACCGGGAGGGGCAAGCAATTTTTATAAGAACTTCAAGCCGACACCTGGGACTGGAGCAGGTAGAGGGTCCGGTAGAGGCTTCCCTCGCGGGCGATCAGCTCGTCGTGCCGGCCGGTCTCGCGCACCTCGCCGTGGTGGAGGACCAGGATCCGGTCGGCGTCCCGGATCGTGGACAGGCGGTGCGCGATGACGATCGAGGTCCGTCCCTCGAGCAGGCGGCCGAGCGCCTGCTGGATGTGCGCCTCGGTCTCGGGATCGACCGAGGCCGTCGCCTCGTCGAGGACGAGCACGGCCGGGTCGAAGGCGAGCGCGCGCGCGAACGAGAGGAGCTGCTTCTCGCCGACCGAGAAGTTGCCGCCCCGCTCGCGCACCGGCTCGTCGTAACGGTGCGGCAGGCGGTCGATGAACCGGTCCGCGCGGACGGTGCGCGCCGCGCGCTCGATCGTCGCACGGTCGATGGCCGGGTCGTCGAGGCCGATGTTCCCGGCGACGGTCCCCGCGAACAGGAAGTGATCCTGGAGGACGACGCCGATCGTCCTACGGAGCTGCCGGAGGTCGTACTCGCGGACGTCGACGCCGTCCACGAGGATGCGCCCCGACTGGACGTCGTAGAGGCGCGCGAGGAGACGGATGAGCGTCGACTTGCCGGCGCCGGTCCAGCCGACGACCGCCAGGCGCTCACCGGGCTCGACGCGGAACGAGACGTCCTTGAGCACGGGGGGGCCGGAGGCGTAGGCGAACGTCACGTTCTCGAAGACGATCGCGCCCCGCGCGCGCGCCGCCGGCACATGAGGCCGCTCGGGGGAGACGAGCGTCGAGCGCACGTCCAGGAGCGCGAAGATCCGCTCGGCCGACGCCATCGCCGCCTGCATGACGGTGTAGCGCTGCGACAGCTCCTGGACCGGCCGGAAGAACCGGCCCGCGTACTCGAAGAACGCGACGAGCGTGCCGAAGGTGATCGCGCCGCCCATGAGCCGCCGGCCGCCGGCCCAGACGATCGCCGCGAGCGTGACCGATCCCATGAGCTCCGCGACCGCCGAGAACGCGGACTCGTAGAAGACCCCGCCGAGCTGGGCGGCACGGTGCTCGTGGTCGAGCGCGCCGAACTCCCCGGCCGCGAGCGGCTCGCGGCGGAAGAGCTGGATGATCCTGATCCCCGAGACCGACTCCTGGAGGGTCGCGTTGAGCTTCGCGACCGCGGCACGCATCGCGCGGTAGGCGTCGCGCACGCGGACACGGAACCACCACGACACGAGGAGCATCGGCGGGATGACCGCGAAGGTGACGAGGGCGAGCCTCACGTCCATCGCGATCAGGATCACGACGATGCCGAGGAGCTTCGCGAGATCGGCGAGGATGAGGACGACCCCCGACGTGAACGCCTCGTTGATCGCTTCGACGTCGGTCGTGACGCGCGTCATGAGGCGGCCGACCGGCGTGCGGTCGAAGTACGACGACGGGAGCCTCTGCAGGTGGGAGAACACGTCGGTCCTGAGGTCGAAGACGACGTTCTGCCCGGTCCGCTCGAGGAAGTAGATCTGGAAGAAGCCGAGGACGAAGTCGAGGATCAGGGTCGCGAGGAAGAGCCCGACGGGAAGCGCGAGCCCCTCGGTGCGGCGCGCGACGATGAAGCGGTCGATGACCTCCTTGACGAGGTACGGCTGGACGAGCTGGACGGCGCCGCCCGCGAAGAGCATGAGGAGAGTCAAGGCGACGAGGCCGCGGTACGGCCGCACGTACGCCGCGAGCCGGCGCATGAGCCGGCCGTCGTACGCCTTCCCGAGGACGTCGTCGCGGTCGCTCACGCCAGGTTCTCCTCGAGATCGAGCCGGCGGAAGAGCCGCGCATAGACGCCGCCGCGTGCGAGGAGCGCCGCGTGCGGGCCGTCCTCGACCACGCGCCCGCGCTCGAGGACGACGATGCGGTCGACGGCCCTCAAGGTCGAGGCGCGGTGCGTGATGAGGACGAGCGTCCGCCCGGCGAGCGCGCGATCGAGGCCGAGGAGAACCATCCGCTCGGTCTCGGCGTCGAGGCTCGAGAGGGCGTCGTCCAGGATCAGGAGCCGCGGATCGCAGGCGATCGCGCGGGCGAGGGTCGCGCGCTGCCGCTGGCCTCCGGAGAGGGTGAAGCCGCGCTCGCCGACGACGGTGGCGAGGCCGTCCGGGAGCGCGGTGAGATCGCCGGTGAGGCGCGCGAGGGCGACCGCCTCGTCGACACGCGCGGCAGAAGCCCCCGGGGCGCCGTAGGCGACGTTCTCGTGGAGCGGCCGCGAGAAGAGGAACGCCTCCTGGGGAACGAACCCGATCCCCGCGCGGACGCGCTCGACCGGCGTCGTCGCCAGATCGTCGCCGCCGATCGCGATCGTCCCGGCCGGCACCGGATAGACGCGCGCGAGGAGGTGCGCGAGCGTCGATTTCCCCGAACCGACGCCGCCGACGATCGCGACGCGGCTCCCCTTGGGGATGTTGAGGTCGACGTCCTCGAGCGCGGGGCGGTCCTCGCTCCCGGGGTACGCGAAGGTGAGGCCGCGGATCGCGACGTCGCCGTCGACCGGTATCACGCCCTCGGCGGGAAGAGCGGGCGGCGGGATCGCCGGCTCGGCGAGGAGGACCTCGTCGAGGCGCGTCATCGCGCCCGCGGCGCGCTGGAACACGTTGACGATCCACCCGAGCGCGATCGTGGGCCACGCGAGCTGCCCCAAGTAGGCGTTGAAGGCGACGAAGTCGCCCAGGGTGATCCGTCCGTGGATGACGTGGAGCCCGCCGACGAAGAGGACGAGGAGCGTGCCGGCGCCGGAGAAGATCCCGATGAGCGACACCATCGCCCCGCGGATCCGCGCGAAGGCGAGATTGCGGTCGCGGTGCGTCGACGCGAGGGCGCGGAAGGCTGCGATCTCCTGCTCCTCGCGCGCGTAGATCTTGACCTGCTGGATCCCGGCGAGGTTCTCCTGCGCGCGGTTGCTGATCGACGCGAGCTGCTCCTGCACCGCGAGCGAGCGCTGATAGACCCGCTTGCTCATGCGGTTCACGCCGAAGTAGAGGAGCGGGAAGAGCGCGAGCGCGACCAGCGTGAGCACCGCGTCGATCCGCAGCATGACGGCGACGACGCCGACGTAGACGACCGCGGTGTTGAGCGCGTTCATGAGGCCCGGTCCGTAGAACGACTGGAGGAGCTGGAGGTCGTTGACACCGCGCGACATGACGTCGCCGATCCGGAACGAGTCGTAGAACCGGGCGTCGAGCGTCAAGAGCTTCGCGTAGAACGCCTCGCGCACGTCGAAGGCGATCTTGCGGCTCGCGCCCAAGATCGCGAGGCGGGAGAAGGTCCGGACGAACCCCTGCGCGAGCGCGAGGCCGGCCATGCCGAGCGCGAAGAGGGCGAGACGGCGGGCGTTCGTTCCCTTCTCGAGGTCGTGGATCGCGCCGCGGAGGAGCCACGGGATCCCGAGCGCGAGCACGTTCGTCGCGACGAGCCAGGCGGCGCCGCGCAGGTAGGCACCGCGGTACGGCCGCGCCCAGAGGACGAACCGGCGGAAGCCGCCCGGGCTCACGCGTCGGGATCCGCGGGGAAGTCCGAGGTGGCGCTCCGGCGCTCCGGCGCTCGCACGGTCGATCGCTGGTGCCCGGCGAACGTCGCGAGGTAGACGAGGCCGGCGGCGATGTGGAGCATCGCGATCCAGAAGAGCCAGCTCGCCGCGGTCACCGTCTGGATCAGATAGCCGGAGGCGATCATCGGGAGGACGACGACGATCGTCGCGATCCCGCTCCGGCGCCCGAGCACACGGCCGGTCCGCCAGTTGCGCACGATGTGCCGGGTGTACACGGCGCCGACGGCGAACACGAGGACCGGAGCCGCGAGGACGTGCGCCTTCAAGACCCACGGCTCGAGCGGGTGGTGGGTCACGGCGTAAGGATCGTCGCTTCGCATGAAGTACTTGAGAACACCGTAGACGATCCCCGTGATCCCCACCACGATCGAGGACGCCCAGAGGGTCCACTTCTCGAAGGCGGTCACGGCACGGCCCCGTGGATCGCGAGCACGCGTCGCACGGCATCGGTCGCGGCCTGGGAGGAGAGGGTGGCCCCGGTGATCCCGCGGATGCCGCGTTTCACCGAGAGGTCGTCGTCCAGGGCGTGTCCCTTGAACTGGTCGAGCCACGCATGCTTCGGCAGGTAGTCGGGCGGCTCGCCGAACGAGAGGATCTCGACGCGCGCGACCTTGGCGTCGGGGCCGACGACGACCATGAGCGTCTCGTCGAGCGTTCGCACGCGGTGCGTGTCGAAGTACGCCGTGCCGACGACGCGCCCGGCGGCGTCCTTCCCCGTGTAGCGGGTGACGAGCGCGCTCTCGACCGGCACGCCGCCCGCCGCCGCGCGCGCCTTCCGGAGCTGCGTGTCCGTCATGAAGATCGCCTGCCGCTCGACCTTCGTTCCCTCGGGGAAGGCGAGCGCGAGCGCCTTGTCCTGGGTGAGATAGACCGCGGCGCGGGCCGCCGTCACCAGCGCGGCCACGAGAGCGAGAGCGGCGGCCCGGCGCGTCATCAGAACATGAACCCGAGCGCCAAGGCGACCTCGTCGACGCCCGTCCTGGCACCGGTCTTCTCCTGATTCCAGTCGAGCTTGACCGCGATGTTTGGGATCGGCTTCCACATCGCGCCGACGGTCAGGAGCTTGATGTCGTTCGCCGGGTTCAGGGCGAAGCCCGCGGGGACCGCGTCCTGCGTGTTCAGGCGCTCGTAGCGGAAGTAGGGGATGAGCGCCTGCCGCACGTCCTTCACGTGCGTGAGCACGTCGTAGCCCGCCTCGCCGTACCAGCCGTACTGCTTCTCGCCGACCGACTCGTCGCCGACGAGGTCCTGCGCGGCATTGACGTCGGCGGCGTGGTCGATCGAGGTGCGCGCGTAAAGGGCGCGCGTCATGAGGCCGCGCCAGCGGTACTCGGCGTGGAGGTCGGCGACCGTCGTCCAGGCTTCGAGGTGCCCGCCTGCGAACGGCAAGTTCTGGCCCGCGTCGCCGGTGAAGAACGAAGCGCCGATCGTCAGTCCCGAGACCGGAGTGCCGTCGATGCGCCCCGTGAGCGCGAGCTTCTCCGCCGACGCGTACGAGCCTTCGGCGCGGCCGTCGCGGATGCCTTCGGCGGAGAAGCCTCCGGCGCCGCTGGACGTGCCCGCCGCCGCTGCGAGGCCGCTCGTCACGTAGGCACGATAGGTCACCTTCGATCCGAGGTCGCCGAAGAGGCCGGCGCCGAGCTCGGTCCACGTGTCCGGGATGATGACCTGCTCGACGAGCGGCCGGTTCACGCCGAGATAGGTCGGCGGCTCGTGGCGCTCGTTGATGAACCCCATCGGGACGAGGAGAGCCCCCGCCCGCACGTTGATGGGAGCCTTCACGAGGAAGTCCAGGTAGGCGAACTCGAGCGCAACCTCGCCGCGCTCCTCGTCGCCTTCGCCGGTCGTCGCGTGCTCGACCTCGAGCTCGGAGTTGAAGATGATCTTGTCGCCAAACTTCGCGCCGAAGTAGAACACGCCGCGCAGCAGGTCGATCTGGGCGGTCTGGCCGGAAGGAGAGCCGTCCTCGAGCTTCGACGACGGGTTGGTGTAGACGACCTCGCCGTAGCCGCCGAAGGAGACGCCCTTCTTCGCGCTGTAGATCTTGGACGCCGAGGGGCCGAGCCCGTACTTGCCCTCACTCGCCTCGGGCGCCGCCTCGCCCAGCTTGAGCTTCTCGATCTCCGCCGCGAGCACCTGGATCTCACGCTCGAGCTCGGCGATCTTCGCGGAGTCCGGCGAGCCCGTGCGTAAAGCCTCGATCTGTCGTTGCAGCTCTTGCACTTGCTTCTCGAGGTCGCCGGCCGAAGGGTCGGCGGCGAACGCCGCAAGGCTCCACAACGTCACGAGGATCACGAGGACTCTGCGCACAGGGATCTCCTTTCAATAGTTGCGAACCTTTCGCAACATCAATTCAAAAAAAATCAGGCGGAATGCCGGGAGCGTTTGCGCTGGCACGCGCGGCAGGTCCCCGCCATCTCGATGCGGACGACCTCCGGCTGGAATCCGTTGTCGCTCTTCACGCGGCGCTTCAGGTCTTCCCAGAACGACTCGCTGGGCTCGTCGACCCCCTTGCAGACGGTGCACACGAGGTGGACGTGAAGGGTGTTCGGCCGGATCTCGTAGTAGTGCCGCTCGCCGCTGACGTGCATGAGGTCGAGCTCGTCGACGAGCCCGAGCTTCTTCAGCTTGTTGAGGGTGCGGTAGACGGTCGCGCGGTGGATCGAGCCGTCCTTCGCCTTCGCGCGCTGGTAGACCTGCTCCGCGTCCAGGTGCTCGGTCGCGTTCTCGAGGAGGTCGGCGAGGACACGCCGCTGGCCGGTCAGTCGCACGCCGTGGGCCTTCATGCGATCGACCAGCTTCTCCTTCGGCCTCGGTGCCAGCGACATACGACCCTCGGTAGTAGTTGCGAGCAGTTCGCAATACGAGAGACGACGATATCAGAGGCGCGGAACGCGCGTCAAACTTCGGGAGGCGACACGGCGACGCGCAGGATGCGACGCCCGCGGACGCGCACGACCTCGAGCGTCCGCGGGCCGAACGGCACGGAGTCGCCGACCCTCGCGATGCGTCCCAGGCGCGCGAGCACGAGGCCGCCGACGGTGTCGACGTCCTCCTCGACGTCGTCGTGCGTCCCCGTCGCCGTCTCGAGCTCGGCGATCGTGAGCGACGCGTCGGCGAGGATTCGGCCACCGGGCTGGCGCACGACCTTGGGCGACTCCTGGTCGAACTCGTCTTGGATCTCGCCGATCAGCTCCTCGAGGATGTCCTCGAGGGTGACGAGCCCCGCGGTCCCGCCGTACTCGTCGACGACGATCGCGAGGTGGAACTTCTGCCGCTGGAAGAGCGCGAGCGCCTGCTGGATCTTCGCGCTCTCGGGGATGAAGAGGGGACGCCGCGCGAGCGCGGCCAGGGTCGGGGCGCCGATCGACGGCGGCGGCTGAATGAACAGGTCCTTGATGTGGACGATCCCGACGACGCGGTCGATCGTCCCGTCGCAGAGCGGAATGCGCGTGTGCCCGTACTCGCGGGCGCGGGCGAGGCTTTCCGCGTACGACCGGTTGGCGTCGAGCCAGAGGACGTCGCCCCGCGGCACCATGATCTGGCGCACCGCGCGGTCGGGGAAGTCGAGCGCCGCCGAGAGGAGGCGCCCGTGGGCCTCCGAGAGCGCGCCGCTCTTCCGGCTGACCGCGAGGATCATCCGCAGCTCGGCCTCGCTGTGCGCGAGGCTCCGCTCGGTCGGGGCGGGGAGGCCGATGAGGCGCACGACGAGGTTCGCGCTCCGGTTCATGAACGTGATCAGCGGCCAGAAGAGGAACCGGAAGACGCGCAGCGGCCACGACACGGCGAGCGCCGTCGCCTCGGCGTAGGTGATCGCGACGGTCTTCGGCACGAGCTCGCCGAGGACGACGTGGAGGAAGGTGATGAGGAGGAACGCGAGGACGATCGCGACGGTGTGCGCCGCCCCGGCCCTGAAGGCCCCCGCCCAGCCGAAGAGCGGCTCGAGGAGGTGCGCGAACGCCGGCTCGCCGACCCAGCCGAGGCCGAGGGACGTGAGGGTGATCCCGAGCTGACAGGCGGAGATCGCGGCGTCGAGGTGGCGCAGGACCTCGCGCGCCGCCGCCGCGCGCGGCACCCCGCGCTGGACGAGGTCCTCGATGCGCGTGACGCGCACGCGGACGAACCCGTACTCGGCCGCGACGAAGAATGCGTTGATCGCGACGATGAGGAGGGCGATGGCGACGAGGACCGCATCCATCAGCGCGGCAGTATAGGCGACCCCTCGGGGTCGATTAAGACCCCGCGCGCGAGGAACCACTTCAGGCGCGTCACGACCTCGCCGGCGGTCCGGAGGTGCGTCGGGTCGAACGCGACGACCTCGTCGCGATGCTCGGCGAGCCACCGCGCGATCAGCTCGACGTCGACCGGCTTCGGCCGAGAGGAGGTGGGGCCGGGCCCGCCGTCGAAGAACCGCTGCTCGAGGACCCGCTCGATGCGCGCGAGCCCGCCGCCCTTCGGACCGATCGCGATCGTGTCGACGAGACGGCCGTCGCGGATGAGCCAGGCCCTGAGGCTCCACGGCGCCTCGGCGGGCTCGAGGATGAGGATCGACTCGAGGCGCGCGGCGCGTGCGCCCCGCGGATGCACTTCACGCTGGACGTTGGCGGCCGGGGATTCGCGGCGGATCGCCGCGGCCTCGCGGATGAGCGCCGCGAGGCCGGAGCCCGCGGGCGCCAGCTCGAACCGGTGCACCGCGAATACGAGCGCGCGCACCCGGTCGCTGCGGCTTCCGCGATCGCGGAACCAGTCGCCGAGCCTTCGCCTGAGATTCCTCGACTTGCCGACGTAGAGGAGCGTGCCCTCCTCGTCGAAGAACCGGTACGTCCCGGGGACGGCGGGAATCGCGCGGAGATCGCCGGGCGTGAAGGCGTAGCGGTCCCACGGAAGGGCCTCGACCGGCGCGCGGCACGCGGACTCGAGCGCGGCCCACTCTTCGCCGGGCGCGCGGAGCGCGTCGAAGCACGCCGCGACCAGCTCGACGCGGCCGGCGGCATCGTCCGCGACGGTGACGGCGAGCCCGAGCGCGGCCGCGAGCGCCTCGATCGTCGCGTCGAGCGGGACTTCGCGGCGGCGCCGGGCGAGGAGCGGGATCGACAGCGGTCGGTCGAGCGGCTCGCCGAGCCAACCCTCGATCGCCGCGAGCCCTCCGCGCGGCGCGTGGAGCGCGACGTCGGCGCCCTCGAGAAGACCGCGCAGCTCTTCCTTGAGCGCGCCTCCGGGCGGCCAGAGCGCCAGCTCGCCGCCGCAGGCCGCGACGATCTCCTCGCCGCGCCGCCGCACCGCGGCGACCACCGTCAGCCTGACCGGCGCGTGCGCGGCCGCGCGCCCTCCCTCGACCAGGACGAAGGCGATGTCGCGGCCGGCCCGGAACGGCACGGGCGCAGCGTCCTCGACGACGGCGGACTCGGCGAGCGACCACGTGCCCGACCCGTAAGTGAGACGAGGGTCGTCGGCGAACGCCCCGCGCAGCACGAGTGCCGCCTGCGCCTCGTCGCCGATCGTGAGCGCGAGCAGCTCGCGCGCGAGGACGATCGAGCTCGTCGCCGACCCCGATGCGCGGAGATGTCGAACGGCCCGCTCCGCGACGACGGACGTCGGCCGCCTCTCCATCGTTACTTCGCGGCGCCGCCGGCCCTGAGGTGCACGACGAGCGACGCGACCTGCGCGTCGTCGAGCGGGCCCCCCATGAGCTGCGAGAAGCCGGGCATCTTCGGGCTCGCGGTCCCGTAGGCGATCACGTCGGCGATCGCCTTGTCGTCGTGAGAGGCGAGGTAGGCCTTGTCGAGTCCCGAGCCGTGGCACGGCGCGCAGATCGCGGTGAAGAGGGCGGCGCCGGTCTTCCCCGCCGCCGGTGCGGCGTGGCATCCGCCGCACGATCCCATGAGGAGCGACTGACCGGCGATCCTCGGATGCTCGCCGGGCTTGAGCGGTGTCTCGTGCACGACGATCTTCGCCTTGATGGTGAGGATCGTCCTCGGATGTTCCGGATCGTTGGTGACGACCGTGATCGTCTTGCGCACGTCGCCGACCTGGCCGGCCGGATCGAAGGTGACGAGCAGCGTTCCCGTCGATCCCGGCGGGACCGTCGCCGGATCGGCCACGGTCGCCGTGCAGCCGCACGACGGGTCCGCGGAGCGGATCTCGAGGGCCGCCGTGCCGGTGTTCCGGTAAGGCCACGCGTACGACTGCTTCTCGTCGGAGGGAATCGTCCCGAAGTCGTGCGTCGAGGCCTCGAACTTGATCGCGGGGCCGCCTTCCCCCGCGGCCGTGGCGAGGACGAGCGCGATTGCGGCCACCGTCTGCATCCCCACCGCCATGCGCCGGTTTGTACCATCCGCCCTCGCCCGCGTCAAAATGCGCGCGTGACGGACGAATGCCATGACCTCGCGATCGTGGGTGCCTCCGCCGCCGGGCTCATGGCCGCGATCCAGGCGGGCCGCGAGGCCGGGCGGCGGGGACGCCCGCTTCGCGTCGTCGCACTGGACGGCGCCGCGAGGCTCGGCGCCAAGATCCTCGTCGCTGGAGGTGGCCGCTGCAACGTCACGCACGACGTCGTCGACGAGCGCTCGTTCTCGGGCTCATCGGCCGCCGCCGTCCGCAACGTGCTGCGGCGCTTCGACGTCGCGGCGACGATCCGCTTCTTCGAGGAGCTGGGCGTTCCGCTCAAGCGCGAGGAGACGGGTAAGCTCTTCCCGGTCGATGACCGCGCCCGCAGCGTGCTCGAGGCGCTCCTCCGCGCGTGCCGCGACGTGAACGTCCGCCTCCTCCACCCGTGGCGTGCCGCGTCCATCGAGCGGTCGCAGGCCGGCTTCACGATCGCGGGACCCGGAGGCTCGATCGAGGCGGGGCGCGTCGTGCTCGCGACAGGCGGGCTCGCGCTCCCGAAGTCGGGGTCCGACGGAGCGGGGCTCGCGATGGCGCGCCGCCTCGGTCACACGACGGCGCCGGTGTTCCCCGCGCTCGTTCCGCTCGTCCTCGCCGATGGCGCCTTCGTCCGCTCGCTCGCGGGAATCGCGGTCCCGGCGCGCCTCACGCTGCGCTCGAGCTCCGGCAAGGCGTTCACGAAGATCGATGGTCCGGTGCTCTGCACGCACTTCGGCCTCTCCGGCCCCGCGGTGCTCGACATGAGCCGTCACTGGAACGCGGCGCGGCGCGAGGACCCGTCGGTCATGCTCACCCTCGACTGGATTCCCGGGTGGAGCTGGGACGACGACGGCACCGCGGGCGTTTGCCTGCGCAAGCACCTCCCCGAACGCTTGGCCGACGCGCTCTGCCGCGAGGCCGGCGTCGAGCCGGGCGCCCCGCTCGCACGGCTCTCCCGCGAGAGGCGCCGCGCGCTCCACGAGACGACCGGCGCGTGGCGCGTTCCGGTCACGGGCGATCGCGGTTTCACGCACGCCGAGGTGACGGCGGGCGGGATCCCGCTCCGCGAGGCGCATCTCACGACGCTCGAGTCGCGCGTCTGTCCCGGCCTTCACCTCGCGGGCGAGATCCTGGACGTCGACGGCAGGATCGGCGGCTACAACTTCCAGTGGGCGTGGGCGACGGGAACGATCGCGGGCTCTTCCGCGGCCGCGGCTCTGCTTCAGGACACCGCGTCGCGCTCCGGCGGCAGCACGCCGGCCGCCTCCAGGTAACCGAGCCCGCGCTTCTGAGCGTAGACGGCGCACTCCTTGATCTTCCGGAGGAGCGACGTCGCCATCGGCCCTTCGCCGGCCCGCGTCGCCGCGCCGATGATCTTGGCGCCGTGCCCCGCGAGGAAATCCACGAGCCCGCCGATCTCGGCCGGCGCGACGAACGCGCCCACCGCGGGGGACGAGCGCATCTCGAGCCCCAGGCTCTCCTTGAGCGACGGGAACGCCTCGCACGCTTCGGCGAACGGGCGGAACGCGGGGCTCAAGCAATCGGGCGGCGGCACGCCGGCGGCGCGGCAGATCGTCTCGAGACCGTCGACGTCCTTCGCGATCCAGAACGGGTGCGCGCGCCCGTGGAGGACGACCGCGTGCGCGGGCAGCACCTGCGGAAGCGCGGAGACGGCGCTCGCCCCGTTCGTCCACGGCTTGCCCTCGCGCGCGAGCCGCGGGAGGTCGTGGGCGATCCGGAGCGATGCGAGGAGATCGGTCCGGTAGGCGAGATCGCTTCCGAGATCGGGGATCTCGGCCGGCTCGACGAGCGGCGGAAGCGCGGGATCGATCTTCCCGAGCTGCGCGCGGGCGATCGCGTCGGCGGCCTCCGACGTCTCGGCGGAAGTGAACGCGACGACCGCGTCCGCGACCTTCTCCGCCGAATTTTCGGCGATGAAGAACGGCCTCCCGTCGAGGTGGAGATCGGCGTCGAACCCCTTGGCGGCGAGCCGGGCGGCCTCGTCAGGCTTGAAGTCGATCGCCTCGATGTTGCTCTTGAGGCGCTGCCAGAGGTTGCCGCCGGGATCGGGCTTCGGTGCCTCGGCAAGCTGCGAGAGCTGATCCAAGGCGACGGCGTAACGGCGTGCGACCCAACCGTTGCGGCGCACGCGGACCGCGTCCGCGACGAACGCCTCGGGGTTCACCTTCTTCCCCGCGATGAGGGGCGCGATGAGATCGTCGAAGAAGCCCAGGTCGATCGGATGGAACGAGACGAACCCCTTCATCGCGGCGCGGAGTCTATATGATGAGCGGCCCGCCGCGAACATGTCACAGGGAGGTCCCGATGGTCCGCGCGCTCCGCATCGTCACGCTCGTCTCGATCACGCTCCTCGTCTCGGCCGCGAAGCCCGAGCCGCCGGCGCCCGCCCTCGACAAGGACACCCTCGCCGCGCTCAAGGCGCGCGCGATCGGCCCCGCGATCATGGGCGGCCGCGTCTCGTCGATCGCGCTCGACCCATCGGACGGCGCGACGTTCTACGTCGGCCTCGGCACCGGCGGCATCATGAAGACGACGAACGCGGGCGCGTCGTTCTCGGCGATCTTCGAGAAGGAGAAGGTCGCCGCGATCGGCGACATCGCGGTGGCACCCTCCGACCCGAAGGTCGTCTGGGTCGGCAGCGGCGAGGGGAACGATCGCAACAGCTCGTCGTGGGGCGACGGCGTCTATCGCTCGGAAGATTCGGGCGCGACCTGGACGAACGTCGGCCTCGGCTTCTCGAAGGCGATCCCGCGCGTCGTCGTCGCGGCGAAGGACCCGAAGACCGCGTGGGTCGCGGTGATGGGCGATCTCTGGAACCCGGGCGGCGAGCGCGGCCTCTACAAGACGACCGACGCCGGCAAGAGCTGGAAGCGGCTCCTCTCGGCACCGTCGCCTCAAGACGCCGTCGCCGGCTGCGGCGACTTCGCCGTCGATCCGCAGAACCAGGACGTGATCTACGCCGCGCTCTACGCGCGCCGGCGGACACCCTGGTCGTTCGCCTACGGCGCCGCGGTTACCGACGGGAAGAACGTCTCGGGCATCTTCAAGACGATCGACGGCGGCGCCCACTGGACGAAGCTCACGAAGGGCCTTCCGGACGACACCGGCCGCATCGGCCTCGCGGTCTTCGCGAAGAACCCGCGCATCGTCTACGCGGTCGTCCAGTCGGACGAAGAAGGCAGCTCGACGTGGGGCGTGCGCTCCAAGAGCGGCGGCGTCTTCCGCTCGGACGACGCCGGGAGCACGTGGACGCGCGTCAACCCGCTCAACCCGCGGCCGTTCTACTTCAGCCAGATCCGCGTCGATCCGGAGTCCGACCAGCGCGTCTATCTTCTCGGGTATCTGGTGCACGTGTCCGACGACGGCGGGA
Organism: Candidatus Polarisedimenticolaceae bacterium; assembly: GCA_036275915.1. Lineage (NCBI taxonomy): Bacteria > Pseudomonadati > Acidobacteriota > Candidatus Polarisedimenticolia > Candidatus Polarisedimenticolales > Candidatus Polarisedimenticolaceae > Candidatus Polarisedimenticolaceae bacterium. The sequence continues at coordinate 582,563 of DASUCV010000004.1, read as the reverse complement.
AGTCGTTCCGCGAGGACGCCTTCAAGAAAGTCCACCCGGACTGCCACGCGCTCGTCATCGATCCCGCCAAGCGCGATCGTCTCCTCCTCGGCACCGACGGCGGCGTCTACCAGACCTACGACGTCGGCAAGACGTGGGACCTCCTCAACAAGTTCGCGGCGGGGGAGTACTACCGGATCAACGTCGACGACAGCGTTCCCTACCGGATCTGCGGCGGCCTCCAGGACAACTCGAACTTCGTCGGTCCGGTCCGCACCTACAGCAAAGACGGGATCATGAACTCCGACTGGATCCAGATCGGCGGCGGCGACGGCTTCTCGTGCGCGTTCGACTCGAAGAACCCGACTCTCGTCTACGCCGAATCGCAGGGCGGCGAGATGCACCGCTTCGATTTCGCCACCGGCGAGATCAAGGTGGTGAAGCCCGAGCCCGCGGAGGGAACGCCCGGCTACCGCTTCCACTGGAACTCGCCGCTCATCGGGAGCGTGCACGAGCCCGGCGTCCTCTACCTCGCGGGCAACCGCGTCTTCCGCTTCACGAACAAGGGCGAGAACTGGAAGGCGATCAGCCCCGATCTCACCGCGAAGATCGCCGATCGCATCGAGACGGTCGGCAGCGGCGCCGAGACGTACGGCATCGTCTACACGCTCGCGGAGTCGCCGGTGAAGAAGGGGATGCTCTGGGCCGGCACCGACGACGGCAAGCTCTGGGTCACCGAGGACGACGGCGGGACGTGGAGCGAACTCACCTCGAGCCTCCCCGCCGCGGCCAAGGGCGAGTGGATCTCGCGCGTCGAGCCCGGCCACGACGCCGCGACCGCGTACCTCGTCGTCGACGCGCATCGCTCCGGCAAGCTCACCCCGATGATCTGGCGCACCGGCGATCGCGGGAAGAGCTGGGCGAGCGTCTCGGGCGACCTGCCCGACGGCGGCCCCGCGAAGGTCGTGCGTGAAGACCCGACGCGCCCCGACGTCCTCTACGCCGGCACCGAGTTCGGCCTCTTCGCCACGCTCGACCGCGGCGCGCACTGGGTCCCGTTCGGCGGCCTCCCCACCGTCGCCGTCGACGACATCCTCGTGCACCCGCGCGAGAAGGATCTCGTCATCGCCACGCACGGCCGCAGCCTCTTCGTCGTCGACGACGTGAGCGCGCTCGGCGCTCTCACGAAGGAAGCCCGTTCCGAGGACGCGAAGCTCTTCCCGATCCGCGCGGTCCTGGGCCGCTACCCGTACCCCGGCTGGGTCGACTCCTCGGGCGGCACGGTCTACCGCGGCGACAACCCGCCCGACGGCGCGCTGCTCACCTTCTGGGTGAAGGCGACCGGACCCGACCCCGTGAAGATCGAGATCAAGAACGCCTCCGACCAGACCGTGGCCAACCTCACCGCGCCCGCGATCGCCGGCCTCGGCCGCGTCGCGTGGGACCTCAAGCCGACGAAGGACGTGCTCACCGAATACGGCGGCGAGGGCTCGCTCTTTGTGCGTCCGGGGACCTACACCGCGATCCTCACGCTGGGGAAGGCGACGTCCAAGCAGAGCTTCGACGTGAAGATCGCGCCCGGAATCGAGACGCGTTAGGTCGTCTTCGCCGGCCGGTTCGCGGCTACACTCCCCCAAGAACGTCAGGGGGAGACATGAAACGCTTCGTGTGCCTTTCGATTGTCGTGCTCGCGCTGTCCTTGGCTCGAGCAGCGTCCGATCCGTCGGCCGACCCGCAGGGCTGGCTTCGCGATCTCGATGCGGCGAAGCCGAAGGCCGAAGGGTGGAAAGTCGACAAGATGCGGGTCGAGCTGGGCCCGGCGCATCTCGACATCGAGAGCGGCTGGCTCGTTCCGGTCGCCGGCCCCGCTCCTCAGCAGGAATTCCTCTTCATGGGTCAGGCGCGCTTCGTCCTGGCGACGGACGACCCGGTCGAGGGGTATCAGCTCGACCTCTTCACCGGGCACGAGGCGCTCGACGAGCCGGTGACGAGCGCGGTCTTCGCCATGGGAAACGATGCGGTGGTCGAAGCGATCTCCTCCCGCCCCGGAGCGGCGGCTCTCGACGCCACCGTGACACGCGACGCCGCGGCGCTGTTCAAGGACTGGCGGGCCTCGCGGGAATACCGCCGCGGAGGGGTGCGATTCAACGCGCTTGCGGACGCGGCCGGCGATCGTCCGGCACAGCGATTCTGCGCGACGTGGTGCGCATCGCCCCGGCTCGGCCATTTCTACTTCGACGTGTCACCGTTCGCGAAGGAGCCGATCACGCTCAAGCAGTTCGTGCCGATACGGGCGGGCGACCAGGACAAGGACTCCTGGCAATCGTGGCTGAAGCGCGAGCAAGCGCAAGGCCGCGAGCTGACGACCGAGCTGGAAGACTATGGAAGCTGGGACACCTGGTATTCGTCCGGACTCGCGACGAAGTCGGGCACGGCGTACGGCCACCAGTCGTTCGAGCCCGATCATTACGATCTCCAGCTCGCCGTCGACGATGCCGTGGAGAGCGTCACCGGCAACGTCACGATCGCGCTTTCGGCCCGCGCCGACGGAGCGAGCAGCTTCCGGCTCTCGCTGTATCCGGACCTCGTCGTGGATGCCGTGACGGTCGGAGACGCTCCTGTTCCCTGGGTTCGAAGCAAGTATGACGTCGTGGCGATGCTCGCGAGTCAGGCCCTGGTCGGGGACAAGCTCGTCGCGCACGTCAAGTACCACGGAGTTCTGTTCGCGCGGACGCCCGACGGGCTCATGAGCAAGCGGACCACGCAGGATTGGTATCCGCACGCGGGGACGATCGACCGCGCGACGTACAAGGTCGAGCTCGAGGGCCCCGAGTCCTACGGAATCCTCGGCGCCGGGAAGCTGCTCGACACCTCCACCACCGCCGGCCGGCGCCGGCAGGTTCGCGAGCTCGACAAGCCGACCGATTTCTTCGGGTTCGAGATCGGGAAGTTCAAAATCATCGACCGAACGATCGGTCACGTCGCGCTCCAGATCGGCTTCCTGAGCGATCAGCGCACCGCCGGGGAGGCCGATCGCGAGAAGACGATCGCGACGATCGCCGACGCGCTGACCGCCTACGAGCAGAAATTCGGGCCGTACCCGCTCGATACGCTGAGCGTCGCGACGACGCGCTACGACTTCGCTCAAGGGTTCCTCGGTTTCGTCACGCTCGCGGACGACATCGTCCAGGGCATCGCGCTCGAGGGGAGCGACGCGCTCGATCAGCGCCGCATCGTCGCGCACGAGCTCGCCCACCAGTGGTGGGGCAACCTCGTCGGCTGGGCGCGCGACGGCGACGTGTGGCTGAGCGAGTCGCTCGCGAACTACTCCGCGTCGATCTTCCGGAATGCCGAGGCGGCGAAGACGGGACAGAAGGTTCAGGCCGCGTACCTCGATCTCGAAATCAATGCCGCCACGCTCGCCACAGCGACCGCCGCGGACCGGCCGCTCGAAGCGATGGGCCCTCTGGCCATCGGGTCGCGACTTCAGTCCAGTCTCAGCCGCGATGCCTATCACGCCGTCATCTACGAGAAGGGCGCGATGGTCCTGACGCTCCTCGCGGAGCAGCTCGGAGAGGAACCGTTTCTCGGCATGCTCAAGGAGGTCGCGCAGCGCGCCCAGTTCCGCTGCCTCGACACGGAGACCGTGCTGGGTGCGATCGGAAAGATGTCCGGACGCGACGTCGAGCCGTTCATGCGCCAGTTCATTCGCGGCGTCGGCTACCCCGAGATCCACTACGACTACGCCATCGCCCCGGTCGACGGCGGATTCGCCGTACGCGGTGCCGTGCATCAGGTCGCGCGCGGCGTTCGCCGCGACCGTCTCGTCAAGGTCGGCGACCGCGGCTTCGACATTCAGCCCACGTTCCGCGTCCTGCAATCCGACGAGAAGGCGCAGGCGTCGATCGCCGCCATGCTTCCGATCGAGGAATCGTCATCGGACGCTCCGCGCTCCGCCAACCTCGGCGACTGGAAGATTCTCGCGCCGGGTCGCTCGAACCAGATGCGGGGGTTCCGGACCACCGTGGCCGTGTCCGGCCCGGAAACGCCGATCGCCTTGAAGGTGGCTCAGCAGCCGTCGGCGCTGCACCTCGACCCGCGCGGCATGGTGCCCACGACGGTGATCGACGCCACGCAGGAGCCGAAGCGATCGCTCGCGGCGCAGGCCGCGGCGCGTCAATCGACCGGACAGACGGATCAGGCCAAGGCGCTCTACGAGCGCGCGCTGACGATGAAGCTCACCGCGCCTCCCGCCAACGCCGTTGAGCAGAAGAAGAGCGAGACCGGCTGGTGGAACGATCGTCTCGACGGCCGCATCCATTTGCGGCTGGCAGAGATCGCGCTCGACGCCGGCCGCGTCGACGATGCGACCGGCGCGATCGGCGATCGGACGGTCGGGGTCGCCGTCGACGCGGACGACTACGGCGACGAGACGCGGGCGCGATTCGTCCGTGACATGCTCCGGGCGCGTCTCGCGCTGCGCGCGGGCGACGCTTCCGGCGCCTACAAGGTGCTCAGCAAGAACCTCTACCTTTACTTCGAGCAGAAGGAGACCGACACCGTCTTCGACGCCGCGCGCAAGAACCGTCGCGCCGAAGGCGACATCGGGACGGGCGGCGACTACCTCCTCTACGCGGCCGCCGCCCATGCGACCGGTCATGAAGACGTCTGCCGCGAGGCGACCGCCGAAGCGAAGCGTCACGGGGCCGATGCGTCGCTCCTCGCGGAGCTGCACGCGGCGGGGCGTTAGCGAAGCCGGAAGTCGACGCGGATCACGAGAGGGACTTCGATCGGCCGGCCCGCCCTTGTGGCAGGCCTGTAACGTCGCGAGCGGACGGAGTCGGCGGCTGACTGGTTAAACATCGCACTCGTCGACTTGAGAACATGCAGCGAGCCGACGCTTCCATCCTCACGAATGCGCGCAAGGAGGATGACACTTCCTTCGATGCGCGCACCTCGGGCAAGCTTGGGATAGGTCGGCGGCCGCTCCGATACAAGAGTGGGAAGAGCGACGTCATCGCCGATGTCGCCGCGCGCATTCCATTCCTCGGGGTACCGAGCGAGAAATGCAGCGCCCAGTCCGCGGGCATCGCCGGGATTCGCATCGAGGTAGTCGAGCACTTTGAGCGACTTCGGCCGCTCGGTCGAAACCAGGACGGTCTGATAAATCTCGAGCATCCGCTCGACCTGCGGATCCGCGTTCCTCGCGCGGACCGAATCGAACAGCGGTTGTGTCGAGGTCCAGGGCACTCGGCCGAGACCGTTACGCAGAACAGCGATGTCGATCGCGAGCCGAACCGATTCGTCGTCTGTCGGCGCCGACGCCAAGAGCGCCGCTGTGTCGTTCCAACGCTTCAGATCGACGAGCAAGGCCGTCGTGGCACCGTAGACATCGGGGTTTCTCGGCTCGGTTACCCGCCATGTCTCGTAAGCCTTCAACGCTTCGTGGGACCGGCCGGACGCCCGCAACGAGATCGCGCGCAGCGCGAGGAGTTTCGGCTGCCCCGGCGTCTTCGAAAGAGCGCTCGAGATTGCATCGGCCGCCTTCTGGCCGTAAGCCAAACTTTTTTCTTGATCTCCCTGCGTGAGAGCGTCCTCTGCCCGGATGAGGTTCAGGCGGCAAGTGAGCTGCTGGTACTCCGAGCTCTCCGAAGCGGATTTCTTGGCCGCCTTCAGGTGCTCTTCGCCGCAATAATCGTTCTTCATGGCGATGCAGGCCGCCGCGGCGGTGAGCTGCCCTTGCACGTTCTTCGGATCCGTCGCCAGCAGTGGCGCGAGCAACTTGAGCGCCCCAGGATAGTCGCCGCTCTGCACCAGGAGCTGAGCCTGGCTCACGGGATCGATCGGGGGGCCTGCGGCGCCGAGCCAGGTGATGAGAACGGCTATGGCCCAGATCATGTGCCGGCGCGAAGGAGGAAGTCGACCCGAATCGTCCAAGCGACTTCGACCGGAGCACCGGCCTTGGTCGCGGGCTTGAAACGCATCGAGTTGACGCTCGCGATCGCCGGGTCGCTGAACAACGGATTCGAGGATCGCAGGACGTGCACCGAGCCGACGCTGCCGTCCGACCGGATACGTGCCACCACGACCACGACGCCTTCGATGCGCGCGCGTCGCGCGATATCGGGATACTTCGGCGTGTCACCGGATACTCTTTCCGGAGGCGTTGCATCGCCGACCGGTAGCTTGCCCTCACGGGCCTTGTCGAGGAGCGCGCGACCGACGCCCAGGGTGTCGGCGGGATCGGCGTCGAGATAGTCCAGCATCTGGAGCGGCGTCGGTGACCCGGAAGCCGCAAGAACCGTCCGGAATGCATCGAGCGAGCGTCCGATCTGCGGATCGCTGGTGCGCGAACGGACCGAATCGAACAGCGGTTGGATCGTGCTCCAGGGAACCCGGCCGAGACCGCTGAACAGAACGGCGGTGTCGATGGCGAGCCGGAGCGACGCGTCGTCGCTCGGCACCGTTCCCAATAGCGCCGTCGTCTCGTTCCAGCGGTCAGCATTCGCCAGCACCGCCGCCGTCATGGCGTACGCCTCGGGATTCTTCGGCTCCGCGCCGCGCCAGGCCTCGCAGGCCCGGAGTGCCTCATCGTTCCGTCTGGCGGCGCGGAGTGCCATCGCGTGAAGCGCCAGGAGCTTCGGTTGACCGGGAGACTCCGCGAGCGCCTTCGAGATCGAGGCGGCCGCCTTGTCCGCCAAGGACTTGCTTCTCTTGAGGTCGCTCTGCTGCAGTGCCATGTCGGATTCGATGAGGTAGAGACGGCCGCGCAGGGAGTCGTAGCCGGTCGTCTCCTTCGCGAGCTTCTCGATCGCTTCGAGGTTCTGCTCGCCGCAGTAAACGTTCTTCAGCGCGACGCACGCTGCAGCCGCGGTGAGACGCGCTTGGATGTTCTTGGGTTCCGACGCGATGAGTGGATCGAGGAGAGTCAATGCTCCCTTGAAGTCGCCGTGACGGATGAGATCTTGGGCCTGAGCTACTCGATTGTCGTCGGCAGCCGAAGCGCTCAACCCGACGACGGCGGCCACGATGATTGCGAAACGCATGCGTCCCCCGTTGCGAGGGATGATACGACTAACCTGCCAAACGGAACGCGTTCGCCTTGACGATGAGGTGAACGGGCGCGCCCCGTGACAAGGCGAGCTCGACGATCGACGCGCGGGTGAGGCGCGCGCGGATCGGAGCGGGCGTGAGCACGGTGACGTCGACGCCGCCGTCGGCGTCGGTGAGCGTGCCGACCTTGCCGGCGAGGACGTTGCGCGCACTGGTGCCGTGGATCTGGCCGCGGGCGAGGAGGACGTCCTCCGCGGGGAGGCCGAGGACGACGATCGAGCCGGCGGGGCGGCCGAGCGGGCGCGTCACGACGGTCGTGCCGCCGAGATCGACGCGCGTCTCCTCGGGGCCGTCGGCGAGGACGATGCCGCGGAGCCAGTTCTCGGAGCCGAGCGCCTCGACGCGGCCGAGCGCGCCCGAGAGCACGTCGGCGGTCGGGCCGCTCGCGACGACCTTGCCGGCGTCGAGCGCGATCGTCGTCTCGCCGACGCGCAGGGCCTCGGCGGGATCGTGCGTGACATGGAGGAACGGCACGCCGGCTTCTCGTTGCAGGTCGACGAGCAGCGCGCCGATCGCGGCTCGCCCGGCGGGATCGAGCGCGGAGAACGGCTCGTCGAGCAGGAGGAGCTTCGGGCGCGAGGCGAGCGCGCGGGCGAGGGCGACGCGCTGGCGCTCGCCTCCGGAGAGGTCGATCGGCTTGCGCGCGGCGAGGTTCAAGGCGCCGACACGCTCGAGCCAGGCATCGGGGCGCTCGTTCTCGGGCGCGCCGAAGGCGACGTTCCCGCGCGCGTCCATGTGGGGGAAGAGGAGCGCGTCCTGGAACACGATGCCGACGCGGCGGTCGCGGACGGGAACGTTCACTTGGGTCTTCGCGTCGAAGAGCGCGCGCCCGGTCAGCTCCACGCGTCCTTCCTCGGGCGTGAGCGCGCCGAGGAGGGCGAGGAGGAGCGTCGACTTGCCCGCGCCGGAGACGCCGATCACGGTCGTGATCCCTTCGGCCGCGATCGCGGCGTCGAGGACGAACGTCTCGCGGCGCACGCGAACGGTCGCGTTGAGCGCGCTCACGGCTTGCCTCGTCCCAGCCGGCCGACCCAGAGGAGGACGACGATCGAGACGGCGGTGAGCGCCGCGCACATGAAGAGGGCGGCGACGCTCTCGCCGGTCAGCGTCGCCTCGTACAGGGCGAGCGGCAGCGTCTGCGTCTTTCCCGGGATGTTGCCGGCGAGCATGAGGGTCGCGCCGAACTCGCCGAGCGCGCGGGCGAAGGCCAAGGCGGCCCCGGCGGCGAGGCCGCGGCGCGCGAGCGGGACTTCGACGCGCCAGAAGGTTCTCGCGGTCGCGGCGCCGAGGCTGGCGGCGGCGAGCCGTTGGCGGGGATCGATCTCCTCGAAGGCGACGCGCGCCGCGCGCACGACGAACGGGAGCGCCATCACCGTCGCCGCGATGACGCAGGCGAGGAGCGTGAACGGGATCGTGAAACCGAAGGCGAGACGGATCGGGGCGCCCAGCACGCCGTTCCTTCCGAGGAGCACGAGCAGGTAATAACCGGTGACCGTCGGCGGGAGGACGAGCGGAAGGCTGAAGAGCGTGTCCAGCAGCTCGCGCCCCGGGAAGGGCCTCCGCGCGAGAGCCCAGCCGAGGAAGGTCCCCGTGACGACCGCGATCGCCGTCGCGGCGGTCGCGACGACGAGGGAGATCTCGAGGGCCTGGACGATCACTTCGGCGGGGCGGTGAACCCGCTCTTCGTCAGGACGTCGCGGCCGGCCTTCGATTTCAGCCAGTCGAGGAACGCCTTGGCGCGCGCAGCGCCGGGCGCGTCTTTTACGACCGCGCCCTCGTACACGAGCGGGCCGTGGAGCTTGTCGGGGACCTCGAAGACGAGCTTGACCGCGCCCGCCCCGAGTGCCACGTCGGTCGCGTAGACGAGACCTGCGTCGGCCTCGTTCCTGGTGACGAGATCGACGACCTGGCGCACGTTCTCCGCGAAGACGAGGCGGTCCTTTACCTTGTCGGCGATCCCGGCGGCGGTGAGCGACTCGTCGGCGTAGCGGCCAGCGGGAACGGTCTTCGGATTCCCGATCGCGATCTTCGCGTACATCGGTTTCGCGAGATCGGCGAGCGAGTTGATCTTCGGGCCGCCCTCGTGCGTGATGACGACGAGGCGGTTCCCGGCGATGGCGCCGCGCGTCGCGGGATCGATCTTGCCCGCCGCCCTTAGGCGCTCGACCTCGACCGGCGACGCGGCGATGAAGAGGTCGGCAGGCGCGCCCTGCTCGATCTGCGCCGCGAGCTGGCCGCTGCTCCCGAAGTTGAAGGTGATCTCCTCGCCGGGCGCGCTCGCGACGAACTGCTTCGCCGATTCCTCGAGCGGGGCTTTCAGGCTGATCGCCGCCGCGACGAGGGCGGCCGCGAGCTTGAGGTTCATCACATGCTTCCCAGCTCGGTCATGAGGTGCGCGGCGGCTTCGTTCCCCGTGTAAAAGTTGTCGAGGTCGATCTTCTCGTCCGGGGCGTGGAGGTTGTCGTCGTGGAGGCCGATCCCCATCAGGACCGACGGGACCTTGAGGATGCGTCCGAAGGCGGCGACGACCGGAATCGATCCCCCTTCGCGCGTGAAGACCGGCACCTTGCCGTACGCCGCCTTGACGGCGCGCGACGCGGCCTTGAGCGCGGGGTGATCGGTCTCCGCAAGCCAGGCCTCGCCCGAGTGGATGTGCGAGACCGTCACGTCGACCTCGCGCGGCGCAATCTTCTTGACGTACCTGATGAACTTCGCGGCGATCTCCTTCGGCGTCTGGTTCGGGACGAGGCGCGTCGAGATCTTGGCATGGGCTTCCGCCGGGATCACGGTCTTGGCGCCTTCGCCCTGGAAGCCGCCCCAGATGCCGTTCACCTCGAGCGTGGGCCGCGCCCAGACGCGCTCGAGCGTCGTGTACCCCTGCTCGCCGAAGAGCGCCTTCGCCCCGATCGACTTCTTGAGCTTGGAGTCGGTGTGCGGCAGCTTCTTCATGTCCTTCCGCTCGGCCGCCGTGAGCTTGCGGACGTTGTCGTAGAAGCCGGGGACCTTGACCTTCCCCTTCGTGTCCTTGAGCTGCGCGATGATGTGCGCGAGCGCGAACGCGGGATTGATCACCGTGCCGCCGAACGTTCCCGAGTGGAGATCGCGGCGGGTCCCGCGCACGTCGATCTGGAAGTACGAGAGGCCCCTCAGGCCCCGCACGATCGACGGCGTCTTCTTGTCGAACATCGCCGAGTCCGAGACGACGACCGCGTCGCACTTCAGGAGCGCCGTGTTCTTCGCGACGAACGGCTCGAGGTTGGGGGAGCCGATCTCCTCTTCGCCCTCGAGCAGGAACTTCACGTTGACGGGGCAGGTCCCGCTGGTCTTCAGGTGGGCCTCGAGCGCGTTGACGTGGATGATGAACTGGCCCTTGTCGTCCGACGCGCCGCGCGCGTAGAGGCGGCCGTCGCGGATCGTCGGCGTGAACGCCGGCGTCGTCCAGAGCGCGACCGGGTCTTCCGGCTGCACGTCGTAGTGGCCGTAGAAGAGGATGGTGGGCTTGCCGGGAGCGCCGAGCCACTCGCCGTAGACGATCGGATGGAGCGGCGTCTCGAAGACATCGACCCGCGTGCAGCCGGCCTTCGCGAGGTGCGCCTTGACCCAGCCCGCGGCGCGCTTCACTTCGCCTGCGCGGCTCTTGTCGGTCGAGACCGACGGGATGACGAGGATCTGCTTGAGCTCCTCGAGGTGGCGATCGCGGTTCTCGCGGACGTAGTTCGCGGCGGCGTTCATGACGTTCGGTCCTCCGATGGGGCCGGACATTCTAGAACGGTTTCCCGGCCGAACCGATTGACCTGGCGACACCTTTCGACCTAGGCTCCGGCCCCGGAGGACCACGATGGCTCAAGAAACCCAGAAGGGCGCCGATCAGGGCGCAGGCGAGCACAAGCCGTTCGTCCCGCAGTCGATGGACATGCGGGAGTTCACGTGGGGCACGCTCGTGCTCGGCCTCGTCATGACGGTCATCCTCGGCGCCGCGAACGCCTACCTGGGCCTGAAGGCCGGCCAGACGATCGCCGCGACCTACCCGGCCGCGGTCATCAGCATGGCGTGGCTCCGGATCCGGAAGGGGACGATCCTCCAGGAGAACATCGCCCGGACGGCCGGCTCGATCGGCGAGTCGGTGGCGGCGGGCGCCGTGTTCACGCTGCCCGCATTCCTCATCTCGGGCGCGTGGCCGTCGTTCGAGGGGCCGGGCGCTTATCTGCGCTCGACCGTGCTCATGATCATCGGCTCGGTCCTGGGCGTGCTCTTCGTCTCGCTCGTCCGCCGCGCGATGGTGGAAGATCGCTCGCTGCCGTTCCCGGAATCGACCGCGGCCGCCGAGATTCACAAGGCGGGGCAGCGGGGCACCGGTGCCGCGAAGTTCCTCTTCATGAACATGATCACCGGCGCCGGGGTCATCCTCGGGAGCACGCTGAACCTCTTCGCCTTCTCGAAGGACTGGCTCGTCCACATCGGGCAGCTCGGCGCGAGCAAGGTGCGCCTCGGCGCGGCCGCGACCGCGAACGCGCTCGGGACGGGCGGCGTCACGAAGCTCTCGACCCCCGACACCAGCCCCGCGTACATCGGCGTCGGCTACATCCTCGGACCGAGCGTGGCGTCCCTCAACTTCGCCGGCTCGCTCTTCGCCTGGGGCTTCATGGTCCCGATGCTCATCTACTTCCTCGGGCCGCAGCTCCAGCAGTTCATGCCGGCGAATGCGCCGGTCGACAGCTGGGATGCGACCGCGGTGAGCGTGTGGAGGTTCATCGTCCGTCCGATCGCCGTCGGCGGCATGCTCGTCGGCGCCGCGTACACGATGTTCCGGATGCGCCAGAAGATCGGGCAGGGGCTCGCGCGCGCGGTCAAGGAGCTGTCGGCGGGCGACGCCGGAGCGAAGTCGGTGCGCACCGAGCGCTACATGGCGTCGAAGACGGTCTTCCTCCTCATCGGGATCACGTTTATTGCGATGGCCGCGCTCTACGTCAGCTTCGCGGGCGCCAAGGCGGGGATGACGGCGGCGATCGTCATGCTCATCGCCGGCTTCTTCTTCTGCGTCGTCTCCGGGTATCTCGTCGGCATGATCGGCTCGACGAACAACCCGATCTCGGGAATTACGCTCTCGACCTTGATCGTTGCCGCGCTGCTCATGGTCGCCCTGGGTGTCTCCGGCGAGAGCGGTGTCATCGCGGTGCTCGGGGTCGCTTCGGTCGTGTGCGTCGCGGCCGCCGTCGCGGGCGAGCTCCTCCAGGACTTCAAGGTCGGCTACATCCTCGGCGGCACGCCGCGCACGATCCAGCTCGTCGAGCTGATCGCCGTGGTCGTCGCCGCCCTGGTCATGTACTTCCCGCTCCTCATCCTCTACAAGGCGAACATCGCCCACGGCGGCACCGGCTTCGGCGACCCGGCGCTCTCGGCGCCTCAGGCCAGCCTCATGGCGTTCCTCGCGAAGGGGATCGTCGGCGGCGACATGGCGTGGCCGCTCGTCGTCGTCGGCATCGCTTTCGGCTTCACGATGATCCTGCTCCAGGTGAAGAGCCCGATGCTCGTGTCGGTCGGGATGTATCTGCCGTTCGGCACGACCTCCGCGATCTTCGTCGGCGGGATGATCCGCTGGCTCGCCGACACGATCGCCGAGAGGAAGGGGTTCAACGAGGCGCAGATGGCCCGCTTCGGCAACGTCGGAGTCTTGATCGCTTCGGGATTGATCGCGGGCGAGGCTCTCATGGGCCTCGTCATCTCAGGCCTCGCGATCGGCAATCAGGACGTCAGCAAGTGGCTCACCGGCGGTTATTTCGATCACCCGTCGTACTTCGTGAGCTTGCTCGTCGTCCTCGCGATCGCCGTCCTTCTCATCAAGGTTCCCTTGGACAACGGCGGCGACCCGAACGAGCCCGCGCCTCCCGCCGCGATGATGTAAGGCCGAAGACGGGACAGCTTCCAAAACAAAAGGGGCACTCCGAGGAGTGCCCCTTCGAGTTTCAGAAGCTGTGCGCTTGGCTCTAGCCCTGGTGCGCGACGATGTGCGACTGCACCTTGTCGTACGTCGCCTTGGGGAGGACCTTCTTGTGGAGAAGGTCGTCCTTACCCTTGTAGGGCCGGCCGGCGATGATCTTGTCGGCGTAGGCTTCGCCGATACCCGGGAGCTTCGCCAGCTCTTCCTTCGTCGCCGAGTTGATGTCGACCTTCGGCATCTTCGCGGCGGTCGAGCCGGTGTGGTGGTGCGGGGCCGGCGCAGGGGCCGGAGCCGGGGTCGGCGCCGGCGTCTGGGCCAGCGCGATACCGCTCGCGAACACCGCGGCGGTCAACAGTCCTGCGATCTTCCTCATCTCCCTCTCTCCTTCTCACCCGTTGGGGGGCGAGTCCAGAAAACTCCAGTGCTCCACGATATCGCGAACGACCGGCTCGTCCTTCGCGAGACCCTCTGCCGGGTATGCCGCGCGAAGGACGAAGAGTCGCTGCTTCCGCTGCACGACCCAGTACGTCACCTTCGACGGTGGGCCCTGGGCTCGCACGCGGATGGGGTAATTGAACTCGGTCGCGGGCAAACCTGCAATGGTCGACGGCTGTCTCGTATAGTCGCCGTTCAGGATGTAGTAATACGTCGTCCAGCCGGTGAGCTGTGGGATGAGCGAATCGGGGAGGCTGGCGACCCAGTCTTTCTTGGCCTCGACAAGATCGTAGACGCGCACGGTGAGGAGCGTTCCCTCGGGCGAGCGGATTTCAGCATCGAGATTCTTCCATCCCTGCGGGACGACGTAGCGGATCCCGCGATCGGGGTCGGTCACGGTGCGCTGCGCCTCGGACTTCGGGGCGGCGCAGCCGGCCGTGACGACGAGGACGATCGCGGAAGCGACGCGACCCCTCACCGAAGGGCGGCCTCGCAGCCGAACGCGCGCTTGTAGTCGTCGGGCGTGTCGATGCCGGTGACGACGCCGGCGTCGTCGATCGCGAGCTCGACGCGGTCGGCGTGCGCGTGGACGACGGCGCGCGCGCCCTCGGTGGGGTCGGCCGTCAGGAGCTCGGGGACGAGCCGCGCCGCGAAGAGGCCGGGGTGTCCGCGCGTGCCGTCGTACACGGGAACGACGACGGGAGCGGCCGTCTCGCGGTAGGTGGCGAGGAGCGCGGCGACGGTCGTCGGCTTCACGAGCGGATGATCCACCGGCCAGAGCAGGAACGCATCCGCCGTCTTCGGAAGCGCCAGGATCCCGCACTGCACCGACGACAGCATGCCGGCCCCGGGCTCGGGGTTGACGACGAGATCGGACGACGGGGCGTGCGGCGTGCCGGGCGCGACGACGACCCGGACGATGTCGATCCCCACGTCCTGGAGGAGCCTGCCGATCGCGGCGAGGAACGTCGGCCCGCCGGGTCCCATCGGCAGCAACGCCTTGGGGACGCCCATGCGCGAAGAGGCGCCGGCGGCCAGAACGACCGCCGCGATCATCGCGATGCGGCGAGGCCGCGGAAGCGCACGAGCCGTTCCAGCGCCTCACGTCCCGCGGCCGAGCCGAGTCCCCGGCGCGCGAGATCGACCGCCTCTCCGGCGAGATCGGCGATCGCCGTGCCGTCGACCTTCGCCGCGAGACCCTCCTTCGCCGCCGCATCCATTCCGCGCCTCCACCGCGCGGCGTCGTCGAACACGCGGCCGAGGTGGAGCGCGCGGTCGAGCGCGGCGTCGTCATAGAGGATGCCGGACCACAGCGCGGGCACCGCGAGCACGAGCGGCCCGGGGAGGAGGTCGGCGCTCCGCACCTCGAGATAGCTGTACGAGCGCACCTCGGTGAAGATCGACGAGAGGTGCAGCTCCCAGTCGTCCATCGTGACGCCGTCGCATCCGGCCTGCGCGAGGAGCGACCGGAAGGTCGAGCCGCCGGAGGCGACGAGTCCACGCGCGCGCCTGAGGAACAGCGTCGGGACGTCGCAGACCCACTCGACCCAGCGGTCGATCGAGAAGCCGGGCGAAAACACGATCGACGGCAGATCGCACCGGTCCGGGTCGGTCTCGCGCCAGATCGCCTGGCGGTACGAGGCGTACCCGCTGTCCTTCCCGTCGACCCTGGACGAGTTGGCGAAGAGCGCGACCGCGACCGGCGAGAGGAGCGCCGCCGCGCGGAACTTCCGCGTCCAGTCCTCGTCCGACGCGTAGTCGAACGCGCACTGGATGCTCGCCGTCTGCGTCATCATGCGATGCGCGAGGCGGCCCTTCTCGCCCATGATCGTGCGCATGATCTCGTAGCGCGCCTTCGGCATCCACGGCATCTCGCCGACCGGCACCTCCGGCTGCACGGCGATGTCGAGCCACTTGGCACCGGTCGTGGCGGCGACGGACGCCATCGTATCGAGGTGCGCCGTGACATCCGCGGCGAGCGCATCCAGGCTCGCGGCCGGGCGCGACGACCACTCGACCTGGCCGCCGGGCTCGAGCGAGATGTTCCCCCACGGCGCGTCGAGGCCGATGAGGCGGTCGCCTTCGAGCACCGGCGACCCGGAGCGCAGCGCGCGATAGGCTTCGAGCACGCGCCGCACGGAGGGACCGGTCGCGTCGTAGGGGAGCGGCCGCGCGGTCGCGGCGTCCTGCCCCATCATCTCGACCTCGATGCCGACGAGCCACTGCTCGCGCGGCCGGAAGCTCTCGCGGAAGTACTCCGCGAGCTTCGGGCAGGTGAGCTTCTCTCGGATCACGCGCGGCATCGTCTTGGCTCCGGTCGGGCCCCGATTGTAGGCGAAAGGATAGACTCCCGCAGTGAGCTCCCGCGATCTCGTCCTCGGCATCGGCACCGTGCGGTTCGACGGCTGGACCGCCGCAGCCGCGCGCGCGGCCGACGAGCGCTGGGGCGGCTTCGTGCGTCCGCCGTCGCCGTCGCACGCGCCCGACCTCGTCGCCGAGGCGGTGCGCGGCAACGACGAGGCGTGGCTGCCGCCGTGGGAGCCGGGGGAGCGCTACCGCATCGAGGCCGAGGGCCGTGACGGCACGCTCATCGTGCGCTCGTACGGGTTCAACCTCATGCGCCGCGGCGACGGCGTGTGGACCGTCGCCTTCAAGGACGACGGCGCCGAGCCGCTCGGGCGGGTCGTCGACAACGTCGCGCGCTACCTCGTCGCGCGCTTGGCGCTGGCGCACGGGGGCATCCCGCTCCACGGCGCTGCGGTGCGCCGCGGCGGCCACGCCTACGTCTTTGCCGGCCCCTCGCGCGCGGGGAAGAGCACCGCCGCCCGCGTCTCCGCGCCGGCCGCGGAGAGCCTGGGGGACGACTTCGCCGTCGTCGTGCCTCACGGCCACGCGTGGGCGACCTGCGCGCTTCCCTTCGACAACGCGGAGCGCGCCCCCGAGAGCCCGCTTCCCGGCCTCGTGCCACTCTCGAAGGTCTGCCGCCTCTACCAGGCGCAGGAGCATGCGGTCCAGGCTCCCGGTGCGCCGCTCGCGCAGGCGTCTCTTCTTTCGTGCCTCGCGTTCCCGTGGGCCTGGCCCGACGCGATCCCCGCGGCCGAGGCGTCGATCGACCGCCTCGTGGAAGCGGGGAAGCTCGTCCACCTCCACTTCAGCCCCGACGACGGCTTCTGGAAGCTGATCGAGTAGAATCCGCGCCCCTCAGGAGGAGCCGCCTTGTCCAAGTCGAAGTGGCTGTCCGGTCCGAAGATCGCCCCCGAGCCGATCGCGAAGGGGATCGGCGCCGCCGACCTCGTCGATCGCGTCTTCCTCTCCTACAACGCCGGCCGCCTCCAGAAGGCCGCGCGCCTCTTCGTCGAGAAGATGCTCGCCGACGACGCGTTCGTCGGCATGAGCTTGACCGGCGCGCTCACGCCCGCGGGGCTCGGGCGCTCGGTGATCATTCCGCTCATCCGCGCCGGCTTCGTCGACTGGATCGTCTCGACCGGCGCGAACCTCTACCACGACGCGCACTTCGGCCTCGGGCTCTCGCTCCACCAGGGCACGCACGAGGTCGACGACCGCCTGCTCCGCGCCGAAGGGGTCGTGCGCATCTACGACATCCTCTTCGACTACAAGGTGCTCCTCGAGACCGACGCGTACCTGCGCAAGGTCATGGCCGGCCCCGAGTTCCAGAAGGACATGTCGAGCGCCGAGCTGCACCATCTCCTCGGCAAGTACCTCGCCGCGCGCGAGGATGAGCTGAAGGTCCAGGACACGTGCGTGCTCTCGACCGCCTACCGCTGCGGCGTCCCTTGCTACACCTCGTCGCCCGGCGACTCGTCGATCGGCATGAACGTCGCGGAGCTGTGGCTCAAGAGCCGCGGCCCGCGCCTCGACGTCTGCCGCGACGTCAACGAGACCGCGGCGATCGTCTACGAAGCGAAGAAGAGCGGGGGATCGTCGGGCGTCCTCATCTTCGGCGGAGGATCGCCGAAGAACTTCATGCTTCAAACGGAGCCGCAGATCCAGGAGGTCCTCGGTCTCGACGAAGCCGGTCACGACTACTTCGTGCAGGTGACCGACGCGCGCCCCGACACCGGCGGCCTCTCCGGCGCGACTCCCGGCGAAGCCGTCTCGTGGGGAAAGGTCGATCCCGAGAAGCTCCCCGGCACCGTCGTCGTGTACGGCGACTCCACGATCGTCGCGCCGCTCCTTGCCGCCTATGCGCTGACGCGTCATGAGCCGCGGCCGCTCAAGCGCCTCTACGATCGCCTCGAGCCGATGCTCGACCGCTTGCGCGGGGATTACGTCAAGAAGACAGAGGGGACAGCTTCCGAAACTAACCCAGAGAGCCATGCGAAAAGATGACCGCTCTCACGAGAACAAACTGACCGGCTCTCGACTTTTCCCATGGCTGGTCGGCGTCTCAATCTAAGGGGACGGCATCGGCGAATAGTGATTGAGCACGAGCTGCCACTTGCCGTCCGTCATCACCCACACGCGCGTGAAACGATTCTCGTGCGGAACGGGCTTGCCCCTGTCCTGTCCGACCATCGTGGAGCGGCCGGTTTCCACAGCGGTATTCCCATACACGCGCACGCGAACCTCGGAGGTCTGGATCGATTGGTAGCTCAGCGAGTGCGTCGTGAAGTCGGCAATGACGTCTGCCTTGTTGCGCACGACGCCGGTCGGTCCGATGCCGAGAAAGTCATCGGCGTAGATGCGGCCGAGGGCCGTGGTATCGGCGGCGATCTGCGCGTGTATCCGCTCCTGATCCTGCTGGCGAATTGCCTGCTCGGCTCCCGCCGCATCCGGTGTCCGTACGCTCTGCTGCTGGGCGAGGGCGGCCAAGCAGATCGACGGCACGAGCGCAGCGATGGTCAGCGTTCGTTTCATGCGACCCTCCTTGGGCGACGATCGTAAGCGCAAATCGCGACCGCGGGAGGGTCAGCTCAGGCCGTTCCTCGCCCGATGAGGCAAACGACGGCGGCGAGCGGCTAGCGGAGGGGTAGAGGGAGAACGTTTTCTCGGGGAAGGGCCTTGTTGCGCCCAGCGTACGGCCGCCGAGGAGTCACGTCAATTTCTCCCTAAACCTTCGGCCCCCCGCGCGGGGTCCAAAGGACGAAAAGGAGAGACGACCATGAAGCTCCCCCGCATCGTCCCGATCGCCGTCACGTTCGCGCTGCTCGCGAGCGGTCTCGCCGTCGCGCAAGGACCCGGCCGTTACCGGTCGAGGGGTGGCCAGCTCGAGAACCTCTCGCGCCAACTCGACCTCACGGACGGCCAGAAGGCCCGCGTGAAGGAAATCTTCGCGGCGCATCGCGCCGACGGTCTCGGCGCGGCCGCGCAGGCGTCACGCCAGGCGCGCCGCACCCTCAATCAGCTCATCCACGATCCCGCGGCCGACGAAGGCGCGATCCGCGACGCCGCGGCGCGCGCCACGCAGGCCCAGGGCGACCTCGCGGTCGAGCGCCACAAGATGTTCGGCGAGATCTACGCGATTCTGACGCCCGAGCAGCAGGCAAAGGCGACGCAGCTTCGCCAAGAGCGAATGAATCGAGACGTCCAAGACGCCCAATAGTCCTCCTCCTCCTTGTCCCCTCGAAGCGTCGCCGTCACGGCTGGGCTGCCCTTCACAAGTCGCCGTGACGGCGGCGCCCCTTTCCGGTCCTTCTCCACTCCTAGCCCCTCCCGCGCCGTCGTCACGGTCACGCATCAGGCCCCCCGCGTAGGCCGTGACGGCGGCGCCTCTTTCGTTCACGAAGCGAGGCTGCGAGACACGGTAAGCTCCGCCCGATGAGGAGTCCCGCGCCGGCCACGCTCTCCGACACTCCGCCCGATGACGACCCTCGCGCAGTCTGGCCGGAGCACGTCCTTCGGCTCGGTGCCGAGCTGCGCACGTCGTCCGGTGCCACGCGTCGTCGCATCATGGGCGCGCTGTGGGGCGTGGTCAGCGTCGCCCTCCGCCGTTACGCGCGCCACCATGCTCGCCGATTCGGGCGCCTCGACCCGGAGGAAATTCGGGACATCGCCTCCGACAAGGCGTCAGATCTCGTCGCGCGGATCGATGAAGAAGGATGGGACCCCGCCGCCTCGACGCCGGCGTCGGTCCGGTCGTTCCTCAGCGCGGTCGCGAGGAACGGTGTCGTCGATGCGTTACGCTCGAGCCGGAAGGTGGTGCTCGTGGGCGACGATCTCGAGCCGCTGGAGAGGGGCGGCGTCGAGGGTGGCGGGCAAGACGATGCGGCGATCGGAGGCGAGTTCGTCGATACGCTCCTCGGCTGTCTTTCGGGGCTGACGGCGCGGGCGCGTAAGGCGTGGTTCCTGCGAGTATTCTACGAGTTCAGCTCCGCGGAGATCGCGCGCCATCCCGATGTGGCCTCGAGCCCCGCGGGTGTCGACGCGATGCTCGCGAGAAGCCGCGAGCAAGTCCGGGCATGCATGGAATCGAAGGGGGTGGCCATGCGGACCCTGCCTGTAGGCACGTTCGTCCGATTGTGGGAGTCGACGGTCGAGGAGCGATCGCGGCTGGGTGCGGATCGATGAACGGGCATCTGTCGGAGGATCGCCTGCTCGATCTGGCGGCGGGTCTCGTGGAGCGCTCCCTGGCGGAGCCGCTGCTTGCGCATGTTCGGAGCTGCGGCGCGTGCGAGAGCCGCTTCCGCGACATCTGCGGCGAGCTCGAGCGATCGAATCTCGCGCCGCCGGTCGGTTTACGACGAGCCCGCGTGCGCGTCGCGATCGGGCTTGCCGCCGCGGCGTTGATCGGGATCGTCCTCTTCCCGCTGCTGCGTGTCGCGAAGGCTCCGGGGCCGGCGGAATACTGGCTCCCGGTCGAGAACGACACCGTTGCCCTCCGCGCCGGCCGGCCGCTCGGCGACGACGCCGTCTTCGCCGAGGCGGCCGAGGCGTACGCGCGGCACGACGCGGCACGCGTCATCGGGCTTCTCCGGGACCGGACGATTCCCGAGACCCAGGATCCGCTCAAGCTCCTGTACGCCAGCGCCGCGCTGCATCGTGGCGACGCGCCGGGCGCGCTCGCGACGCTCGAGGCGCTGGAGGTCGACTCGCTGCCGCAACCCTACCGCGATCGTGCGAAGTGGATCGAGCTGGGCGCGCTCCTCGCGCTCTCGCGCGGCGACGACGCGAGACGTCTCGCGGCCGAGCTGGCGGCGCGGCCGGGCGAGTTCTCGAAAGAGGCGGAGCGGTACGTGCGTCCGTGATCTTCAGTGAGGAAGGCCGAGGAGGAAGAAGCCGGCCCAGTACACCGGATGCGCGTAAGGGTGCGCGCCCGTCGCATCGGTGAGGGTGCGCACGTAGCTCCGCGCCTCGCGCAGCGCGCGTGAGGCCTCCATGGGCACGCCGGTCGCGC
The DNA here is from genome assembly GCA_036275915.1 of Candidatus Polarisedimenticolaceae bacterium. NCBI lineage: Bacteria > Pseudomonadati > Acidobacteriota > Candidatus Polarisedimenticolia > Candidatus Polarisedimenticolales > Candidatus Polarisedimenticolaceae > Candidatus Polarisedimenticolaceae bacterium. The sequence continues at coordinate 561,744 of DASUCV010000004.1, read as the reverse complement.
CGAGCCTGCGGTCCTGATACCGGCCGGTGTAGTTCTCGTAGAAGCGGCTCATCAGGATCGTCGTGGCGCGATCGTCGACCGGCCAGAGGCTCGACAGAACGCGCTTGGCGCCGGCCGCGAACAGCGCCGGCGTGAACCCGTACGGCTCACCGCGCGCGGCGCCGGCCGCGCGCAGCGTCTCGCAACCCGAGAGCGTGATGAGATCGGCATCGAGCCGCCAACCGAGCACGATGTCCTCGACCTCGAGAACGCCGGGATCGTCGCCGGCGCCTTCCGACAGTGCCAGCGCGCAGCGCTCGGGCGCTCCATCGGTGAGCGTGTGCGTCGCGAAATGCAGGACCCGATACGACGCGAGGCGGTCCAGGGCGGCGAGGCGTCCGATCGTCGTCGCCGTCCGGTCTCCTTCCAGCACCGTCGCGTCGTCGAATTCAGAGGCGATGCTGCGTGTCTCGAGGGCGGCATAGTGAAGCTTGGGAAGCGCGCTCAGGGCGGTTTCTCCGCGCCGGTAGGCTGACCTGCCGCCGCGGTGCGCGCTCGGAGCGTCCGCCATGCCGACGAGCTGGTCGACGCGCGTGTCCAGCGAAGAATCCGTGGGACCGGCAACGGCCAAGACGGGCCCGAGCTTCGCGGAGCGACCCTTGGGCTCGTCGTCGGCGAGCAGCGACAGCGTCAGAGCCGAAGGCGCATACGAGACGTCGAAAACATCGCCGAAGAGCCTCCCATTCGCGAGCACCGCCAGATCGATCGGCTCGATCAAGCGCTCGATGACGACATGGTCGACTCCGCGGAGCGACGGAAGGACCGGGTCCAGATTCCAGCGCGACCACGAGCGCATCCACTCGCCGATCTGCGGATCCTCGGAGACGCGGGTCGGCCACGCCGCGGCGCGGTTGAGGACGGCGAAGAGCGGCCCCCACGCTCCGCGCATGACTTGGTCGGACGCCGGGCTCGCGTGCCGCCACAGCGGGACCCAGGCCACCGGCCCCGTCGCGCGCACGACGAACGCGGCGGACTCGGACCGGTCCGGCCCGACGGAGTCGAGCGGAGTTCCCCCCAGGCGCCGTTCGACCCAGCCGACGAGTGCGTCGTTCGGACGAAGGAGCCGTTGGACCCGCTCGAGCGACGGGGCGGCGGGGCGATGGATCTCGAGGAAGCGCTGCGACATGTGCGCGATCTTGGCTCGAAGCGACAGGTCGACGAGGAATGTCGGCGCGGTCGCCGCGTTCCAGGCCGGCGCTCCGCCCGACGACATGATGAGACGCTTGCGCACGTCGTCAAGCCGCCGCCGCTCATAGGTCCAGCTCTTGAACCCTCGAGGGTCGAGGCGCGGCCACGCCCCGAGCGTCGCGAAATCCACGTGCGTCGCGCCTCGCCCGGTTTCGGCGAGCTGCCACGCCTTCTCTCCATCGCCGCGGGCGAGGGCCGCGATGGCCAAGGCATCGAAGCTGTCGAGCGGGAACACGCGCCGCGAATAGCCGCCGAGTTGCCGGCGGCGGAGAGAGACGCAGACGTCCGCGGCGACCCGGTAGCGGGCCTCCGCCTCGGCGTTCCGCCCTTCCAGCGTGAGTCGGTCGGCGACGATCTCCTCGAGCGTCGCGCGGAGCGCATGGTGGGAGAGCCCGAGCGCCTCGAGGCGCCGCAAAGCGTCCTCGGCATAGGGCTGGGCTTCACCACGCCGGCGGGCATGGGCGAGGGTCCACGCCAGCCACGTCTCGTTGTCCGCGATCGCGAACGAGGCCTCGGGGGCGGCGATTCTCCGAAGGGCGAGGGCTCGCTCGTAGAGGTCGACCGAGGGAGCGTCGTCCTCGCCCCGCATCCAATCGGCGCGGAGCTGAAGGAGCTCCGCCTGGAGGGCCGGGTGCCCTTCTTTCCGTGCGGCGAGCAGCGCGTCGGCCTCGTCGTAGAGCGAGTGCGCTCGGGCCCGATCGCCGCGGAACCGCGCCGCGCGGCCGCGCCTGAGCAGCGATTCCACGATCGCCGGATCGCCTTGCGGAAGAACGCGTCGGCGTGCATCGATCACCGCGCCCAGCACGTCGTCTGCCGTCGCCTGGTCGCCGGCGAGATGAGCGACGACCCCGACCCTGTGGAGCGCCAGGAGCGTATTCGGATGTGTGGCGCCCCATCGGCGGTCCGACTCCTCGAGCTCGGCGATCGCCCGGTCGAACGCTTCCGCAAAGCGTTGCTCGGCGACCAGCGACTCCAGCGCCGCGCTCGACGTCGAGGTCGCCTCGAGATCGACGAACCCCGAGCGCCGCCCGGATGCGGCCCACGCGGTCGAGCCGACGGCGAGGACGAGGGCCACCAGGATCCGCAAACGCATCGGGCCCTTCTTACGCGCACGCGGATCGTCCGGCAACAAGTTCGCGACCTCCGGCGTCAGATCGGACCTCGTCCCACGACTCATCGTTGAACGCGGCCGCATGCGACGGGCCGAAGGGGGGAGGACGAATGAGAGCCAGGTCAGGCTGGGGCATCCCGATCGTGCTGTTGCTGGCGTCCGGCGCTCCGCGCGTCGCGCTCGCGCAGCAGGAGAAGTCCGGTCAGAGCTTGGGCGAGGTCGCGCGCTTCGCCGGCTCGTACGGGGACAAGGTCGACATCGCGGTGCCACCGTTCCATGGCATCGAGCCGTCCCTCGCCCTCGAGTACGACTCGTCGCGCGGCAACGGGTTCGCCGGCGTGGGCTGGGCGCTCGCGGGCGTCGATTACGTTCAGCGCCCGCACCAGTCTCTCTACGAGAACAACGCGCTCGGCGGCGATCCGATCGTCCAGTGCGACACGCAGTCGCTCAGCCCGAGCTGCAACTTCACGAACGTCCCGACGTCGCTCGACGCCGGCGATCCTCCACCGGACGGAGGTCTCTCCGATCCGCCGACGGAGGACCCGACGGCGCCGGATTCGACCGACGCGACCCCGCAAGCCCTGTCCTACGCGACCCGGCACGAGACATTCGTGAAAATCCGCCGCGACCCGACCCCGACGACCGACACGTGGATGGTCTGGGACAAGGACGGCGTGAAGAAGGTCTACGGTGGTCCGGGCCACCTCTTCTCCGACTATGGCTCGGTCTTCCGCTGGTACCTCGCGAGCAAGACCGATCGCCACGGGAACATGGTGTATTACGACTGGACGTGCGAGACCCAGCCCGGTTTCAACGGCGATCAGATCAACGCGGACTGCTATCCCAGCGCGATTCGCTACCGCAACGTGACGATCTCGATCCTCCGCGAGACGCGCCCCGATACGATCCTGTTCGCGACCGGTCAGCCGGTCCACGGCGGCTGCACGTCGTGCGGAAATCTTCAGATCATGCTGGGCCGGACGACGAAGCGTCTCAAGTACGTCATTGTGAAGGTCAACGACGGGACCGGCGACAAGGTCTTCCGCGCGTACGTCCTGACCTACAAGACGTTCGTCGACGAGCCGACGGCCACGCGCCGCTCGGTGATCGGGACGGTTCTGGAGTACGGGACCGACACGACCCTCAAGGCCGACGGGACGCCGAACACCGCAGGCGCGAGCGCGCTCCCGACCCGGAGCTTTTCCTATACCGGCGCGACGCAGCCCACGCTGACCACCGCGATCAGCTCGGGCACGGTCAACGGCATCTACTGCGCTGCCAACGGCGGGCCGCTCCTCTCGGGAGACTTCGACGGGGACAAGTGCGCCGATCTCATCGACCGCTCTCCGACCGGCTCGTTCTTCCCACGAGTCTTCCTGTCGAACTGCGATGGGACCTTCAAGCCGCCGGTCCTCATCGCCGTACCGTACTGGAACCTCGACGCCTCGCGGTGGAGATTCGGGGATTTCAACGGAGACGGGAAGACCGACCTCGCGGTGCTGACATCCCTCGGCTCCTCGGAGCCGGTGCGGATCTACCTCTCGCAGGGACGCGATCCGGTGACCGACAACTTCAAGGGCTGGACCTACGTCCCCGGCTTCAACCACACCATCGACGGGAGCACGAATCAGTACCTGCGGCAGGCCGATCTCGCGCGCTATCAGAACGGCGACTTCGACGGCGATGGGCTCACCGACTTCGCCGTGACGCAGGGCCAGTGCACCGCCGTCTACCCGACCCCGTGCACCGACACGAAGCCGATCGACATCGTCCTCGCGCGCATCGTCAACGGCTCCTTGACCTGGGTCCACACGAACGGCCCGACTCACTCGGTGACCTACGGCCTCGACGGCGACCCGCTGTACTCGGTGCGGCGAATCAAGTACGCCGATTTCAACGGTGACGGGCGCACGGACGTCGCCGTGATCGAAGGCGACGACACCCAGGCCGGCGGGATCGCGCGCCCGGCGGTACCGATGAGCATCTACCAGTCCGGCCTCGAGCCGGCCGGAGCGAGCTTCACCGGCGGCTTCACGGCGTTTCCCACACGGGGGCCGGCGATCCCGTACCGGCGGCAGCCGTTCATCGTCTCCGCCGGGAACATTCAGGACGACCAGCGCGTCAGATTCGGGGATTTCAACGGCGACGGGATGACCGACATCATGGTCGTGCACGGGAATTCGCCTCCGTTCGAGTCGACGCTGGCGAACGTCACCGTCCACCTCTCGCATGGCGCGGACGGGTTCTTCGCGGCGCCGATCACCGGGCCTCAGATCTACATCTACAACAACGAGTATTCGTTCTTCGACCCGGGCTGGGTCCCGCTCGGCGATTACAACGGCGATGGCCGCACCGACATCGGCTTCAACACGGGCATCGGCTCGAATGCCAACGTCTACCTGTCGGAGGGGTTCTCGTCGACATCGATCAACTTCAGCAACTCCATCGGTGCGGCGAGCGGCTACCGGTTCGACTGCGGCCTCACCGCCGACGTCAACGGCGACGGGAAAGACGACCTGATCGATACGCAGAGCAGCCCGGTCCAGGTGTACCTGTCTTCAGGATCGCCCCCCGATCTTCTGAGCACCGCCACGAACGGTCAGGGCGGGAAGATCACCGTGACCTACACGCCGTCGTCCCGATGGAAGAACGTCGACGGCCCGCCGCTGCAGCAGACGGTCGATTCCACCACCGTGGAAGACGGACGGGGCCAGTCGGCGCACACCACCTTCAGATACGACGGCGGGCGATTCGACAAGACCCAGCGCCGGTTCCTGGGGTTCCGGTCGGTGACGGCCGGGCTGCCCCTGACGGCGTCCGACGGCGTGGTCCAGCCGTTCAAGCGCACGTGGTTCGTCCAGGACTACCGTGCGCCGACCAGCCTGATCGACAAGGAACAGCTCTTCCGCTCCGACCCGGATCTCGGCGGTGTCCTTCTGCGCGAAGAGCAGCACGAGTACTACCTCGGCGGCCTGGGCGCACAAGGAGGCGTCTGCGACGGCGATCAGACGGACGACGTCGCGCCGTTCGTCGCGCTCCAGACCGGAATCACGACGACCGATTACGACGGCTCCGGCAATGCATGCCCGAATCCGTGGGCGGCCGGAAGCCTCTGTGCGTACGGCCGGCGCACGCGCTCGGAAATGCAGTACGACGTCATCAACCCCAACTTGGCGTGCGTGGCCGACGGACGCCTCAGGCTCCGCCTCGGGTTCGGCAATCTCACCGAGCAACGCTCGTACGGCGACTGGGACGCCGCCGACGGCGAGGAGAACACGGTCGACTACGTCTTCCCGTCGGTGCCGAACGGCGACTACTACGTCGTCGGCAAGCCCGTGCGCAAGGTGACGACGTCAGGGACGAGCCCGGGAGGAGCGATTCTCGAGCAGGAGAACTACTTCTACGACGGCACCACCCCGGGAGACGGCTCGACGGGATGGGACTCCACGCCCCAGAAGGGCGATCTCACCGCGAAGGCGCAGTGGCTGAACCTCCCGGTCTCGAAGTACGTCGTCGAGAAGTACGAATTCGACTCGTACGGCAACAAGACCCGCGTGTACGACGCCCTCGGCAACCCCACGACCACCACCTACGACTCGGATGACCATGTGATCGTCGCGAGTCAGATCAACGCGCTGAATCAGACGGTGACGTTCGGCAATCTCGACCGGGTCTGCGGTCTGGCACGCACGGCCACCGATCCGAACGGCGGGGTGACGAACAACAGCTTCGATGCCTTCTGCCGGCCCGCGCGGATCGATCATCCCGGCGGCCGCTTCGACCTCTTCACCTACGCCTTCAGCGCCACGAATCCGGAGAGCCAGTACGTTCGCACGGAGTCTCCGGGGCCGAACGCGACGAATCTGTACGTGCAGAAGCACTTCGACGGACTCGGCCGTGAGTGGAAGGTGCGGCGGAGCGGTCCCACGACGTCACAGGAGATCGTGACGACGACGGGATACGACGCCCGGGGGAACGTCGAGACGACGACCGACGCGCGCTACGCCAACGAGACCGCCCAGACGACGACGCGCACCTACGACGCCTGGGGCCGTTTGACGCGCGGTCAGCACCCGGACGGCAGTGTCGTCACGGTCGCCTACGCCGACCGCAACGGCACCTCGACCACGACACGCACCGACGAGGAGGGCCACGCGGTCGCCGACGTATTCAACGGCTTCGGCAAGGTGACGCAGCACTTCGAGCCGAGGGCCGGCGGTGGAACGATCGAGACGCAGTACATGAACTTCCCGCAACGGACTGAGACGTACGACGCCTCGATGACCCGCTTCGTCAGCCAGCGAGACAGTCTCGGCCGGGTGATCCAGGAGCAGCACCCCGATCGCGGCGTCTGGACTTACGAGTATTACGACAACGGCCCGCTCCTCCGGGTGACCGACGCGATGTCGCCGGGGCAGATCACCGAGTTCGCCTACGACGCGATCCAGCGAAAGACATCGAAGACGACGCGGAAGGGAGCGGCCGGCCAGGCCATCGTGACGTGGAGCTACGATCAGCCGCGCACCGGCTACTTCAACGTCGGCCGGCTCACGCGGACGACCGACATCACGGGGAGCGAGACGTTCGACTTCGACCTCGCGGGTCGTCCCGTCAACAAGGTCCGGACGATCGGTGGCACCAGCTACACCTTCCAGTCGGGTTTCGATCTCGGCGACCGTCTGCTCTGGCGCACCTTCCCGGACGGCGACGTGCTCGGCACCGTGGGGAACCCGATCCTCTACGACGACGGCGGCCGTGTCGTCTCCCTACCGGGGTACGTCTCCGGCGTTCAATGGACGGCCTGGGGCAAGCCGCTCTCGTGGTACGACCTCAACAATACGACGGCCGTACGCACCTTCGATCCGGCGCGTCACTGGCTGAACACGAGCCACGTCGAGAAGCCCCCGTCGCAGAGCTGCCAGCTCTACGCTCCGCACAGGAACATGTGCATGATCGACACGCCGTGTCCGGACGATCCGATCTGCTATCCCAACTCCGAGGTCTGCTGCCAGGCGATCCCGGCGCTCGTCGTGCAGGACCTCGTCTACCAGCACGACCACGAGGGGAAGATCACCCGGGTCGACAGCCTGGCCTATCGCGGTGGCTGGACGTACGACTACACGCCGAACCATTGGCTGCAAGGGGCGCACAGCTTGTCGTCGTCGGCCTACGACCAGATCCTCACGTACAGCGACACCGGAAACGTCGTGACGAACTCGCTCAGGACGGGGAGCTACGTCTACCAGTCGCCGTCGAACTCGGGCGGATGGCGTTCGCACGCGGTGAGCGCCGTGGGCTCCGATGCGTACGGCTACGACCGGAACGGCAACCAGATTTCGCGCCCCGGCCAGGTGATCACGTGGGGAGGCGACAACCTGCCGACGCGCGTCAGCCCTCCCGGGACGTACGTGGGCGCTCTCGATCTCGAGTACGACGCCGACGGACGCCGCATCCGTAAGACCCGCTGGCTCACGACGAACTCGACCGAGGTCACAGTCTACCCAGAGGAAGACTACGAGATCGTGGGGAGCGAGACGACGAAGTACTTCCACCTCGGTGACGTCCTCGTCGCGAAGAAGAAGGGCGGCCAGGCCTTCTGGCTCGCGACCGACGTGCTCGGAACGCTCCAATCGATCACCGGCCCGACGGGCGACCCGGTCTGGAACCAGTCGTATTCGCCCGAGGGCGACCGCAACGTGCTCGGTTACCCGCACACGGAGACGCGCGGATTCACGGGGGAGAGGGAGGACGAAAGCGGCCTCATGCAGATCGGCGCCCGCTCCTACGACCCCGCGCTCGCGAACTTCATCTCGCCCGATCCGACGATCCCGGATCATCGCGTCGTGAGCCTGAACCCGTACGCTTACGCCGGCAACGACCCGATCAACCGGATCGACCCGACCGGTTTCAGAGACGCCGAAATCGAGCGCAGGCGCCCCGACGAAGATCACGCTCAGGAGTTCGCGACCGCGGCGGCGGACGCGACACGGACCGCGTCTCCCGCGACCAACGGGAACCAGCCGGTCGCGACGGTCGTCGACAAGAACGGCATCCCGATCTACATCTTCTCGATTCCCAAGGAACCCGGCGCGGGGACGGTCCGGGTCGAGTTGTTCATCGCGACGAAATCGGCGTTGGTGCTGAAGGGCGACAACCGTGGCTTCGACAACGGCCCCAACGACGACAACTCACGGGCGATCTTCTCTCTCAACTTCGACCAAGGGGTCGGCAGCATGAAGGTCAACCCCTCGAGCTTGGCGAACGGCAGTGACAAGACCGCGCCGCTTCCGCTGGGCAAAGGGAACGAGCTCGTCGTGACCGCGGGGGGCGATTCGGTATCCATCGGTGCGGGCCTCAAGAACTCGGTCATCGGCGGTCCATCCATCAACCTAAACTTCACGGTGAAGGCCACGCAGGACTCCGTGACTTTCAAGGGTGTGCGGAACTCGTACCCGTCCCTCGAGGTGACCCGGAACGGTCAAACGTGCGACGGTTGCCGGGTCAAGGAGGGCACACCGCTCAATCTCTTCGACATCGTCCCGAAGTCCACGTTCCAAGGTGGGTTCGCGAGACATTGACGTCCGGGGGCATCTCGCCGCACAACGGCGGGATGCCCCGGTGTACCGCGCGAGGCTCACGGTCGGGCACGAATGCTCCGTCGGCGCCACGCCTAGCGTTCGTGGTCCGAGTCATGCTCCCTCGCGGTCGGCTGGGCTCACTCCCGCAATGGCGTCGGCGACACGCGTGATCTGATCCGTCACCGTCAGTTCACCGACGAGCCGGATGACCGGGCAATGGAGCGAGGTCAGCCAGCTCTCATGCTTGGCGAGGCTGCGCCCTTCCGCAGGGCCCTCATCGTACTGCGCGGCCCACTCGAGAAACGCCGGGTTCGCTCGACCGAAGAGCGCTTCGTCACGCTCGCGCAGTCGACGAAGGCGGACCGACGTCTCGACGTAGAGGAAGACGACGAGGTCGAGCGACGCCTCGACACCCCATCCCACGACGGAGCCGGCAACGACGCAGCGCTCGTGCGACGCCAACGCATGCTCGAACAGGGCGCGACGAACCTCCGGATCCCGCTTGCGCCGATAGGGCGGATCGGTCGGCAGCCAGAAGTAATCATCGGCCTCGAGCGCGGGAACGCCCCACCGGCGCGCCAAGGCCTCCGCGAGCGTCGACGTTCCCGAGCCCGCCGCTCCCGTGATGAGGACGTACATCACTTTTTCGGGCACGGATTGTCTCGAACGTAGTCACCGAGGCGCCCGGCGTTGCTCATCTCGACGAGCTCGTCGAGCTTCGCGTTTCGTGCCTTCGGCTTCTCCAGGAGAATTCGCGCATACACACGCAGTCCGGCTTCGAGCCCCGCCTGCATGTAGGCGAGGCGGTCCGAGCTCTCATCCGGGTGCTGAAGGTAGAAGTCTCCACTCGAGAGGACGACCTGCCAGAACACGTTCATCAGGAGCTTCGGCTTCGCATCCATCAAGAAACCGATCTGATCGAGACACACTTCGTAGGGAATCGGCTCGAAGTAGACGATCAAAGCGGCGCGGACTTGGTCCGCTTCGTCGCCGAACGGCTGAGCCTCCACGGACTGGACGAGCTTGTGAACCTTGTCCTTGTCCAGCGATCGAATCTCGTGTTCGAGCCTGGCCCGCTCCTCCTTCGACATCGCAGGGGACGGAGTTGTCGAGAGAGCGGTGGCCGCGATCGTCAGGCCGATCGCCAAGAGAACGTGGTGTCGACGATGCATACGGCTCTCCGGCCCCCCAGAGCGCCTTAGAGCAAGTCCATCAAGATCGCCGTCTCCGCGGCGATCGCGGCCTTGATCGTAGGCTCGCGCTCCGGCGCCCACAACGGCGAGTGCACGCCGGGCACCGGCACACCGGACTTGCGCGAAGCCTCCAGCTTCGCCGCGTCGACCGCGCCGACGTGCAGCAGGACGGAACGGACGCCCGCCAGTCCGAATTGCGAGAAGTCCTCTCCGCCCATCTGTGCGGGCATCTCGACCACGCGGTCGGCACCGAGCGCCGCGCGCGCGGCGGCGACCATGCGCTGGGTCAGCTCGGGATCGTTGTAGACGGCGTCGGTGCTGGACTTCGTCTCGATCAGCGGCTCCCTGGGAGCGCCCGCGGCGAGCGCCTCGCCCTTCGCCTGGCGCGCGATGGCCGCGAGCAGGCGCTTGTGGACGGCCGGATCGAGCGAGCGCACGGTGATCTGCAGCTTCACCTCGTCGGGGATGATGTTCGAGGCGGTGCCGCCGTGGATGCTGCCGACCGTGATCACGGCGGGATCAGCCGGGTCGTTCTCGCGCGACACGATGCTCTGCAGGCCGACCACGATGCGCGCGGCGATCAGCACCGGATCGATCGCATTCTGCGGATAGGCGCCGTGGCCGCCCTTCCCGTACACCGTCATCTCGAGGCCGGTCGAGTTCGCGCGGAAGAAGCCGGAATGGAACCCGACCACGCCGGCGGGCAAAGACTGCTCGTCGTGGATGCCCAACGCGTAGTCCGGTTTCGGGAAGCGCGTGAACAGGCCGTCCTTCAGCATCGCGGTCGCGCCCGCGACGATCTCCTCGGCCGGCTGCCCGACCAGCATGAGCGTTCCGTGCCAAAGGTCGCGGTGCTTCGCCATGAGCTCGGCCGTGCCGGCCCACACCGCCATGTGCAGATCGTGCCCGCACGAGTGGGCCAAGGGCACCACGTCGCCGGCGTCGTTCTTCGTCTTGGCCGTGCTCGCGAACGGCAAGCCGGTCTTCTCCTCCATCGGTAACGCGTCGAGCTCGGTGCGCAACATCACCGTCGGGCCGGACCCGTTCTTCAGGATCGCGACGACACCGCTGCCGCCCACGCCGGTCGTGACCTCGTACCCCAACGCCTTGACGCGAGCCGCGAGCGTCGATGCCGTGCGCTGCTCGTGAAACGCCAGCTCCGGGTTGCGGTGCAAGTCCATGTAGAGCTTCTCGATGTCGGGGTAGATCGCATCGACCTGCGCGGCGCCGACGCCACGTTGCGCGGCCGGCGTCTGCGCCGACACGATGGAGACGAGCGCCAGGGCCGCGATCACGAAGCACGGTCTCATGCTCTGTCCTCTCACGTCTTCAGCAGCCTCACGGCTATGGAAACGAGCAGCACCGCGGCGATCAGCAGAACGATACCCCGAGAAACGAGGATCAGAACACGAAGACCCGCGAGCTTCCCTGGACCGCCCCACCGTCCGAGCAGAGCACGCCCTCGGAAGAGCGTTCGTTGCCAGCGCACCATCCGACGATCGACGCTCCTCGATGAGAGCGACTCGCTCCACATACGCTCCCAGAACGACAAGAACTTCCACCACGCAGCGAGCAGCGAGAGGATGCCTATGGTGATCGGGGCCACGACCAACCAGGAGTCGGTCTGAAGGTTCACGACCATCGTTTTGAACGTCCTCTCACAAGGGACTGTCGTAGAGCAAGAGCTCCGTCTCGTCGGGTGCTTCGAAGCGCGTGATCCACTCTCGGATCGCATCGTCAGAAAGCGGCGGATGCTCCCTCGCCCTCGCACGAATGCGTTCGACCAGGACACTCGGCTCGGCCGATACGTAGTGGAGCTCGACGGCCGCGCCCAGGGCACGCGCTCCCAAGCGTAATACCTCGCGCTCCGATCTCGCCCAGGTGCCCCATTCGATGATGACCGTTTGACCGAGGCCGAGCAGCCGCTGAGCCAGGTTCCACTGAAGCGCTTCGATCCGCGCTCGACCGCTTTCGTCATGGAGGCTGATGCCGAGCGCGTCCATCCAATCGTCGGGCGACATGCGGACGGCCTCAAGCCTGGCCTCGAGTGACGATGCGAGCGTCGTCTTCCCGGAGCCGGGCAGGCCGCAAACGATCACGAGCCTTGCCCCTGTTGGACGCGCCACTGTTCCCTCGGACGAGGTGACTCTAAGGGCCGCAAGGCCGCACGTTCAATAGGGATCGTTCACCGCCCGTCATCTCCTTGCGCCGCGCCGATGCCCCGGATTGGGATAACTCGATGAGGGCGCTGTCACTGGCGATCGTAAACGACCACCGTCGTCATCGCGCTGTGTGAAATCGGATCCACGGAGACGATCATGAGCGATGCGCCGTCGCTCGAACGATAGGCGCGGTACGCGAAGACCGGCTTCCCTCGAAAGGAGAACGTCGCATCGAGCAGCGATGGAATCGGTTGCGACAATGAGACCGAATCGATATCAGGGATGCCCGTGACCGGCGCCGGCGAAGCATCTGTCGGCGTTGCAAATTGCGCTGTGAGCTTCCGACCGTCCTGACGGACGCTACGGATAACGCACCGCACCAGCTTGCGATCAATGTCGCACGTGAACGTTTCACTTCGCCGCACGTCCACACCGGTGCCGTAGTGCGTTCGCGAGAGGTTCAGACGCCACTGGCCCACGATCGGCACGGTCGGCGCCGAAACGTTCCCGGGTTGAACGGCCGCCACGGCGACCGCGCCAAGAAGGAGGAGCGGAGCGGCGCTGAAACGTGTCGTCCCTCGATTCATGAAGTCCGCCGTTGCGGCTCCTCGTACAACCCGAATTCATTGCCGACGGGGTCGGCGAAGACTGCGAAGGTGCCCATGCCGGGGCCGATGTCCGTGCGGAATGTCAGCACTCTTCCGCCTGCGGCCTCTATCTGCTCGAGCGACTCTCGGATGTTGTCGACCATGATGTACACCCGAGTTCTTTCATCGGGAGTTCGGTCGCTCCCCTTGACCCACGTGCCGCTCACGCTGCCGTTGTCGTCGAAGGCGAGATTCCCGTCGCCGCGAGGGCGTACCTTCCAGCGGAAGATGCTCTCGTAGAAGGCCGCTGCGTCTTCCGCTCTGTTGGCTGGGATTTCGAGATAGCAGATCTTGCCGTGGGGCATGGGCGTGTCTCCTATCACTCCTTGACATCGTGCGCGGCGCCCCACCCGGCGATGAGGTTTTCCGTGACGAGTGGAGCGCCACCGATTTAGAGCCGCGGGCCGGAACGAATGTGGCTGATCGCCATCGCGATGATCGTACCGTCGACGCGGCAGGGTGCCCTCGCAGACGACTGCCTACTTCTCCATCACGACGTTCCAAGGTCCGTCGGCCTCGACGAAGAAGACGGCGGCTTCCTTGCCCTCGACTTTGGCGACGTGGGCTGCCTTGTTGGTCAAGGCGAAGTAGTCGCCGGGCCCAAGTTTGTAGTCCTTGCCGTTGACGGTGAGCGTCACGGCACCCGAGATCAACGTGACGTAGTGGTCGGTGTCGTGATGGTGCTTCGGTGTCACCAGGCCGGCCGGGTACTTGAGGAAGAAGCGGCTGGGACCCTTGTCCATGTCGCCTGAAACGGGCGCAGCTTGGACCCCGTTCCCCATGTCCTTCCACTTGAGCTCGGACTTCGTCATCACGACCGTCGGGCCTGCGGCGACGGCGGCCAGCGGCACCGCTGCGATGAGCGCCGCCGAAATCGAGATGATCGCTGCGTGCTTGAACGTCACGGGACTCCTCCTTCGAAGTGTCGAGAGCCCGCCTCCGCGTTTTCGCCGAGACCCCCACGGCGATGGCGGACGCGCTCCGTCGACAACGTGGATCTGATCTTACGCGCTCGGTCCGTCCGGTGAGGGAGTGTCCTTGTCCATTCGGCCGGCAGCATGCCGATCCTCACTCCTTGATGTCGTGCGCGGCGCCCCACTCGGCGATGAGGTTGCCGGCGACGAGCGCGCCGCCGCCGATAAAGAGCCACGTGCCGGGACGGCCCAGGCCGATCGCCATCGCGATGATCGTGGTCCAAACGGGCTCGAGCGCGTAGAGGATCGCGGCGCGGACGGGATCGATCGCGCGCTGGTAGAGGTTCATGAGCGTGAGGGCGAGGATCGTCGCGAAGAACACGGCGAAGAGGAGAGGCGTCACGAAGGCGTGGTTGCGCAGGAGCGCCACGAGGTCGCTCGTGCTCGGCGCGCCGGGAACGGCGAGGGCGACCGGCAGTGCCACGATCGCGAACGCCGCTGTTGCGACGAACATCGCGAGTGTGACGGGGAGAGGCGGGAGGGCCTTCGTGATGCGGTCGGTCGCCAGGATGTGGATCGAGAAGATGAAGGCGCAGACAACGGTGAGCCATTCGGCGGGGCCGAAGGCGAGCTGCGGCGGCCCCTGGATGAAGCCGGCGCCGAACGTCGCGAGGCCGACGCCCATGAGGAACGGCGTGTGCGGGCGGGTGCGGTGCATCCACGCCGAGATGAGCGCGGCGACGACGACGTAGAGGCTCGTCAAGAACGCCGAGACGGGAGGCGAGACGCCCTCGAGGCCGAGCATCTGCGCGAGGAACCCGGTGAAGAGGAGGATGCCGAGGATCGCGCCGCCGCGCCACGCGCGGGCGTCGAGGCCGCGGCGCGCGCGCGGCCAGAGCGGGAGGATCGCCGCCGCGATCGCGAAGCGGATCGCGACGTAGAGGCAGACGACGGCAGCGCCTCCGGGCCGGCCCAGCGCCTGGGCGGCCGCGGTGAGGCTCTGCTTCATCCAGACGAAGGTGCCGCCCCAGAGGATCGTGACGATGAGGAGGGCGAATACCGCTTTCGCCCGCTCGCTCACATCGACGCGTCCTGCAGGATCCGCCAGCCCTCCTTCGTCTTCTTGAGGACGAGAAGGGTGAGGCCGGTGGCCTCGGGCTTGTCGGGCCACGTCAGCGTCCACTGCGCGACGACCGACGCTGCGTCGGGGGTCAGCTCACGCACCTCGATGACGTCGAGGCGGAGCTTGCCCATCCCGGCGGGGTCCTTGTACTTGACGCGGTAGCGATCGAGGACCGCCTTCTTGGTCTGCGTCAGGCCGCTCGGTGTGATGAACGCGGCGTCGTCGACGTAGACGCTGCAGAAGCCGTCGAGGTCGCCCTTGGACCATGCCGCCGACTGCGTGTCGAGGAGCTTCTCGATGTCCTTTCGGATCGACGACGGTGGCGGAGCGGGGGCGGGCCTGACCGTACCGGGTGCTGCGAGGAGACCAGCGAGAAGAGCGGCGGCGGTGAGGAGCATGAGAGACACCTCGAGAAGTCGGTAGACTACCGACTCGCAGCTAGACGACGTCCCAGGTCTCTCCGCCGTAGATGAGCGCCTGGAGGTCGCCCTTGCCCTTGCTCGCGACGACGTCGTCGATCTGCCGGTGCATCGCGGCCTCGAGCACGGGGGCGTCGATGTCCCGGAGGACCCCGATCGGCGTCGGGAAAGCCGGCGCCTCCATCTGGGAGAGCATGAACGCGTAGGCGGCGGGTGCCTTGACGTCGTGGACGACGAGGTCCTTCTCGGTGACGCCGTTCCCGAGCGTGACGACCTCGGGGGTGAAGCCGTTCATCCGGATGCCCCGGTCCTTCGCCTTGCCGAAGATCAGCGGCTCGCCGTGCTTCAGGTGGACGACGTTGTCGTCGCGAAGCTCCTTCTCGCGGTATTGCTCGAAGGCGAGGTCGTTGAAGATGTTGCAATTCTGGAAGATCTCGATGAACGCGGTGCCCTTGTGCTTGGCGGCGGCGTGGAGCACTTCCTTCAGGTGCGGGGCGTAGACGTCCACGCTGCGCGCGACGAACGACGCGCGGGAGCCGATCGCGACGGAGATCGGGTTGAACGGGCGATCGACGGAGCCGAACGGCGTCGACTTCGTCTTCTTGCCGACTTCCGAGGTCGGAGAGTACTGGCCCTTCGTCAACCCGTAGATACGGTTGTTGAAGAGCATGACCTTGACGTCCACGTTGCGGCGCATGAGGTGGATGATGTGGTTCCCGCCGATCGAGAGCGCGTCGCCGTCGCCGGTCGCGATCCACACCGAGAGGTCCGGGTTCGCGATCTTGACGCCGGTCGCGACCGCCGGCGCGCGGCCGTGGATCGTGTGGAAGCCGAACGTGTTCATGTAGTACGGGAATCGCGAAGAGCAGCCGATCCCCGAGACGACGACGAACTTCTCTTTCGGGATCCCCAGCTCGGGAAAGACCGACTGCACCGACGCAAGGATGGCGTAGTCGCCGCAGCCGGGGCACCAGCGGACTTCCTGGTCGCTCGAGAAGTCTTTCTTGGTGAGAAGGACGCCGCCGCTCATGCCCGCACCCCTTCCTTCGCCGGAGCCAGATCCTGGATCTTCGCCAGGATCTCGCTCTCCTTGAAGGGTTGTCCCTGCACCTTGTTGAGCTGCACGACGTCGCGCAGGAACTTCGCGCGGATGAGCATCGCGAGCTGCCCGAGGTTCATCTCGGGGAGGAGGATCGTGTCGTAGCGGGCGAGAACCTCGCCGAGGTCCGCCGGCATCGGGTTCAGGTAGCGGAGGTGGAGGTGCCCGACGCGGCGCCCTTCGGCGCGGCCTCTTCGCACCGCGCCCGTGATCGCGCCGAAGGTCGAGCCCCAGCCGAGGACGAGCAGGCCGTCGGGATCGCCTTCGACGTTGCAGGGCGGGATCTCGTTCGCGACGCGCGCCACCTTGTCGGCCCTGAGGTGGACCATCGCCTCGTGGTTCGCCGGCTCGTAGGAGATGTTGCCGGTGCCGTTCGACTTCTCGATGCCGCCGATGCGGTGCTCGAGCCCCGGCGTTCCGGGAACCGCCCAAGGGCGCGCGAGCGTCTCCGGGTCGCGCGCGTAGGGGAGGAACCCGGTGGCCTCGGTGTGGAGGCGCACGTCGATCGCCGGCAGCGCGTCGATCTTCGGAAGCTTCCACGGCTCCGCCCCGTTCGCGATGTAGCCGTCCGAGAGCAGGATGACCGGGGTCATGTGCTTCATGGCGAGGCGCACGGCCTCGTAGGCGACGTCGAAGCAATCGGACGACGAGCGTGCGGCGATCACGATGCACGGCGCCTCGGACGGGCGGCCGAACATCGCCTGGAGGAGATCGGCCTGCTCGGTCTTCGTCGGGAGGCCGGTCGAGGGGCCGCCGCGCTGGATGTCGACGATGACGAGCGGCAGCTCGACCATGATGGCGAGCCCGATGAACTCCATCTTGAGCGCCATCCCCGGGCCGGAGGTCGTCGTGAGGCCGATGTCGCCGGCGAACGCGGCGCCGAGCGCGGAGCCGATCGCCGCGATCTCGTCCTCGGCCTGGAAGGTGACGATGCCGAAGTTCTTGTAGTTCGACATCTCGTGGAGGATGTCGGAAGCGGGGGTGATCGGGTACGAGCCGAGGAACATCGGACGCCCGGCCTTCTGCGCCGCGGCGACGAAGCCGAGGCAGAGGGCCTGGTTCCCCGAGATGTTCCGGTAGGTGCCCGGCTCGAGCTTCGCCTTCGGGACTTCGTAGGTGACCTGGAAGATCTCGGTCGCCTCGCAGTACGCATAGCCGCCCTTGAGCGCGAGCTTGTTCGCCTCGACCAGCTCCGGCTTCTTCCCGAACTTCTGCTCGATCCAGTGCATCGAGACGTCCATCGGCCGGTGGTACAGGTAGTACATCATCCCGAGCGCGAAGAAGTTGCGGCACTTGTCCTGGATCCGCTGCGGGAGCCCGGTCTCCTTCAAGGCCGCGCGGGTCAGCTTCGTGATGTCGACCTCATGAACCTGGAACGCGGCGAGCGAGCCGTCGGTGAGCGGGCTCTTCGCGTAGCCGGCCTTCGTGAGGTCGCTGTCGCGGAACGAGTCGGTGTTGACGATGAGGATGCCGCCCGGCCTCAGGTCTTTGACATTGGCCTTGAGCGCCGCGGGGTTCATCGCGACGAGGACGTCCGGCGCGTCCCCCGGGGTGAAGATGTCCTCGGAGGAGAAGTTGACCTGGAACCCCGAGACGCCGGCGAGCGTGCCCGCGGGGGCGCGGATCTCGGCGGGGTAGTCGGGGAAGGTGGCGAGGTCGTTGCCGATCGCCGCCGCCGTCGCCGTGAACTGAGTGCCGGTGAGTTGCATCCCGTCGCCGGAGTCGCCGGCGAAGCGGATGACGACGCGGCTCAGCGTCTCGACCGGTTCCTTCTGTCTCGTGGTGCTCGTCGTGTCCATGCGCGCCTTTCGGAGCGGGCCGGGACGGCCCGATCGCCAGTCATTATGGCGAATGCCGGAGGGCGCTTCAATGAGGGCGCAGGCTAGGTCTCGGACTGGATCGGCCCCATTTTCCTGAGGATCCAAGCCAGCCGGCCGCGCACGGAGTCGGCGTCCGGCGCCTGCGGGACGAGGGCGAGGTAGCTCTCGAGGTCCGCCACGGCGGCGTCGGGCCGTCCCAAATGCGCGAGGAGGAGGCCGCGATCGCGGATCTCCTTCGCGTCGCCCGGCGCCACGATGAGGAGCCGCTCGACGACCCCCAAGGCGGCGTTGTAGTCGCCCTGTGCCAAGTGGATCCGCTTCAGGTTCATGAGGAGGCGCGAGAGCATCGCGCGCGGGGAGGCGACGTCGAGCGAGTCCTTCCGGAAGAGCGAGGCGCGCCCGGTCGTACGGACGACGAGCTCCTTGCAGTCTTCGATCGTGATGACGTGGCCGCCGTGGAACGGGTCGACGTAGAGCTTCCGGCCCTGCTCTTCGACGCGGACGATGAAATGCCCCGGGAGGCCGATCCCACAGGCGTCGAGGCCGGCGCCGCGTGCGACCTCGATCGTGAGGATCGAGAGCGAGAGCGGGATGCCGAGCTTCCGGTCGAGGACGTCGTCGAGATACGAGTTCCGCGGGTCGTCGTACTGGTCGACGTTCCCCTTGAGGCCGATCTCGTCGAAGAGGAGCGAACGCACCGCTTCGAGACGCGCGAAGGGGTTCGTGTGCTCGGCGACGCGCTCGCGTGCTTCACCCGCGATCGTCATGACGCGCCCGACCTGCGTGAGCACGTCCATCCCCGAATGCTCCTCCGCCGCGACGAGGAGCGTGGCCTCGAGGAGCGGGAGCGGCCCCGGGCTTCCCAGGATCGTCGCGAGGCGCGCCCGGGCCGCGGCCGCATGCGCCGTCAGACGCGCATCTTGAGGCGCGCCCAGGTCCTCCCTGGAAGGTGGCCGCGACGACTGCGGCGACAACGCACGATCCATCGGTTTCCCGCTCACGCCAGCCCCTCCTCCGCGACCCGCGCGCTTGGCACGGGTTGAAGGATCGTACGACGATGACAGTACTCGTGGCGGGCAATCTCGGCCTGGGTCAAATCATCGCGGATCGACGCGTAAAGCTGCGCGGCCTCCGAGAAGCTCCGGCGCTGCCAAGCCCCCTCGGCCCTCCGCCTGACCAGCTTGACCCTCGCCTCCTTGACCAATCTCTCCGATTCCCGGCGCCACTGCTCGAGGACCTGCGATTGGTGCGCCTCCAGGCTGGCCCACTGCGAGAAATCGCCGGAGAGGAGGTCGGCGCAGAAGCGCTCGAGGAGCTCCGCCTGCCTGTCGATCTCTTCGTGGGCCTCTTCCGGTCCCCACGGATAGCGAGGGAGGAAGAGGATCGACGGATCCTGCGCGCCGACGATGAACGAGAGGCGCACGGCGCGTCCCGTCTCCGCCGGACGGAGGGAGACGACGATCGACCCCCAGTCGAGCTCGACGACGACGTCGCAGTGCCGCGCCTTCGCGACGAACGCGTAGTCGTCGTCGCGCGTCAGCTTGAAGCCGTAGGGTTCCAAGAGGTACGCGAACGCGGAAGGAACGCGCTCGTGGAACACATCCAGCACCGTAGGAATCGTCATCGTCTGTTGTCGCCGCCCTGACCCTGAGGAACCGTCAAATTACGGTGGGAAATGCGCGAAGTCCATGAGTTCCACGCGCTTCTACGCGACCGGTTTTCGTCGTCGATCTTCGTGAAATGCCGACGAGGCCGCGCATCACGACAGTGCTGCGGCGACGCTCGTGCTTGTCGGCGTTACGGTCAGTCGGCGGGAACGAAACGCATCGTCGAGACCGCGGCCGCGTCGACCGCGGCGCGCGTGAACGGGAGCGGGAAATCCTCGTTCGTGCTCCACGCGTCGAGCTGGTCGTGCGCGTGCCGGTCGAAGAGCTGGCCCGACTGCCCCAGCGGGAGCACGAGCCGGCTCTGGTCGAGATCGCCGAGATCGACGATGAGGCGCGCGGAGGGGATGTGTCTCACGTCGAACCGGTCCGAGCGGAGCGAGAAGCCGGCGACGTCGAGCGTGTTCCACTCGCCGGGAAGCGCGACCGGCCCGAAGGCGAGGCGGCGCGCGACGGCGCCCGGCAACTCGCCCGCGAAGAGATGGGGGTAGCTCAACCGATGAGCCGCCCCGAAGCTCCAGCGGTCGGGGGAGCTCCCCTCGCTCTTCTCGATCGAGGCGAGCGCCGAGGCGAGCGCTTTCGAGAGGCGCGCGTCGCGCTTCTCGCCGTCCCAGTAAGTATCCGGCGCCTCGCCGGTCACGAGGCGGTCGAGGAGCGACCACGAGGCCGCCGGCGCCGCCTTCGCGATCTCGCGGCGCAGCTCGCCGAGGAACGCGTAGAAAAGGTGGGAAGGTCCCGTCGTGTCGGCGTGGCGGTCCCAGTGCTGAAGGATCGTCACGGCCCGCCGGGCCCCCGGGTCGGCGAAGGTGTCGCGTGCGAGGGCCGCGACGATGCGCGCCGCGTAGGGGGAGTAGACGTCGGCCTGCATCGCGCGCATGTCGGCGACCTTCGCTCGTGTGAGCGCCTGGGCGAGCTGGCGCGCGCGGCCAGCGCGATCGCTCGTCGCGTAGAGGCCGGGGTAGGGGAGCGGCCGGCCCGCGACGCTCCAGTCGTCGTTCGCGGTGACGACGAACCCTTCCTTCGGGTCGGCGACAGCGGGGAGCCGGTCGAACGGGATGCGTCCTTCCCAGCCGTAGGCTCCCGTCCACGCGGGGACGGGGAATCGTCCGGAGCCCGCGATGCGGGCCGGGACCGCTCCCGCGACGTGGACGCCGACGTGCCCCTCGGTGTCCGCCCAGCAGACGTTGAGCGCGGGGCCGCCGTAGCGCGAGAACGCGCCGAGGAGCGCGGTGCCGGTCTTCGCCCGCGCCGCGTCGAGGAACGCGCGGATGCCGTTGGTCTCGCCGTCGGGCGCGAACCGCCGCGCGAGGCCGTAGCCGCCATCGAGCCGCTCGACGATCGGCCCATTCGCGGTGCGCGCGACCTCGAGGACGACGTCGCCCGAGCCCTTGACGTGGATCGTCTCCTTGCGGGTCAGGGCCGCGGCGCCGTCCAGCTTCTCGAGGAAGAGGTCGCCGTCGTCGGCCTGGTTCATCGTGATCGACCATGCGACGCGCGCGGTGTGGCCGATGAGGATCGCCGGCGCGCCCGCGAGCGTCAGCCCCGCGACGTCGAGCCCGTCCGCGCTCGTCAGATGCGCCGCGTACCACACCCCCGGCCGCTCGGCATCGAGATGCGGATCGCCGGCGAGTAGCGGCTTCTTGGAAGCGGTCCTCTCGCCGGAGAGCGCCCACGCGTTGCTTCCGGCGGGGGAAGAAGAGGGGACAGCTTCCGAAACTCGTACTTCAGAGTTTCGGAAGCTGTCCCCTCTGAGAAGCTCCGCGATTTCTGGCGCGACCTCCGTCGTCCCACCCTCAGAGGCGTCGTACTGCTTCACCGCGGCGAGCCCGCGCGCACGGGCGTCGTCGAACAGCTCCTGCTCGCGCGACGCGGCGATCGAGAGGTCGTCGAACATGAGGCGCTGGAAGGAGAGCGAGTCGAGCGGGGTCCACGGCTCGGGGTGGAGGTGGAGCACCTCCAGCTCGAGGGGGAGCGGGTGGTCGGCCAGGTAGGCGTTGACGCCGTCGGCGTACGCCTGGAGGATCGCGCGGTCGTCGTCCGGTGCCACGTCCCAGTCGTGCTCGGCCATCGAAGCGAAGCCGAGCGTGCGCGCCCGCTTGTCCATCTCGAGCGCGGCCGTCCCGAAGACTTCGGAGAGGCGTCCCGCCGCGGCGCGGCGCCGCAGCTCCATCTGGAAGAGCCGGTCGGCGGCGTGGACCCACCCGAGGGTGCGCCACGCGTCGATCTCGAGGACCGAGCGGACGTGGGGGATCCCCTGGCGATCGTAGGTGGCCTCGACCGGCGTCGCGAGGCCGCCGATCGTCGCCGTCCCTCGCCGCGTCGGCAGCGGCCAGAGAAGGACCGCGAGCCCCGCGAGGCCGGCGAGAACGAGCGCGATCGCCGCCAGGGCGGCGATCCGTGCGATCACTTCGCGGTCGGATCGGCCTTCGGGCCGACGGCGAGGATCTTCTCGACGAGGCCGGGCTCGGCGGGGAGCTGCCCGACCTTCGGAAGGCGCGGGACGAGGAGCATCCACGCGGGATTCATCCGGAACGCCTTCGCGAAGAGCGGCATCGCCTCGTTCGTGCGCTTGTTGGTGACCAGCGTCACCGCGGTCCAGAAGACGAACTCGTCGTTGTCGGGGACCATCCGCTGCGCGCCGCTGTACTCGCGGAGCGCCTCGTCCATCTTGTCGACGGCGACCGCCTCGTCGCCGCGGTTCATCATCTCGTACGCGCGGTGGAGGGTGAGGAGGCGCCTCATCTCGACCAAGGGCTGCGGGTGGTCCTCGATCCGGAGGTCGACGAGACGGTCGGTCCACGGCTTGTCGCTCGCCTTCGCGCGGACGACGAGGATCGCCGCCGACTGCTTGCCGCGGATGTCGCCGCCGACTCCCTGCGCCGCCTCGAGCGCGGCGAGCATCCGCTCGGCGAGCGGCCCCTCGGCCTTCTCGAACGCGGCGGCCATCGCGTCGGGGACCTCGTTCGTGAGCATGAGGTTCGCCTGGGTCGCGTAGCCGTCGCCGACGTGGCTCCCGGCTCCGGGGATGCACTTCGCCCCGGTGTGCGACGCCGAGCGCCCGGAGGCGTCGACGATCCCCACCTGCCGCACGTCGCTCTGCTTGTCCTCGACGAGGAGCTTCGCCAGGGCGTCCTTCGGCGACGCGCCCTGCTTGAGGAGGGCGAGCCCCTTCGGCCCGTACGCCGGCTCGACGAACGACTGCGTGGCCACCGCGCCGACGCCCGCTTCGGCCCACGTGACGACCGAGCCGACCGAGAACCAGTGGCTCTGCACGGCGACGCCGAGGTCGCCGGTCTTGGGATCGCGCGCCACGATCGAGAAGGTGGCGACCGGCATCGACGGCTTCGCGACGGCAGGCATCGCGGCGAGGAGAGCGGCGGCGAGGATCGGCATCGCCTAGTCCTCGTCGAACCGCGGCTTCGGCACCGGGTTCTGCGGCGAGATGAGCTGCGGGTCCGCCGGCTCCGTGAATCCGAAGCCGCGGCGTCCGCGACCTCCGCGCCGCCCGCGGCGGCGGCCGCCGGTCGCGGCGGGCATCAGCTCGTGCGCGACGACCCCTCGCGGAACGGACGGCTCGTCGTCGTGGCCGGATGACGGAGCGGCGGCGGTGGCCGGGGGCGCAGGCTCCTGGCCGGCGTTGTCGCTACCGTTCGACGGCGCGCCCTGCGGCGCACCGCGTCCGCCACGCCCGCGGCGTCCGCGGCGGCGCCGGCGACGGCGGCGTCCGCCCTCGCCGTTTTCATCTTGCGAGGCGCCTTCGCCCTGAGCGGCGACCTCCGGCGTGTCGCCGGCCGGCTCCTCGAGCGCGTCGTCGCCGTCCTCGTCGTCGATCGCTTCGCCGAGATCTTCCGCCGGGGGCGCCGCGGCGACCTCGGGAGCTTCGGGTGGAGGAGCGTTCTCGGAATCGCCTTCCTGGCCGCGAGAGCGGTTACGGCCGCGCCCGCCACGACGCCCGCGGCGGCGACGGCGCTTGCCGCTGCCGTTCTCGTCCTCTTGCTGGGGAGCCGCCTTCGCCTCGGCCTCCGCGGCCTCCGGCTCGTCGGCTTTCTCCAGATCGACGAGGTCCGGCGGAGCCGGGGGAGCCGGCCGGTCGCCGGCAACGAGCGCCGGCGGAACCTCGATCTTCTCGCGCGGGAAGAACTCGAACTCGCTCTCGTGACGGAGGAGCGAGCCCTTCGGCTCGACCAGGATCCGCACCTGGTAGCGGCGCTCGAGCGAGACGAGGTCGTCGCGCTTGTGGTTCAGGATCCAGTGGGCGATCTCAGGCGGGACGCGCATGTGGACCTTGCCGAAGTCGTTCCGGATACAGCGCGTCTGGAGCTTTCGGAGAGCCGCGAGCCCGGCCGGCTCGACGTTCTTGATCAGGCCGTACCCCTCGCACTCCGGGCAGGTCGCGTACGACGCCCCCATCTTCTCGCCCTTGATCCGCTGGCGTGCGATCTCGAGCAAGCCGAGCTTCGAGATGCGGGTGACGTCGTACTTCGCGCGGTCGGTCTTCATCGCGGCGCGCATCGCCGTCTCGACCTTCTTCTGGTTCCTTGCGGCCATCATGTCGATGAAGTCGATGACGACGAGGCCTCCGAGATCGCGAAGGCGGAGCTGCCGGCCGATCTCGGCGGCGGCCTCGAGATTCGTGTGGGTCGCGTTGTCCTCGGCGTCGCCGTGCTTCGGCGCCCCCTTGCTGTTGACGTCGATCGCGGTCAGCGCCTCGGTGCCGTCGATGACGATCTCGCCGCCGGTCTTCAGCGGGACGCGGCGCTTGTAGATGCTCTCGATCTGCTCCTCGAGGTTGAACTTCGAGAAGAGCGGCCGGTCGCCGGTGTGGAGCTTGATGATCTTCGCCTTCGCCGGCATGACGTCGGAGACGAACTCGAGCGCGCGGTCGTACGTCTCCTGGCTGTCGATCCACACCTCGTCGATGTCCTGCGTGAAGTAGTCGCGCATGGTGCGGATCACGAGGTCGCGCTCGCGGTAGACGAGGCCCGGGAACTCGGTCTGGCGGCTGGCCCGCTGGATCGAGTCCCAGAGGCGCAGCAGGTAGCGGAGGTCGCGCTGCAGCTCGGTTTTAGTTTGACCGACGCCGGCGGTCCGCACGATGAGGCCGAACCCCTCGGGCGGGTTCAGCTCGTCGACCATCTTCTTGAGGCGGTCGCGCTGCGCTTCGTCCTGGATCTTGCGGGAGATTCCCGCCGAGTCGGCGCCGGGCATGAGGACGAGGTAGCGCCCCGGGAGCGAGAAGTAGGTCGTCACCGTCGGCGGCTTCCCGGCGAACGGCTCGCGAACGACCTGGACCATGAGCTTCTGGCCGGGGTGGAGGTGCTGCCCGATCCGGCCCTTCGCCCGCGACTCGGTACGCGCGGGGAGGAGCTTGAAGTTGACCTCGTCGAGAGGGAGGAAGCCCTTCAGGTCGCCGCTGATCCTGAGGAACGCGGCGTCGAGCGCGGGGTGGATGTTCTCCACCACCGCGTTGTGGATGTTGCCCTTGATGTTGGTGCGGTTGATCGTCTCGATCTCGTACTGCTCGAGGACGCCGTCCTCGAGGATCGCGACGCGCGACTCTTCGACGTGCGTCACGTTCACAAGCATGATCTTGGACATCGGGTTTTTGTCGTTCTCCGGCGGACCCGCCACTTTCGTTCGCGTCGCTCCATGCGACGTTCGCGTCGCCGCGGAGCCGCCGGGGCCTCAGTGGGCCTCTCCAGCGCTCACGCGGGGGCGGGTGCGCAATCGCGAACAGCCTAGCACACGGGGGAGAGATCACAGTTGACAGTTCACAGTTAACAGTTCAAAAACCTCTGAACGATCGACTAACGACTGTGAACTGTCGACTGTCGACTGTCGATTATCATCCCGGCGTGCGGATCACGGCCAACCAGGTCACGCTCGCCCGGCTCGTCCTGCTTCCTGTGCCGATCGTGATGATTTACCGGAACACGCACGGATGGATGCTCGGGGCGCTGGCGGTCTACGTCGTCCTGGGGCTGACCGACGCGCTCGACGGCTATCTGGCGCGGAAGTACGGCTCGACCCCGCTCGGGGCGCTCCTGGACCCGGTCGTCGACAAGATCTTCCTCGTCGCTGGGTTCGTCCCGCTCTCGGATTTCCAGATCATGCCGGCGTCGCTCGTCCTCATCCTCTTCGTCCGCGAGCTCGCGGTCACGGCGCTCCGGAGCATCGCGCTCGAGGAGGGGTTCTCGTTCAAGACGAGCAACATCGCGAAGCTGAAGACGATGGTGCAGATGGTCGGGGCCGGTTTCATCCTCCTCATGTGGCTCTACCAGGACGACCGGACGATCGCGATCCTCCTGGGGATCTCGGCCGCGATCGCCTGCTTGCCGGCCGCGATCGCGCTCGTCCGCGGACGCCGCCCGAGCTGGATGGAGTGGAGCTGGGCCGGTTTCTTCGTCGTGCAATTCCTCGGGCGCCTCGTCCTCCAGCCCAAGCCCGCGATCTTCGCGTCGCTCTCCGTCATCGTCGCGATCACGCTCTGGACGGGCGCGGAGTACGCGTGGGGGATGCGGAAGGTGCTCGCCGCGCGATTCTCGAGGCGGCCGGTCGAGGCGCTCCGACTTGCCGGGCTGTCCTTGGCGCTCCCCATCTTCTATCTGCCGGCGCTCGACCGGCCGGACGACCCCACGGTGTCGATCCTCTGCCTGCTCGCGGCCGAGCTGGCCGCCGGGGGGATCGACAATTCGCTCGTCCAGATGGGCTATGTCCGGGACGCTCTTCCGGACCTCGTCCGGTCGGGAGTGCAGGCGGTCTGCGGGGCGATCCTCCTCTGGGCGCTCCTCGCCGGAAAATCGCCGTCGCTTGCGCTCGCGGCCACCCTCTTCGCCCTCGGGACGACCCTCGGCGACCTGGGGCTCCGGACGTGGCGGCATCGCGCCGCCTTCAGCTCGACCGCAGCCGTTTCTTGACTTGCCCCCGGGCGGTCCACAGATTCCTCCTTGCAATTATTTTGGGTTCCCGGTCCGACGAGGGGGGATCTGCACGGATGCGCTGCCTTGCCGCCGCGTTCCTGACCACGGCACTCGCGGTCACCGCCTCGTGCGATAGCTCCGACGCCCAGTCGCCGACGATGCCTTCCGGAACGGTGCAAGCGCCGGTCCGCGGCGGAACGTTCCGCATGGTGCTCGAAGCCCCGGTCGCGCTCGACCCGGCGACCGTCGACTCGGTCTACGACGCGCTTCCCGTCCATCAGATCTTCGACGGGATCGTCGCCCTCGATCCCGGCCTGAACGTCGTGCCGGCGCTCGCCGATACGTGGACGATCTCGCGCGACTCCCGCCTCTACACGTTCCATCTGAGGACCGGCGTGCGCTTCCACGACGGGAGCCCGCTGACGTCGGACGACGTCGTCTTCAGCATCAAGCGCCTGCTCGATCCGAAACTCGGGAAGAAGAAGAGCATCGGCGCGAGCTACCTCCAGGTCGTCGACGGCGCCCCCGCGTACGCCTCGGGGAAGGCGCCCGAGCTCGTCGGCCTGCAGGCGCTCGACCCGCAGACGCTCCAGATCAGCCTCTCGCATCCTTACCTGTCGTTCCTCGAGGTCCTGGCGATGGACGACCTGCGCATCGTTCCGCGCGGCGTGGTGACGCGGATGGGCGAGGCGGCGTTCCGGCGCTCGCCGGTCGGCACCGGGCCGTTCAAGTTCGGGAGCTGGACGAAGATGTCTTTGACCCTCGTCGCGAACACCGACTACTGGGGCGGCGCGCCGTACCTGGACGGCGTCGTCATCAACTTCCCCGACGTCAAGCTCCGCGACAACGGCAACGCGAAGTTCCTGGCCGGCGAGACCGAGATCGTCGAGCCGTCGTCCGACAACGTCGCGTCCCTGCTCCAGGACCCGACGGTCGAGATGCACCGCTACCAGGACCTGAGCCTGAGCTTCATGGGCTTGAACACCGGAGCCCGCGGGCTCCAGGACGAGCGCGTCCGCCGCGCGATCGCGATGGCGGTCGACCGCAAGGCGCTCGCCGACCTGGCGCCGTCGAACCGCCGCGAGGCCCAGGGGATCCTGCCTCCCGGGCTTCCCGGCTACTCGGCGACGCCGAAGGCGATGGCGTTCGATCCCGAGGGCGCGCGCAAGCTCCTCGCGGAGGCCGGCTATCCGGGCGGGCGAGGGCTGCCGCCGATCGAGTTCTACACCGCGCAGGCCGCGGCGACCGCGAACACCAAGACGAACGAGCTGCTCAAGAGCAACCTCGCCGACGTCGGCGTGAAGCTCGTCATCCACGAGACGACCTGGTCGGAGCTGATCACGCACATCGAGGACAACGCCGCGCCGTCGTTCCAGCTCGGCTGGGTCGCGGATCTCCCCGACCCCGATGCCTTCCTGCGCACGCTGTTCGAGCCGGGAGGCTCCGCGAACTACTTCTCGTTCCTCGACCGGCCGACGGCCGCGGCGCTCGAGCGCGGCGCCTCGGAGATCAACCCGATGGAGCGCACGAAGATCTACCGTGAGCTCGAGCGCTCGATCCTGGAGAAGGCGCCCCTCGTCCCGCTCTTCCACTCGGTCGGCATGATCGCGTCCCGGAAGACGGTGCACGGCTTCAAGCCGGGGCCGCTGGGGGTCGGCAGCCTCGACCTCGAGCACGTGTGGCTGACCCCCGCGGGGAGCAAGGGCTGATGCGTAGTCTCTTCCACGGGCGGACGCTCGAGCAGAGCTTCTCGATCTCGACCGCGCTCCTCGTCCTCGTCCTCATCGGGACGACGATGGTCATCGTCGAGAAGCGCGTCGAATCGAACATGCGCCACGGCCTCGAGGACCGCGGCACCGCGATCGCGGAGAGCATCGCCGCCGTCTCGACGCCCTCGCTCCTGGCCTACAACTACGCCGCCCTGCAGCTCGCGGCGGAGGGCGCCGCCGGGAACCAGGGGGTCGTCTACGTGACGATCCGCGACAAGGAAGGTGCGCTCGCCGGCGTCGCGGGCCGCACCTCCTCCGATCTCAAGGCGCAGGACGCCGACGTCTCGGCGGCGAGCGCCACGCGCGACGTCGAGGTCGCGCGCGCCAAGGGCCACCCCGAGCAGGTCGTCGAGGTCTCGGTGCCGGTCCACGTCGAAGGCGTGGACGTGGCGTGGGGCCGCGTCTCCGTCGGCCTCTCCTACGACATCGTCGCGACCGAGCTCCGCCGTCTCGGGATCCAGCTCTTCCTCCTCGGTGCTCTCCTCGCGATCGTCGCGGTCCTCTGCGTGCGGTGGCTCGCGCGGCGCATCACGGCGCCGCTCCGGAACCTCGTCGCCGGAACGGAAGCGCTCTCGGCCGGCGAGCTGCAGCACCGGATCCCGGTGTCGGGCACGAAGGAGCTCGTCGAGCTGGCGCGCGCGTTCAACACGATGTCGGACCGGCTCGAGGGAAAGGCGGAAGAATCGGCGACGCTCCAGACCGCCCTCGAGGCGCTCAACGCGACCCTCGAGCATCAGGTCATCGAGCGGACGCGTCTCCTCGAGGAGTCGACGGCGCAGTACAAGTCGCTCGTCGAGAGCTCGCCCGACTCGATCCTCATCGTGCAGGACGGCCGCGTCCGCTTCGTGAACCGCTCGTTCGCCGACACCTTCGGCGTTCCCGAGACCGAGGCGATGCGCCCCGACTTCCAGCTCTCCCGGCTCTTCGACCCCAGCTCCGCGGCGCTCGCGGGCGGGCGGATCGCGGCGTGGGAGCGCGGCGAGGCGCCCGCTCCTGCCGAGGTGCTCGCGCAGGACGCGCAGGGGCGCACGCGGCACCTCGAGCTGCGCGGGAGCCGCATCGAGTACCAGGGCCGCCCCGCGGCGGAGTGCCTCCTCGTCGACATGACCGAGGCGAAGCGCCTCCGTGAGCGCCTCTCCGAGACGGAGAAGCTCCGCGCGCTCGGCGAGCTCGCCTCCGGCGTCGCGCACGACTTCAACAACCTCCTGGGCGCGATCCTGGGGCGCGCCCAGCTGCTCCGCCGGTCGGGCGAGGTGAAGGCGGCCGATCACGATCTCGCCGTCATCGAGAAGGCGGCCCAGGACGGGCGCGAGACGGTGCGCCGCATCCAGGAGTTCTCGAGAACGCGCCGCGACAAGAAGTTCGAGCCGGTCGACGTCGCCGAGATCCTGAAGGACTGCCTCGAGATCACGAAGACCCGGTGGTCGGACGACGCGCTCCGGCGCAAGGTCAACATCAAGCCGTCGCTCGATGCGCTGACGGTGCCGCCGATCCTCGGCAACGCCAGCGAGCTGCGCGAGGTCTTCACGAACCTGATCCTGAACGCCGTCGACGCGATGCCGCAGGGCGGCCGCCTCGAGCTCTCGTGCGCCGCTGCTGGCGACCGCGTCGTCGCGCGCGTGACCGACACCGGCGTCGGCATGACCGAGAACATCCGCCAGCACCTCTTCGACCCCTTCTTCACGACGAAGGGGACGCGGGGGATGGGCCTCGGCATGAGCGTCGTCTACGGCATCGTCACACGGCACGAGGGCAAGATCGACGTCGCCACCGCACTCGGGAAGGGCACCACCTTCACCTTGGAGTTCCCCGTGTCCCACGAGAGACCGATCCACGTCGCAGGGGGCGACGGCGCGTCGCTCCCGCAGCTCATCCGCCCCGGCAAGATCCTCGTCGTCGACGACGAGCCCGAGGTCGCCGCCGTCGTCCGCGACGTCCTCGAGTCGGCCGGCCACGCCGTCGACACGGCGATCTCCGGGGTCGACGCCCTCCAGATGCTCGACGTCTCGCCGTACGACCTCGTCTTCACCGATCTCGGCATGCCCGACATGTCGGGCTGGGAGGTCGCGGAGAAGATCAACGAGGTCAAGCCCGGGACGCCGGTGGCGCTCGTCACCGGCTGGGGCACGGCGCTCGACGAGGGCGACGCCCGGAAGAAGGGCGTGACCGCCGTCGTTCACAAGCCGTTCGAGATCGACGAGCTCCTGCGCATCGCGCACAGCCTCTTGGCGCAGCGCCTCGCAGTCCCCAACAGCAACTGAAGAGGGGACAGCTTCCGAAACTCACTCAAACGGAATGGGAATCTGCCGTTTGGGTGAGTTTCGGAAGCTGTCCCCTCTGAAATTCCCCTTATTCGCTATACTTCCTACTCCTACTGAATAAACGGGGGATTCCCTTTGAACGCGAAGGGCCGCGCGCCGCGCATCGCCAACGGCCAGGGATTCTGGGGAGACTCCGTCGATGCGCCGATCCGGCTCGTCGAGGAAGGCCCGCTCGACTACCTGACGCTCGACTACCTCGCCGAAGTCACGATGTCGATCATGCAGAAGCAGCGGCAGCGCGACCCGGACATGGGGTACGCGACCGACTTCGTCGGGCTCATCCGCAAGCTCCTCCCCACGCTCCGTGAGAAGGGGATCCGCGTCATCGCCAACGCCGGCGGTGTCAACGCCGACGGTTGCCGCCGCGCGCTCATCGAGGTCGCGAGCCAGCAGGGAGCGACGGGGCTCAAGATCGGTACCGTCACCGGCGACGACATCCTCCACCGTCTGGACGAGCTGATCGCGGAAGGCGTGCCGTTCGCCAACCTGGACGACGGCCGGCCGTTCTCCGAGGTGCGCGGCGACGTGCTCTCGGCGAACGTCTACATCTCGTCGTTTCCCGGCGCCGAGGCGCTCCAGCAGGGCGCGCACATCGTCGTCTCGGGACGCACGACCGATCCGGGGCTCGTGCTGTCGCCGCTGATCGCCGAGTACGGCTGGGGCGAGACCTCGTGGGACCTGCTCGCCGCCGGCACGATCGCGGGGCACATCCTCGAGTGCGGCGCGCAGTGCACCGGCGGGAACTACTCGCGGTGGTGGGAGGTCTCCGGGTGGGACCACCTCGGCTACCCGATCGCCGAGGTTGCGCCCGACGGCACCTTCGTCGTCACGAAGCACGACGGCACCGGCGGGCTCGTCACCGTCGACACGATCGCCGAGCAGCTCGTTTACGAGATGGGCGACCCGACGCGCTACCTCACGCCGGACTGCGTCGCCGACTTCACGTCGATCCGCCTCGAGCAGGCCGGCAACGACCGCGTGCGCGTCTCCGGGATCAAGGGCGGCCCCGCCACCGACACGTACAAGGTATCGATCTCGTACCTCGAGGGGTACAAGGCGGTCGGGCAGCTCACGGTCTCCGGTCCCGATGCCGAGGCGAAGGCCCGG
The DNA here is from genome assembly GCA_036275915.1 of Candidatus Polarisedimenticolaceae bacterium. Lineage (NCBI taxonomy): Bacteria > Pseudomonadati > Acidobacteriota > Candidatus Polarisedimenticolia > Candidatus Polarisedimenticolales > Candidatus Polarisedimenticolaceae > Candidatus Polarisedimenticolaceae bacterium. The sequence continues at coordinate 529,670 of DASUCV010000004.1, read as the reverse complement.
ATCTGCGCCGACGCGATCTGGGGGCGCCTGAAGCGCTCGGGCGTCACCTTCGAGCAGACCCTCACCGAGCTCGTCGGCGTCGACGCTTGCCATGGCCCGATGACGCGCGGCGAGGCGAAGCCGGGGGAGATCGTGCTCCGCGTCGGGGTGAAGGATCGCGCGAAGGCGAAGGTCGACCGCTTCGGGAAGGAGCTGGCGCCGCTCGTCACCTCGGGCCCGCCGGGCGTCACCGGCTTCGCCGGCGGCCGGCCGAAGGCGACCGAGGTGCTCGGGTACTGGCCGACCCTGATCCCGAAGAAGCAGGTCGTTCCCCGAGTCGTCGTCGAGGAGGTGCGATGAAGAAGATCCGCCTCTACGCGATGGCGCACGCGCGCTCGGGCGACAAGGGCGACGGCTCGAACGTCGGCGTCCTCGCCTACGACGACCGAGGCTACGAGATCCTGGAGAAGTGGCTCACGCCCGAGCGTGTCAAGGCGCACTTCGGCGAGATCGTGAAGGGGAAGGTCGACCGTCATCTCATCCCGAACCTGCGCGGCCTCAACTTCATCCTTCACGACGCTTTGGGCGGCGGCGGCTCCGCGAGCCTGAAGACCGACGCGCAGGGGAAGACGCACGGGATGGGCATGCTGCGGATGCTCGTCGAGGTTCCCGACGACTACGAGCCCCGGAAAGCGGCGACCGCGCCGAAGGGCGAGCTGTGATCCACGTCGAGGAGAAGCCCGGCGGCGTCCGGGTGCTGGCGATCGACCGGCCGCCGGTGAACGCGCTCGGCCGGGAGCTCGTCGCCGCGCTCGGAGGCGCGCTCGGCGCTCTCCGTGAAGACGCCGGCGCTCGCTGCCTCGTGATCCGCTCGGCGGGCGCGCACTTCTGCGCCGGGGCCGACCTCAAGGAGCGCCAGGGGATGTCGCTCGAGGAAGTCCGGGCGTTCGTCCCCAAGCTCGCCGGGATCTGCGCCGCGATCGCCGAGATTCCGTATCCCACGATCGCCGCGGTCCGCGGCACGGCGGCCGGCGGGGGGTGCGAGCTGGCGCTCGCGTGCGACCTGCGCGTCCTGGCCGACGATGCCAAGATCGGTCTCAGGGAGACGGCGCTCGCGATCCTCCCGGGGGCGGGGGGGACGCAGCGGCTCCCGAGGATCGCCGGCATGGCACGCGCCAAGAGATGGATTTTCACCGCGCGGCTCTTCAGCGCCGAGGAGGCGCGCGCCGACGGCGTCGCCGACGCGGTGGTCGCGACGGGCGCGCTCGACGACGAGGCGCTGGCGCTCGCCTCCGCGATCGCAGCGAACGGCCCCGTCGCCGTGCGCCTGGCGAAGAAGGCGATCGAAGGCGGCTGGGACCTCTCGATGGACGAGGCGCTGGCGCTCGAATGGCAGTGCTATCAAGGCGTGCTCGGCACCTCCGACCGCGAGGAGGCTCTCGTCGCCTTCGCGGAGAAGCGCCCGCCGCGCTTCACGGGGCAGTGACGATGCTGAGGCTCGGGACGCTCGCGCTCGATCCGCCGCTCGTCCTGGCGCCCATGGCGGGGATCACCGACCGGCAGTTCCGGCTCGTCCTCCGCCGCGTGGGCGGCGTCGGCCTCGTCACGATGGAGTTCATTTCGTCGGAGGCGCTCGTCCGCGGCAACAAGCGCACGCGGAAGCTCCTCCACTACGTCGATGAGGAGCGGCCGATCTCGATCCAGATCTACGGCTCGAGGCCCGAGGCGATGGTGGAAGCCGCGCGCCTCGTGCAGGAGATCGGCGCCGATGCCTGCGACATCAACATGGGCTGCCCGGCGAACAAGATCCTCAAGGGCTGCTCGGGCTGCGCGCTCATGGGCGATCTCGACCTCGCGCGGGAGATCATCCGCGAAGTGCGCCGCGTCCTGACGATCCCGCTCTCGGTGAAGTTCCGCCTCGGCCTGAAGGACGAGTCGAGAAACTATCTCGAGCTGGGCCGCATCTGCGAGGGCGAGGGGGTCGACGCCGTCGCGCTCCACGCGCGCACGGCGAAGCAGATGTTCTCGGGCCGCGCCGACTGGAGCCAGATCGCGCGCCTCAAGGAAGCGATCTCGATCCCGGTCGTCGGGAACGGCGACGTCCACGAGGCCGCCGACGCGATCTGCATGATGCGGGAGACCGGCTGCGACGGCGTCATGATCGGCCGGGCCTCGATGAAGAATCCCTGGATCTACCGTCAGACCGCCGATCTCCTCGCGGGGCGAGCGCCCTACGAGCCGACGGTCGGCGACCGCGAGGCTGTGATCCGCGCGCACTTCGACATGGTCACGACCCAGGAAGAGCCGGCGTTCGCGGTTCACAAGCTGCGCACCTTCACGGGCTGGTACACCCACGGCCTTCCGGACGGCAAACACCTCCGCGCCCGTATCGGAGAGCTCACGACCCCCGAAGCGTTCCTCGAGGCGGTCGGGGCGTTCTTCGACGGCGCCACGAGGGCGGCGGCATGAAAGTCAGCAAGCGCGGCCAGTACGGCATGAGGGCGCTCTGCCATCTCTCGGAGACGCACGGCCAGGGCGTCGTGCAGATCCGCGAGATCGCACGGCGCGAGCAGATCCCGGCGAAGTTCCTGGAGGGAATCCTCCTCGAGCTGAAGCACGCGGGGATCGTCAGGAGCCGGCGCGGGATCGACGGCGGCTACGAGCTGGCGCGCGACCCGCACGAGATCATGCTCGGCCAGGTCATGCGCGTGCTCGACGGCCCGCTGGCGCCGCTCGGAAGCGCCGCCGAGCTCAAGGAGCTCATGAGCTCGGACCCGCGGCAGGCAGGGTTCTATTCGGTCTTGATGGACGTCCGCGACGCGGCGGCGACGATCCTCGACCGGACGTCGCTCGCCGACGTCGTCGCCCGCAACGCGAAGCTCGAAAGCGCACGTTAGCTCGGAGGCAGCGATGAACTTGACGGCGATCCAGACGGCGCTCCGCGACCAGAAGCTCGACGGCTGGCTCTTCTGCGACCACCACCGCCGCGACCCGATGGCGTACGGCATCCTCGGGCTCGACCCGCACGCGATGGCGAGCCGGCGATGGTTCTACTACCTGCCGGCGTCGGGCGAGCCGGTGAAGCTGGCGCACCGCGTCGAGCCGCGCATGCTCGATCGCCTTCCGGGCCGCCAGGAGCACTACCTCGCGTGGACCGAGCTGCACGCGAAGCTCAAGGAGATGGTCGGCGGAAAGAAGCGGATCGCGATGCAGTACAGCCCGGACAACAACATCCCGTACGTCGGCCTCGTCGACGCGGGCACGATCGAGCTGATTCGCTCGTTCGGCCCCACGATCGTCACCTCGGCCGATCTCGTCCAGCAGTTCGAGGCGACGGTGGGCGAAGCCGGTTGGGACTCGCACGTCTGGGCCGGCGAGCGCGTCCAGAAGGTCAAGGACGAGACGTTCGAGGCGATGGCGAAGGCCCTCCGCGAGGGGAAGAACGTCACCGAGTTCGAGCTGAAGGAGCGCATCGTCCGCCGCTTCGAGGAAGAAGGGCTCACCTGCGAGGGCGAGAGCCCGATCGTCGGATTCAACGAGCACCCGGCCGACCCGCACTTCGAGCCGACGCAGGAGAACGCCAAGGTCCTGACGAAGGGCGACACGATCCTGCTCGACCTCTGGGCGCGACGCGCCCTACCCGTCGGGATCTACTACGACATCACCTGGTGCGCGTTCGCCGGGAAGGAGCCGCCGAAGAAGTACGTTGAGATCTTCCACGTCGTCCGCGACGCGCGCGACGCCGCCCTCGCCTTCGTCGCGAAGAAGCTCGAGGCGGGAACGCCGGTCCACGGCTACGAGGTCGACGACGCGTGCCGCAAGGTCGTCGTCGATGCCGGCTACGGCCCGAACTTCCTCCACCGCACCGGCCACTCGATCGGCACGCACGTCCACGGGAACGGCGCCAACATCGACAACCTCGAGACCAAGGACGAGCGCCTCATCGTCCCCGGCACCTGCTTCTCGATCGAGCCGGGAATCTACCTCGCCGGCGAGATGGGCGTCCGCGCCGAGATCGACGTCTTCGTGCGCGCCTCCGGCAAGGCCGAGGTCTACGGCGCGATCCAGAAGGAGCTGGTCCTCGTTGGCTGACCTCTCGGCCTGGACGCCGAAGTCGGTCCAGGCCCTGCGCGGTTACGACCGCGCCACCTTCGTCGCCGACCTCGTCTCGGGCGTGACGGTCGGGTTCGTCGCGCTGCCCCTCGCGATGGCGTTCTCGATCGCCTCGGGACTTCCCCCTCAGTCGGGCATCTACTGCGCGATCGTCACCGGCTTCGTGATCTCGCTCCTCGGCGGCTCGCGCTGCCAGATCGGCGGCCCGACCGGCGCGTTCGTCGTCGTCATCGCAGGAATCGTCGCGAAGCACGGCGTCCCCGGCCTCTTCATGTGCACGATGATGGCGGGGGTGCTCCTCGTCGTCATGGGGCTCACCGGCCTCGGAAGCGCGGTGAAGTTCATCCCGCGCCCGGTCGTCGTCGGCTTCACGAACGGTATCGCCGTCCTCATCGCTTCCACGCAGCTCCGCGACTTCCTGGGTCTGAGGCTCGACGCCGTCCCCGGCGATTTCACGGGGCGGATCGCGACGATCGCCGTCCATCTGGGCGAGGCGAGCCCGATCGCAATCGCGCTCGCCGCCGGCGCCGCCCTCACGATCGCGCTCACCCGAAAGTACGCGCCGCGGATCTCGGGGAGCGTCCTGGTGCTCCTCCTAGGGACGGTGCTCGTCCTCGTCCTCCGCCTCCCCGTCGAGACGATCGGCTCCCGCTTCGGCGGCATTCCTTCGGGCTTGCCGCATTTCGAGATTCCAGCCCTCAGGCTCGACCTCGTTCACGGCCTGCTCCCGTCCGTCCTCACCGTCGCGATGCTCGGCGCGATCGAGTCGCTCATGTCCGCGGTCGTCGCCGACAGGATGAGCGGCGACCGTCACAACCCGAACGTGGAGCTCGTCGCCCAAGGGGTCGCGAACGTCGTCTCCCCGATGTTCGGCGGCCTGCCCGCGACCGGCGCCATCGCCCGCACCGCAACGAACATCCGGACCGGTGCGAAGACTCCCGTGTCGGGGATGATCCACGCGCTCGTCCTCTTGGCGATCATTCTGTTCGCGGCGCCGCTCGCGAGCTACGTCCCGATGCCGATCCTCGCCGGCATCCTCATGATGACCGCCTACGGCATGGGGGAGTGGGGCCAGGTCCCCGAGCTCTTGCGCCTCAGCAAGGCCGAGATCGCGGTCTGGCTCATCACCTTCTCGCTCACCGTGTTCGCCGACCTCACGGTCGCGGTCGAGACGGGGATGATCCTCGCGACGCTTCTCTTCATCCGCAACGTGACCGCGACGACGACCGTGAGCCGCGTCACCGACGACTACGTCAGGGACGGCTTCGTCCATACCCTCCAGGACAAGGACATCCCGCCGTACGTCGCGATCTTCCGCATCCACGGCCCCTTCCTCTTCGGCGCGACCGACAAGATCGCGGAGATCACGGAGCGCCTCGAGGCCCTTCCGCCGATCGTCGTCGTCCGTCTTCGCAACATGACGGCGCTCGACGCCACCGGTCTCCTCGCCTTCCAGGACCTCGCCGAGGTCCTTCACGCGAGCGGCCGCACGCTCCTCTTCTGCGGCGCACGCGACCAGCCGCGGAAACTCATGGCGCAGGCGCGGTTCGCCGAGATCGTTGGGCGCGAGAACATCTGCGACAACGTCCTGGAAGCGCTGGCCAGGGCGAGAGCGATTCACGAGGCCGAAAGCGTGTCCTCGACCGCCTGAACGACCTTAGCCGCCGCCTCGGGCGCGCGCCCCGGGAACAGGTGCGGCGCCCCCTCGACCGCGTAGAGCCGCCCCGGCGGCGTCATCTTCGCGATCCGCGCGCGCACCTCGTCGATCGAGCCGAATTCGTCCTGGGTGCCTTGGACGACGCCGAAGGGACGATGCCACTCTTCGAGGTCCCCGAACTTCCAGATCCGCAGCGGGAGACCGATCGCGACGATCGCCGCGACGTCGCCGCCGCCATGGAGGGCGTAGTCGACGACGCAGCGCGAGCCAAACGAATAACCGACCAGGACGAGCGGCGCCGAAGGTGCTGAGCCGCGCGCGTACTCCGCCACCGCCGCGACGTCGCCGACCTCGCCTCGCCCATCGTCGTGGAATCCTTCGCTCGCGCCGACGCCGCGGAAGTTGAAGCGCACGGTGGTCAGCCCCGCGCGGTTCAGCTCGCGGTCGGTGTGGAAGATCACTGGATTATGCAGCGTGCCGCCGTAGAGCGGATGAGGGTGCGCGATCACCGCGACCGCGCGCGGTGTCTCCGCGGTGCGCACGGCGGCCTCGAGCTTCCCGGCCGGCCCCGCGATCGTGATCGTCTTCGCGTCGCTCACACCGCGCATTGTAGAGGGCGTATGCTCGCATCCTCGTGCGCGACGACCTTCCGTACACGACGCCCCTCGGCGCCTACGACGCCGAGGCGGAAGCCCTCCTCGCCGCCCTGAAGGCCGGCGACGACGATGCCCGGTGGCGTTTCAAGTGGGCGCACCCGCGCTACCGCGGCGAGAAGGTCGAGGCGGTCGATCCCGGAGCGCTCGATCTCTCCGATGCCCGTCTCGTCGTCGCGCACGGCTATGCCTTCGAGAGCTGGGCGGACCTCGCCGCCTTCGCCGCCGACGAGGGGCCGAAGCCGTTCGAGGCCGCCGCCGACGCGATCGTCGCCGGCAAGCTCGCCACGCTCCGGACGATGCTCCAGGCCGACCCCGCGCTCGCACGCGCGCGCTCGACGCGCCGGCACCGCGCGACGCTCCTCCACTACATCGCGGCGAACGGCGTCGAAGGCTACCGGCAGAAGACGCCGCCGAACGCCGTCGAGATCGCACGCGTCCTCCTCGAATCCGGCGCCGAGGTCGACGCGCTCGCCGACATGTACGAGCAGAAGTGCACGACGATGAGCATGCTGGTCTCGAGCAGCCCGCCGCACGCGGCCGGCCTCCAGTTCGCGCTCGCGGAGGCGCTGCTCGATCACGGCGCCGCCTACCGCGGGCCGGGGACGGAGTGGCAATCGGCCGTCTTGACCGCGCTCGCCTTCGGCTTCCTCGACACGGCGCAGGCGTTCGTCCGCCGCGGCGCTCCCGTCGAGAGCCTCGCCGCGGCCGCGGGGCTCGGACGAGTCGGCGACGCGGCACGCCTCCTCCCGCAAGCCGGCGAGGAAGAGCGCCACGTCGCGCTCGCCCTGGCGGCGCAGCATGGCCACGCGGAGATCGTGACGCTCTTGCTCGAGGCCGGCGAGGACCCCGATCGCTACAACCCGCCGAAGTTTCATGCCCATTCCACTCCGTTGCATCAGGCGGTGTGGGCGGATCATGAAGGGGTCGTGAGGCTTCTCATCGCGCGCGGTGCGCGGCTCGATCTCCGGGACACGATCTTCGACGGCACCCCGCTCGGCTGGGCGCTCCACGGGAAGAAAGACGAGATGGCCGAAATCCTGCGACGAGCGGGTGCGCAGGAGTAGCTGGGCGAAGGGAACTCAATCGCCGGCAGCCTGTCTCATCCAGCGGGAGGTGGATGATGAAGCGCAATCTCTTGGTGGTGTTCGCGGCTATCGGCCTCGTGTCGGCGGGTTTCGCGATCGCGCACGCGCAGAACAGGTGGAACGCTCCGCAACCCGATACCAGCTCACCGCAATGGAAAGCGGTCTCGAGCGAGCTCGGTGTGTGGATCACCGAGTCCGAGACGTTCGGCCTCCAGGCGCGCCTCTACGTGCTGGTCGACGGAAAGTGGGTCCCGGTCGCGGTCGACGGGACGCGCGAGATGCACGGAGTCATGCCCGTTCGCTGATCTTCGCCGTAAGATTCGCGCATGGATTGGCTCCAGATCGAGAACCGTCACACCGGCGAGAAGCTCAAGCTCAGGCGTGTCGCGCGCGACGGCGTCGTCTCCCTCGAGCTGTCGGGCACGTTACCGCCGAAGCGGAAAGGGCCGCCGCTCCACATTCACCACGCGCAGGTCGAGGAGGGGACCGTCGTCTCGGGGACCATCTCGTTCATTCTCGATGGGAAGGTCTCCACAGCGGCAACGGGCGCCGCGGCTCGGTTCCCCGCCGGCAGCGTGCACCGCTGGTGGAACGGCGGCGACGACGAGCTCGTCTTCGCCGGCACGGCGAGCCCGGCGGTCGATCTCGATCGCTACCTGCACTCGGTCTTCGACGTCCTCAATGCGGGAACGGCCGAGCGGCCACCGCTCTTCTACATGGCTCACGTCGCGTGGCGCCACCGGAAGACTCAGGAGGTCATCCTCGCGCCGCGTCCCGTGCAGGCCGTCATGCTTCCGCTCATCGTCTTCGTCGGGACGATCCTCGGCCGCTATCGTGGCGACGATTGGCCCGGCGCGCCTGGCCGCGCGCGCGAAGCGCCGCTGTTCGTTCCGTGAGGGACGACCTTCGGCTCCGCTCCTTAGTCCTGGATCCGACTCGTTCCTAGGACGCCTCCCCATCGCAGGCGCGCGACGGATTCGGGACAATGGAACCGCCACTCAGGAGCAGAAGGAGGGGCCTTGGGCTCCGAGCTCGATCCGCGCATTCTCGTCGCCGACGACAACGCGGACATACGGCGCTACATCGTACGCATCCTCGGCGAACGCTACCGCACGCTCGCTGTCGCCGACGGCGAGGCCGCGCTCGCGCTCGCCCGCGCCAGCGTGCCCGACCTCGTGCTCTCCGACGTCATGATGCCGCGCCTCGACGGCTTCGGACTCTTGCGCGGACTCCGCGCGGACCCGCGGACCCGGAACGTCCCCGTGATCATGCTCTCCGCGCGGGCGGGAGAGGACAGCCGCGTCGACGGGATGGAGGCGGGCGCCGACGATTACCTCGTGAAGCCGTTCTCCGCGCGCGAGCTCCACGCGCGGGTCGCGGCCCATCTGGCGATCGCCGAGGAGCGCCGTCGCGTGCGCGAGACCCTCGAGGACTCGAACCGCCGCATGGACGATTTCATGGCGACGCTCGCCCACGAGATCAGGAACCCTCTGGCGCCGATCAGGAACGGGCTCGAGATCTTGAGGCTCGCGAAGGACGATCCGGGCGCCGCCGAGCAGGCGCGCGAGATGATGGAGCGCCAAGTCGGCCACATGGTCCGCCTCATCGACGACCTGATGGACGTCAGCCGCATCAGCCGCGGGAAGATCGTCCTCCGGCGCTCGAGGATCGACCTCGCCGAGCCGCTCGGTCAGGCGATCGAAGCGAGCCGCCCGGCGATCGACGAGCGCGGCCACACGCTCACGCTCCTCCCGGCGGACGAGCCGCTCCCGCTCGACGCCGACGTGACGCGCTTGTCCCAGATCTTCTCGAACCTGCTCAACAACGCCGCCAAGTACATGGAGCCGAACGGGAGCATCGCCGTCGAGGTGACGCGCGACGAGGGAAGCGCGGTCGTCCGGATTCGCGATGCGGGGGTTGGAATCTCCGCTGCGATGCTTCCGAAGGTCTTCGACATGTTCACGCATGCCGACGGCGTCCTCGAGCGGGCGCAAGGAGGGCTCGGCGTCGGTCTCTCGCTCGTCAAGAGCCTGGTCGAGATGCACGGCGGCACCGTCGAGGCGGCGAGCGCGGGACCCGGGCTTGGAAGCACGTTCACGATCCGCCTGCCCCTCGCGCGCGCGGCCGCCGTCGTCGCGGAGGCCGGTGCGGCGCCGGCGAGCGTGGTCAATCACCGGCGGCGCGTCCTCGTCGTCGACGACAATCGCGACGCGGCGGTCAGCCTGGCGAAGATGCTCGAGCTCATGGGGAACGACACGCGGACCGCCTACGACGGGCTCGAGGCGCTCGTCTCGGCGGCGGCGTTCCGGCCCGATCTCGTGATGCTCGACATCGGGATGCCGCGATTGAACGGCCTCGACACCGCCCGCAAGATCAGAAGCGAGGCGTGGGGGAAGCAGGTCACGCTCGTCGCGCTGACCGGCTGGGGACAGATGGAGGATCGCCGCCGGACGATCGAGGCCGGCTTCGACGGCCACCTCGTGAAGCCGGTCGAGCCCGAGAAGCTGACCGAGATCCTCTCGGGGTTGCCCCGAGGAAACCCCAGCGGCGTCTTGCCGGAGTCTCCCGCCGCCGGCGCCGTGACATCGTAGGAGCCGTCCCGGTCACCGTCCCTCCTCGTCGGGTGTTCCATGAAGGCATGGCGAAGGAAGCTCGCGGGCACGCTGTGGCTCGCCGCGTGGTGCGCCGTTCTCTATACGTTCGCCGCGCCGTGGCGGCGGCTCGGCGGCCTCGAGAGCGAGCGCCTCAGGTATCTCGAGTGGTGGGTGCTCTTCGGTGGTGTCGCCGCCGGTTACGCTGCGGGCCGGCTCGCGAGGGACTGGGTGCAGGGCGCCGCAGGTCGTAGCCACGCGCGCGCGCTCCGCGTCGCGCTCTATCCGCCTGCTGCTCTCGCCGCGGCCGGCCTCGCGGGGCTCGCCGCCGCCGGCGAGCGCGGACCGGTCGGGGTCGCCGCCACGGCGTTCCTCGCCTACTGGGCCGGGCTCGACGTCGCGTTCGGCGCGGTCCCGCTCATGGAGGGGAAGCCCTACAGCTTTCTCGGCGAGCTGCCCGCCGACGAGCCCGAGGGCTTGTCCGCCTGGGACCGCTTCTGAGGGAGGACGGCGCGCGCGATCTTCATCGTCGCGCCGGACGTGGCGATCTCGCCGAGCTTGGACGGCTCGATCCAGAGGCGGTCGCGGCCGCGTCCGGCCGGCGCCTTGGCGGCGACCACCTCGAGGGCGAAGCGTGTCGTCAGGATCGTGTGGGTCACCCGCGTGAGCGCCTTGCCCGGAGCGAAGCTCGCGCGCGTGAGCGCGGTAGCCGCGGTTTCCTTCCCCTCGATGGCGACCGCCGGCACGTCCCACGTCCCGCGGAGAGAGCCCCCGGCGCTCCGGCGCACGAGGAGCACGCGTCCGCGCCGCTCGACCCACGCCGCCGCGAGGCGCCGATTTCGGATCGTCTTCCGCGGTGCCGGTGCCGGGAACTCTGCCTGGCGGCCCGCGCAAGAGGCGGCGCAATGGGACGCGACCGGGCACGCCAGGCAGTTCGGCGCCTTCGGCGTGCAGACGAGCGCGCCCAGCTCCATGACGGCCTGGTTGAAGTCCCCCGGGTGCAACCCGCGGACGAGCGTCTCCGCGATCGGCCAGCAGCGGCGTTCGAGGGCCGCACCTTCGCCGGGAAGCGCGAACAGGCGTGCGAAGACGCGCTTGACGTTGCCGTCGACGATCGGCGCGGGCAGACCGAAGGCGACGCTCGCGATCGCGCCGGCGGTGTAGCGGCCGATCCCGGGGAGGGTGCGGAGCGCTTCGACGTCGCCGGGAACGCGCCCGCCGTGACGTAAGACGACGGCCGCGGCCCCGAGGCGCAGCGCGCGGGCGCGGCGGTAGTAGCCGAGGCCGGTCCACTGCGCGAGCACGTCGTCTTCGCTCGCGCGGGCGAGCGACGCGACGTCGGGAAAACGCTCGAGGAAGCGCGCGTAGTAGGGGAGCACCGCGCCGACCGTCGTCTGCTGGAGCATGACCTCGGAGACCCAGATCGCGTAGGGGTCGCGCATCCGCCGCCACGGGAGGTCGCGCGCGTTCTTCCGGTACCACCGGAGGAGAGGCGCGCGCACGGCGCGAGCCGTCTCAGACCGCATCGCGGGCCAGGAGCGAAGCGCCGGCGGCGGTGCGGAGGGGGCGGTGGTCGACGTCGATCTCGGCGCGCATCGCCCTCGCGATGCGAACGGTCAAGTGAGGCGATGCGGCGGCGCCGCCCGTGGCGACGCATCGCGCGGTAGAAAGTCCCGCGTCGCGCACGAGCGCGGCGATCGCTCCGAAGCGGCGGGCGAGATCGTCCAAGGTCCCGGCGACGATCGCCTCCGGCTCCTCGCACCCGTCGTCGATGGAGAACCGCGGGGCGACGACCCAGTCGGGAGTCCCGGTGCCCTCGGGCGCGGCCGTCACCGCGGCGGCGCGCGTCGCGCTCCCCGCGCGCGACGCGATCCGCTCGACCGGGAGCGACTGCCATCCGCCGGACGCTCCGGCCCGCGCGATCGCCGCGGCGAGGCCGTGGACCGTTCCCTCGACCGCGAAGAGCGGGCCCGCCGCATCTTCGTAGAGGATCGACGTGAGGAGACCCGCCGCGCGCACGGCGGCGCGTCCGGTCGGGACGACGACGAATCCGCCCGTGCCGAGGACGAGGACGCCGGCGTCGTCCTGCCCCGCGCCGCGGACCGCGGCACCGACGTCGCCGGCGAGGGCGTGGAGCGGGACGCGCGAGCGGCCGAGGCGGAGGAAGCCGCGGTGAGACGTCGAGGGCGCGACCTTCGGCCACGAAAGCGCCGGCACGCCGAGGATCGCCGCCAGCTGGTCGCTCCACCGTCCCGCGCGGAAGTCCCACGCGAGGGTCCGCTGCGCGAGCGACGGGTCGCACGCGGGCGCGTCGCCGCGCGTCAGGCGCGCGACGAGGAACGCGCCGAGCGGCCCGGCGACGTAGCGGCCGGCGTCGAGCCCCTCGGCGACCTCTGGATCGTCGCGGCGAAGCGCGGCGAGACGCACGGCGCCGTAGGGGAACCGGACGGTGAGTCCGGTCGCCTCGGCGATGCGCTCTTCACTCGCCGCGAGCGCGGCCGGAACCTCGTAAGGCGTGCCGGCGCGCCACGAGAGGACCGGGGTCACCGGCCTCGCGTCGGATCGCCGCCAGACGACGAGCGACGACCTCTGCACGGCGAGCCCCGCGGCGCCGATCGTGCGCGCCCTTCCCACGACGAGAGGCCCCGCCGCGCGGACGACCGACGCCGCGACCGCCTCGGCGTCCTGGACGATCGCGCCGTCCTTGGTTCGCGTCGAAGCGAGGCGCGCCTCGCCGGATTCGACGACCCGGCCCGCCGCATCGGCGAGGACGGCGCGCGTCCCGCCGCTTCCCTGGTCGATGCCGAGCGTCAGGCCACCCTCGGCCTTCTCCTCGCGGGTGCGCGCGGCGAGCTTCCTCCGGATCCCCGCCGGATCGTCGGTGAAGACGCCGTCGACGCCGGCTTCGAGCAGTGGCCGCAGCTCGCCCGAGGTGTTCACCGTGTACGCGATCACCGCGAGGCCGAGCCCGCGCGCGCGGCCGACGAACGACGGCGTGCACAGGCGGCGGCTCGGGTGGAGCGCCGTCGCGCCGACCCGCTGCGCCCACGCGACCGGATCGCGCCTTTCGAGCGAGCGCACGGTGAGCGCGACGTCGAGCGCGGGCGCCTTCGCCCGCGCGTCCTCGAGGAGGCTCCACGCCGCCGATGACATCGTGACGCCGCGGAAGCCGCCCGTGCGCTCGAACGCGGCGAGGACGCCGTCGATGAGCGCGCGATCCTCGCGGTCGACGCGCCCCTCGCGCTCGCGGGTCATCGGCTTGACCTCGACGATGAGGGGCACGTGCGCGCGGACGATCGAGAGCGCGTCGTCGAGGTCGATCGGCGGCTCGCCGGCGAAGCGGCCTGCGAACCACGATCCCGCGTCGAGGGCGGCGACCGCAGGCCAAGGGAGCGCACGGAGCGGCCCGCGGCCGTTCGTCGTGCGGTCGAGGGTCGTGTCGTGGAGGAGGACGACCCGCCCGTCCCGTGTGAGGCCGACGTCGACCTCGATCGCGCCCGCTCCGGCGTCGAGTCCCGCCGTGAGCGACGCCGCGGTGTTCTCGGGCGCCTTGGCGGCGGCGCCGCGGTGCCCGACGATCAGGAACCGCCGCCCGTCGACGACCATCGATTACTTTTCGGGGCGCATGTGGGGCAGGCGCAGGCGCTCGACCGGCCGCCCCCCGAGCACGTGGCTCTCGAAGATCTCGTCGACGTCGTCCGGCGTCACGTGCCCGTACCAGACCGCCTCGGGGTAGACGACGATCGTCGGCCCGTGCTCGCACTGGTCGAGGCAGCCGGCGCCGTTGATCCGGACGCGGCCCCTGAGGCCGGCGTTCTTCGCCAGCACCTTGAGGCGCTCGCGGATCGCACCTGCGCCCTTCGCCGCGCAGCAGCCGCGCGGGTCTTCGTCGGCCCGCCGGTTCTCGCAGACGAAGACGTGGCGCTCGTAGGGGGGCATGGCGGGAGTGTATATGATGCGTCCTTTCAGGAGATCACGATGCCCGCCAAGACCGTCGAATCGCTCAAGCAGAAGACCGCGCGCCTCAAGAAGAAGCTCACCGAGAAGGCCTCGTCGATGGACGCCCCGAAGGTCCGCGCCGCGAAGAAGCGCATCCGCCGCGCCCAGCGTCAGCGCCGCTCGATGGAAGCGCGGGCCAAGCGCCTCGCCGGCAAGCCCGAGGCCCCCGCCGCGTAGTGGCACACGGCGTCAAGCCCTGGCGCCGCCTCGGACGCGACCGCGTCGCCGCGTGTCGTGTCTTCGACGTCGACCGCGTGCGCTTCGCGCCGCCGGACGGCACCGCGCCGCGCGACTACTTCGTCGTCGACGCGCCCGACTGGATCAACGTCGTCCCGCTGACCCCCACGGGCGACGTCGTCTTCATCCGCCAGTTCCGCTTCGGGATCGACGAGGTCACACTCGAGATCCCCGGCGGGATGTGCGATCCCGCCGAGCCGCCGCCGATCGCCGCGCGCCGCGAGCTACGCGAAGAGACAGGCTACGACACCGACGACCTCGTCGACCTCGGTTGGGTCCATCCGAACCCCGCCGTCCAGACGAACCGCTGCCACACCTTCCTCGCCCGCAATGCGCGCTTCGCGGGGCCGCCCGATCCGGACGAGGACGAAGCATTCGAGGTCGTCACGTATCCCTTGGCCGAAGTCCCCGCATTGATTCGCTCGGGCGCGATCACCCACGCGCTCGTGGTGGCGGCGTTCTACCGCCTCGGACTGAGATAAGGGGACAGCTACCGAATTCCCACCCAAAGAAAGAGGGATGGTTTCTTCACACACAACCCAGGCTGAGTTGTGTGTGAAGAACCTCTTTCTTTGGGTGGGAATTCGGTAGCTGTCCCCTTATCTCTTGACGAGGGTGCGCGCCAGGATCCAGTCCATGAGCGAAGGCGCGAGGCGATCGACGACGACCATGAGCTTTCCTTCGGGCGAGATCACCATCTCCCGCCGCGTCCATCGCGCCATGCGGACGAGGGCGCGAGCGACCGACTCGGCGGAGTGCCGCTGCACCCGAACCTTGTTCTGCGGAGTTCCCGCTCGCAGCTTGCGGCTGTCGAACTCCGTCTCGGTCGACGAGGGGCAGACGATCCCCGCGCTCACGCCGGTGCCGGAGAGCTCCGGGCGGAGGGCGTCGAGGATGCCGTGGAGGGCGAACTTGCTCGCCGCGTAGGCGCTGTAGTTCGGGACGCCGCGCTTGCCGACGATCGACGACACGATGAGGACGCGGCCGCTCCCGCGCGCGATCATGGCGGGAAGGAACGGGCGGATCGTCCGCACGACGCCGAGGACGTTGACCTCGAAGAGCGCCCGGTACGCGTCGTCCGACGTCGCGACGAACGGCGCGTCGACACCGCGGCCGGCGTTCGCGACGACGACGTCGGGTGCGCCGAAGCGCTCCAGGACCGTCCGTGCGAGCGTCTCCATCGCGGGGCCGTCCGTCACGTCGCACACGAGAGGCACGATCGAAGAGTTCCCGGCGGCGAGCGCGTCGAGCTTCTCCCGGTCGCGCGCGATCGCGATGACCTGCGCTCCCTGGGCCGCGAACGCCGACGCCGCGGCCTTCCCGATGCCGCTCGAGGCGCCGGTGATGAGGACGGTCTTCCCCGCGAAAGCGCGCGCCATGGAGCGGATCTTAGTCGAGGCCGTAGAAGCGGCGAAGCTCGCCAAGAGGTCCAGCGAGCGCGGGATCGCCCGGCCGCTTCGCCAGGGCGCGCTCGAGGAGATCGAGCGCGCGGCCCGGCGTTCCGGTCTGCGTCCAGAAGGAGGCCGCCGCGACGATCGCCGGCGGTTCGGCGGCGTCGAGCGACGCTTCGGTCCTGAGCGTCGCGTCCAGCGCCTTCGACTTGGCCGCCGAGACGGCGTCGCCCTCGCGGCCGGCCTGATCGTAGAGGCCGACCGCGGTTCCGTAGTCCTGCCGCCGGAGCGCGACGTCGCCCGCCGTCGCCACGACGAGAGGATCGTAAGGCGCGAAGACGATCGCTTCCTCGACGAGAAGCCTGGCGTCGCCCCAGCGCAGGTCCTCCATGCGCTGGCGCGCACGGGCGATCGCGGCGTGCGCGCGCACCGTCTTGTCGATCCCGCTCGCCGCCGCGAGCTCCGCCGCCGCGGAGGTCCCGCGGGCGATCGTCTGCTCGAGGAGGTCGGCCTCGGGCATGAGAGCCGCGGCGCGGAACGCGTCGAGCGCCTCCGCGTCCCGCTTCTGGTCGAGGAGGAGCTGGCCGAGAGCGACCTGGATCCGCACGTCGGCGCGGCCGCCGCGAACGATCGTCCGCAGGCGCTCGATCGCCGCGTCGGGCTTTCCCGCGGCGGCGAGGAGCTCGGCACAGCGGCTCTCGAGATCGACGCGGCCCGGCTCGCGCTCGCGCGCGGCTTCGCACGCGGCCGACTCGGTGGCGGGCGGGGCCGGCGGGAGGACGGCGCCGGTTCGGTTCGGCGACACGGCGACGACGGCCACGTCCGAGCCTTGCCAGACGACCTCGTAGCTGTAGATCGGATCGGAGCGCAGGAGCCCCATCGGGAAGAACTTCCCGAAGAGCGACGTCGGGACGACGAGGTACCGGGCGCCGGCTTGTGCGAGGCGGGCGCGCCACGCGGCGGGCGGGAGCTCCTCGAACCGGATCGACTCCTGGTGGAGGCGCGACGTGAATCCGACGTCGGAGTGCCGCGTGAGCGCGCGGGCGCCGCGCGGCGCATGCGCGGCGAGCCAGGTCCCCGCCGCCTGCCAATCGGCGAAGTAGATCGGCGGGATGCGCTCGGCGTAGAACCGCTCCGGCGCGCGCTCGCACGCGAGGTTGTCGCGGACGATCGCGACCGACGCGAGCGACTGCCAGAGCACGAGGGCGGAGGCGAGCGCGATCGCCACCGCCGCGGCCGTGCGCCGGCCGATCGCAGCGACGCCGGCGGGGGCGAGCGCGACGACGAGCGGCACGAGAGGCCACGTGAGCCGCTCGTGCCTCGGTGGGTAGAGGACGAGCACGGCGCCGAAGAGCGCAGCGTAGATCGCGATCAGGCTGCCCTCCCGCTCGCGCCTCCGCCACGCGCCGAGCGCCGCGAGGCCGAGGACCACCGCGGCGACGAGCCGGGCGCCGCCGTGGAGCCCGCCGAGGTCGGTCGTGCCGCCGACGGTCAAGCGCTCGTAGAGCGGGCGGCCCGGCCAGAACCCGGGAAGGAGTACGTCCAGGAAGCGTGACCCGTAGAACACGCAGGCGTCCACGATCCGCTTCGCGATGCCGGAGATCCCCGCGTGCGCGATCGCGCCGAAGTAGGTCGGGCCGCCGGCGAGATGATTCCGCAGCGACCACAGGCCGGTCGCGACGATCGCAGCGGCGGGCGCGGGGAGCCATGCGCGCCGCGAGCGGCCCGAGAGGCACCAGAGCGCGATCGCCCCCACGAGCGCGATCCCGATCGTCCTGAGGAACGGCAGGCACGTGAGGACGGCCGCGAGCACGGCGACGTCGAAAGGGGACGGCTTGCCTTCGCGGCGCGTGACCCAGTGGATCGCCGCGAGCGAGAGGGCGAGGTAAGGGAACTCGGTGACGACCTCCGACGCGTGAAGGAGCGCGTACGGCGACGACGCGACGACGGTGAGCGCGACGGTGGCCCCCAGGGCGCTCCCGCCGCGCGCGGCGAGCGCCCATGTCAGCGCGAGAGCGCAAAGGGCGGTGAGGAGCACGATCGCCTTCGCCGCGACGGCCGAGTACGGGGCCACGAGCGCGAGCGGGGCGAGCAGGATCGAAAGCCCCGGCGGACGGAACGTGTGAAGCGGCTCGCCGGGATGATCGATCTCCCGGTAGCCGTGTCCCGTCGCGAGCGCGCGTGCCTGGAACAGGTAGCCGGGCGAATCCGGCTCGAGGAGGCAGAAGCGGTTGAGCCGGAGCGCCCCGAGGACGGCGAAGGCGGCGAGGATCAGGACCAGGCCAATCCTGCCGCGCGTCACCTGGGAGGCTCGACGGTGACCCGGAGCGAGACGAGATCGCCCAGGTGCGCCTCGAGGCGGTCGCCGGGAACGATCGGACCGACGCCCGCCGGCGTGCCGGTGAAGAGGAGATCTCCGCGCTCGAGCGTGATGAGCCGCGAGGCGAGCGCGACGAGCGCGGGGATCTTGTGCTGCATCTGCGCGGTGCTCCCCGATTGGCGGCGGGTCCCGTTGACGTCGAGCGTGAGCGCGAGCCGGCCCGCGTCGCCCGCGGCTTCTTTCGGAACGACGAGCGAGACCGGCGCCGACCCGTCGAACCCCTTCGCGAGGTCCCAGGGCTCGCCCTTCTTCTTCGCCTCGTTCTGAAGATCGCGCAACGTCAGGTCGAGACCGACGGCGTACCCGAGCACGTGATCCATCGCGTCGGCTTCGGCGATCGTGCGGCCACGCTTCCCGATGACGACGACCATCTCGACCTCGTGGTGGACCTGGCCGAAACCCTCGGGCAGCGTGAGGCGCGCGCCGTCGCCGGCAAGCGCCGACGGAGGCTTCAGGAACAAGACCGGAGGCGTCGCGGGGGTGCCACCCATCTCGACGTTGTGATCGGCGTAGTTGCGGCCGACGGCGAGGATCTTGCCGACGCGGAGGCGCGCTCCCGTTCCCTGGACGACGACCGTTTCGCCGGCGTCGCGGCCGTCGATCTCCGGCTTGTGCGGCCACAGGTGCCACGTGCCCTGGGCGGTCGCGACGAGCGTCCCCTTCGAGTCGTGCGCGCGGCCCTCGGCGAAGGCGACCGTCCGCCCCCGGCGCGTCACGCGCCCCTCGGCCGTGATGTTCCCCTCGCGAGGCCCGGTGAGGAACTGCACGTTGAGCCCCGTCGTCGCGCACCACCACTCCTTCGGGATGGCCGAGATCACCGCGGCGCCCATCGCGGAGTCGAGGAGCGAGAGTACGACCCCGCCGTGCGCGACGCCGCGATTGTTCGTGTGGTGCGGGCCCAGCTCGATGCGCGCGACCGCCTCGCCACCCTCCATGCGGTCGACGTGGATGCCGAGGTACTGGTTGAAGGGCGGCGCCTGCATCGCGCGCATTGTAGGTGACGGGAATTAATAAGGGGACAGCTACCGAATTTCTGAAGTGCGAAATTCGGTAGCTGTCCCCTTATTAATTCCCGTCACCTACAATGACGCCGATGTCCCGCAAGGAAATATCGCCCGAGACGATCGCGGCCCGGTTCGCCGAGTCAGGGTTCATCGCGGCGCCGGAAGTCGCGACCTCGCTCTTCTTGGCGGACGCGCTCGGGAAGCCGCTCCTCCTCGAGGGACCGCCGGGCGTCGGCAAGACGGAGATCGCGAAGCTCTGGGCTCAGTACCACGACGCGGAGCTGATCCGCCTCCAATGCTACGAAGGGCTCGACGAGGCGAAAGCGCTCTACGAGTGGTCGTACGGGAAGCAGATGCTCTACGCGCAGCTCTTGCGCGACAAGACGGGGGAGATTCTCGGACGTGCCGCCGACCTCGCGGGGGCGATCGCGATTCTGAGGGACGAGGCCGACGGCTTCTTCTCGCGCGACTTCCTGCTGCCACGGCCGCTCCTCCAGGCGATTCTCACGAAGCGACCGGCGGTCCTTCTCGTCGACGAGGTCGACCGCTCGGACGAGGAGTTCGAGGCGTTCCTGCTCGAGGTCCTCTCCGACCATCAGGTGTCGATCCCCGAGCTCGGAACGCTGAAAGCCGCGCATCCGCCGCGGGTCGTCCTGACGTCGAACGACACGCGCGAGCTGTCGGACGCGCTTCGCCGCCGCTGCCTCTACCTCTACGTCGACTACCCGACGACCGAGGACGAGATCCGGATCGTCGAGGCGCGCGTGCCGGGGATTTCCGTCGCGCTGACCGAGCGTCTCGTGCGCTTTGCGCAGTCGCTCCGCAAGGCCGACCTCAAGAAGGCGCCCGGGATCGCCGAGGTCGTGGACTGGGCGCTCGCGCTCGTCGCCGTCGGCGCCGACGGGCTCTCGGCGGGAGCGCTCAAGAAGACGCTCGGCGCGCTCCTCAAGAACCGCGAGGACGTCGAGCGTGTCCTCGCCGATCCGTCGCGCTTCCGCGGATGATTCCGGCTCTCGTACGATTCGCCGACGCGCTCCGCCGCTCGGGACACCCGGTCTCGCCCGCGGAGCTGATCGACGCGTCACGTGCGCTCGATCTCGTCGGCCTCGAGAAGCGCCACGAGGTGCGCTCGGCGCTCCGCGCGACGCTCGCGAAGGATCGCCGCTCGGCCCTCGCCTTCGATCGCCTGTTCGACGCGTTCTTCACGGCGCCGAAGCTCCCGGGGAAGGGCGAGGGAGTCGGGCGCCCTGCTGGAAGAGGGGACAGCTTCCGAAACTCTGCACGACAAGTTTCGGAAGCTGTCCCCTCTCGAAAGCTCCGGCCGCAGGAAACGGAGCCGAAGCATCCGCGCGCGGCTGCGGGAGCGAACGAGGAAGGCCGCTCCGAACGGAAGCGGGACGAGCGGCGCCCCGGCCGCCTCCGCAAACGGATCGTGATGCCTGCTCCCGCCGACGCGGCGTCGCCGTGCCGTGCCGAGCTGTCGCGGCGGATGACCACCGACGAGGAGCGCGCCCTCGCACGGGAGATCCCGCGGCTCGTGCGCGAGATCGATCTCCGGCGCGCGCGGCGGATGGAGCGCGCGCGCGCGGGCCGGCCGTGGATGCGCCGCGCGATGCGCGAGAGCCTCGCCTCGGGCGGCGTGCCGTTCGTGCTCCCGTATCGGAGGCCGAAGCGCAAGACGGCGCGCGTCATCCTCCTCGTCGACGTGTCGTTCTCGGTCGCGAGGGCGGCGGGACTCTTCCTGCTCATGGCGTCGGCGTTCCTCGATCTCGGCCGGCGCGCGCGTGTGCTCGCTTTCGTCGACAAGCCGGTCGATGCGACGGCGGCGATCGCGCGCTGGGCGCGCGGGCGTTCGCGCCTCGCGTCGCCCAAGAAGCGCCGGGGTGCCCGGCCGGGCGACGGGATCGCGCGGCGCGGCGTCGCCTTCGCCGACGTCCTCGACGGGATCGAGGGTCTCAACCTCGACGCGCCGAGCGACTACGGGCGCGCGTTCCATTCCCTGCTCGCAGGAAGGCTCAGACCGCGCGGGCGCGACATGGTCCTCGTCGTCCTCGGCGACGGCAGGACGAACCGCTTCGATCCGCTTCCCTGGGCGCTCGAGGAGATCGCGCGCGGGTGCCGGGCGCTGATCTGGCTCGTTCCCGAGCCGGCGTCGCGATGGGGGACCGCGGACTCGGCGCTTCCCGCGTATCTCCTCTCGGTCGACGTCGTCGCTCAGGCGAACGATCTCGACGGCCTCGCGGCCGGCGTCGCCGAGCTGGTCCGGAGGCTGTGATGGCGCCCGCGCCCGGCAGCACCGTGGCGTACTGGCGCGACGACACGATGGCCTACGGCGTCGTCATCGGGGAAGAGAAGCAGCGCCTCGTCGTCGTGACCCGCGAAGGGAAGGACGAGCGGGTCGCGCCGGCGCGCGTGACCGCCGTCCTCGCCGGAGGGATCGCACCCGCGCGGACGAGCGAGGGGGTGCGCGAGGCGGCGGCGCGCGCGGCGGCGGCGGGGGAAGCCGTGGGACGGCTCGTCGACGCCGTCGACGTGCCGACGCTGTGGGACCTGGTCCACGAGCGGGGGGAGACGCTCTCGGAGTCGACCCTCGCCGATCTCGCCCTCGGGCGGGTGGACGAGGCGGCGCGCCTCGCGACCGTCATCGCGCTCGGCGCCGACGGCGTCCGCTTCCAGCGGAAGACTTCGGGGTGGCTGCCGCGCGACGCGGCGGTAGTCACCGAGATCCTCGACGGGCGCCGGAAGGCGGCTGAGCGCGCGGCGGAGAAGGGGTCCGCGATCGAGGCGCTCGTTCGGGCGGTGCGCGGGGATGCGTTCGTTCCCTCGGGCTCGGAGACCGAACGGAAGATCCTCGCCGCGCTCGAGGCGGTCGCGCTCGACGAGCTCGACACGCCGGAGAAGGAGCGCGCGCTCGCCCACGAGGCGATCACCGCCTCGCGCATTCCCGCGGACCGGCTGCCGGAGGCCGCGTTCCGTCTCCTCCGACTGACCGGCCGGTTCGCCTCGGACGACGAGAACCTCATGATCGTCCGTTACGGCCTGAGAACGGAGTTCCCGCCGTTCCCTGCGGTCGCGCCGTTTGCGCGCGAGGGACGGCTCGACCTGACCGCGGTTCCGATGGTCACGATCGACGATCCGCAGACTCGCGAGATCGACGACGCGCTCTCCGTCACCGACGCCGGCGATGGGAAGGTCGTCGTCGGCATCCACATCGCCGATCCCGCCGCCGTCGTTCCGATCGACGGACCGGTCGACGTCGAGGCGCTTGCGCGCGGGACGACCTATTACTTCCCCGAGCGGAAGCTCCTCATGCTCCCGGGCGCCGTCTCGGAGGACGAGGCGAGCCTCGTCCAGGGGAAGGAGCGGCCGGGGGTCAGCTTCCTCGCGACCGTCGATGCCGGCGGCCGCACGGTGAGCTTCGAGATCGCGCGCTCGCTCCTCCGCATCGGCGCGCGTCTCGACTACGACGAGGCGGACGCCGCCTTGAGCTCCGCCGTCGGGCCGCACGCGGCACTCCTCGCACGGCTCCTCGCGTTCGCCGAGGCGCGCGACGCGGTCCGTCGCGCGGCGGGCGCGGTGTCGCTCCGCGCTCCCGAGGCCGAGATCCGCGTCGGCGAGGGCGGTGCCATGACGCTCACGCGGCGCGATCCCGACACGCCGTCGCAGCGGATCGTCTCGGAAGCGATGATCCTCGCGGGGGAGATGGCGGCGGGCTGGCTGACGGCGCGCGGGATCCCCGCGATCTTCCGGCGCCAGGCACCGTCCGACGGCCGCCTCCCGGAAGCCGATCCCGCGCTCCCGTTCGCCGTGCACGTGCGCGCGGTGCGGCGCATGCTCAAGCGCGCCGAGACCTCGCTCCAGCCCGGACCGCACCACGGCCTCGGGGTCGCGGCGTACGCGCAGGTGACGTCGCCGCTCCGGCGCTATCAGGACCTTGCGGTCCATCGCCAGATCGCCGCGGTGCTCGGCGGCGGACCGCCGCCGTACGACGTCCCCGCGATGCAGCGCATCCTCGCGGCGACGGAGAGGGCCGAGCTCGAGGCGCGCCGCTCCGAGCGCGCCGTCGCGCGCTACTGGATGCTCAGGTGGCTCGACCGCGCGCGCGGCGGCAGCGTGACCGGCGTCGTCGTCGAGACCTCTCCGCGTCCGATCGTCGTGCTCGACGAGACGCTCCTCGAGGAAGTCGTACCTTCGCTGTCGGGAGTCAATCTCGGCGATCGCGTGCGTCTCAGGATCGAGCGGGTCAACCCCCGGGCCGATCTCGTGATCCTCCGGCCGGTCTGATACGATCCGCCCGGTGAGACCGACCGCCACCCTTCCCGGCCTCTTCGCGTTCACGTTCCTCCTCCTCGCCTCGACCGCGACCTTCGTCTATCTGATCCGGCAGAGATGGCTCCTGCTCCAAGCGGCACAGCCGTCGGCGCGCCTCGACCGGTGGGGGGAGCGATGGAAGGGCGTGCTCACGCAATTCCTCGGGCAGAAGCGGATCCTGAGCCCCGGTTACCTCGGCGCCGGGCTCATGCACGCGTTCATCTTCTGGGGGTTCCTCGCCGTCGCGTTGAACTCGTTCCACTTCCTCGTGGGCGGGTTCGTCCCGGAGTTCCACCTGCCGTTCCTCGGGCCGGCGTCGGTGCTCGGCCGCGCCTATCTCTTCCTGCGCGATCTCTTCGAGCTCGCCGTCATCGCGATGGTGGTGGTCGCGGCGTCGAGGAGGCTGTTCGCGCCGCCGAAGCGGCTCACGCTCTCCGGCGACGCGTTCGCGATCCTCTCGATGATCGCGACGCTCATGGTCACCGACCTCCTGATCACCGCGATCGAAGGCCAGCCGTCGCCGGTCGGACGTCTGTTCGGTCCGTTCCTCGCCGGCCGGACCATCCTGTTCCAGGTCGCGTGGTGGCTCCATGCGGCGACCCTCCTCGGCTTCCTCTGCTACCTGCCGATCTCGAAGCACTTCCACGTCGTGACGTCGCTCCCCTCCGTCCTCTTCCGCAGGCTCGACACCGGCTCCCTGCCGATGATCGACCTCGAGAACTCGGAGAAGTTCGGGATCACGACGTTCACCGACATGCGGTGGAAGGACCTTCTCGACGTCTACTCGTGCACCGAGTGCGGCCGCTGCCAGGCGGCGTGCCCGGCGTACGCGACCGGAAAGCCGCTCAACCCGAAGAAGATCAACGAGGACATGCGCCACGTCATGATGCCGCTCCTCCCGATCCTCGCCGGGCAGAAGCCGAAGCCCGAAGGGATGGAGCTGCCGGTCCTCCCGTCGCAGACGATCCACGACGACGTCCTCTGGTCGTGCACGACTTGCCGCGCGTGCGAGCAGGCGTGCCCGCTCTTCATCGAGTTCATCGACCGGATCGTCGGCATGCGCCGGAAGCTCGTCCTCGAGGACAGCTCGTTCCCGCAGGAGCTGACGAACACCTACAAGAACCTCGAGAAGGCCGGGAATCCGTGGGGCCAGAGCCCGTCGAATCGCGGCGACTGGGCGAACGGTCTCGATGTGCCGTGGATGAGCGACGGCCCCGGCGAGGTCGAGTACGTCATGTGGGTCGGCTGCGCCGGCGCCTACGACGATCGTGGCAAGAAGGTCGCCCGCGCGACGGCGGAGATCCTCAAGCAGGCGGGTGTGAAGTTCGCCGCGCTCGGCCCCGAAGAGACGTGCACCGGCGATCCCGCACGGCGTACCGGGAACGAGTATCTCTACCAGATGCTCGCGCAGCAGAACGTCGAGACGCTGAACAACTACAAGGTCAAGAAGATCGTCGCGCAGTGCCCGCACTGCTTCAACACGCTCTTGAACGAGTACCCGCAGCTCGGCGGCCGGTACGAGGTCGTCCACCACACCGAGCTGATCGCGCGCCTGATCGCCGACGGCAAGATCAAGATGAACGGCGATGGGGCGGGGCAGACCGTCACCTTCCACGACTCGTGCTACCTCGGGCGGCACAACGGCGTCTACGACGCGCCGCGCCAGGCGCTGTCGTCGGCCGGCCTGAACATCATCGAGATGCCGAGGAGCCGCGAGAACGGCTTCTGCTGCGGCGCCGGCGGCGGCCGCATGTGGATGGAAGAGAAGATCGGGACGAAGGTCAACACCGCGCGCGTCGACGAAGCCGCGACGACGAACGCACCGCTCGTCGCCTCCGCGTGCCCGTTCTGCATGACCATGCTCGCCGACGGCATCAACGAGACCGGCCGCGCCGAAGCGATGCAGGTGCAAGACGTCGCGCAGATCGTCGCCGCCAAGATGGTCCGCTGACGTTGGGGCGTTGGGTCCGGGCGGCGAAGGCCACCGAGGTCCCGCCGGGCGAGGGGCGGACGATCTGGGTCGACCGCCACCCGATCGCGCTCTTCCACGACGCCGACCGCGGCTTCTTCGCGATCGACGATACCTGCCCGCATCAGGGGGCTTCGCTGGGAGAGGGCACGTATCACGAGTGCCGGGTGATCTGCCCGATGCATAACTGGATCTTCGACGTCACGACGGGGAAGTGTCTCGTCGTTCCTGAGGATTCGGTCGCGTGCTACGCTACGCGACGGAGCGGCGATGATGTCGAAATCGAGCTTCCCGGAGGACCCGATGCAGGTGAAGAGAGCGCCTAAGCCCAGCTTCGCCCAGCGGATCTACCTGCCGCCGATCATCTCGGGTCTCATCCTCACCTTTAAGCACATGTTTCGGAAGAAGGACACGATCCAGTACCCCGAGGAGAAGCACGTCTTCGGCCCGCGCTACCGCGGCGTCCCGGCGCTCGTGAAGGACCAGGACGGCCGCACGAAGTGCGTGGCCTGCTACATGTGCCAGTGGGTCTGCCCGCCGCTCGCGATCACGATCGAGGCGGCCGAATATCCGAAGGACAGCCCGCTCCACCAGATCGAGAAGTACCCCGAGAAGTTCGACATCAACATGCTGCGTTGCATCTACTGCGGCCTCTGCGAAGAAGCCTGCCCCGAAGAGGCGATCTTCATGTCGAAGACCTACGCCGTCGTCGGCCACTCGCGCGAGCTCATGATCTTCGACAAGGAAAAGCTCCTCGAGATCGGCGGCGTGCGCGAGGACACGATCATGAAGTGGGCGCCCGAGACGAAGGGGCCGAAGGAGCGTTCCCATCGCTCCGGCGACGACATCGCCAAGAAGAACGCCGTCGCACACTGATCCGGGACAGCAACCAAGTTTTTCTTACACAGAGGGGACAGCTTCCGAAACTCGTACTTCAGAGTTTCGGACGCTGTCCCCTCTGTGTTTCAGGGGCTCGGCGGCACCACGAGGAGCGCCGTGTTCGGCGGCAGGGCGCGATAGAGCGAGTCGGCGTCCTTCTTCGACATCACCACGTGCAAGCGAACCGTGTCGGCGTTGTCGCCGCTGCTGGCGGCTTTCGCGTCGGCCCACCACGCGTTCCACCGTTGACCGAGCCGCGCCCAGAATCCGCCCTCGGCGTCGCTGCCCGGCGGGCGCACCTCGATCGACAGGCCGCCCTCGAAGCGGATGTGGTAACGCGGAGGAACGGGATACTTCTCCTCCGGAGTTTGCGGGACCTGGACCTCGATCTCGGTGCCCTCCGCCGTCGGTGGCGGCGCCACGACCTCGACGCGATCGAGCTCGCGCACGGGATCGAGCGCACCCTTGTGCCACACCTTGGATTCCCAGCCCGACGCGTCCGAGCGGCTCTTGTAGAGGACCTGCGGCACGCCGACCTCGAGACCCTCGACGGCGTACGACTGGAGGAGCGCCGCCTTGTACATGAGCGACATGCTCTTCTGTGCCGGGTCGAGGACGAGATAGAACTCCTTGCTGCTCGCGAGGTCGAAGCGCTTCTGCAGGAGATCGTTCTTGAAGGCGAGGCGCGCGAGGTCGTCGCTCGACGGTGGCGCGGGTGCCGGAGCCGAGGCGGCGACGACCGCCGTGGCCGTCGTCACGATCGCCGCGAAGAGCGTGGCCTTCATGGGAGCGCTCAGAAGATGTAGACGGGCGTGCCGATCGGCGCGGCGTCCCACACCGCCTGGAGATCGTCGGGGCCGAGGCGGATGCAGCCGTGCGTCACGCTGCGCCCGAGGAGACGCGTGTAGAGCGTGCCGTGGATCATGTAGCCGTCTTCGAGATAGAGCGCGTACTTCCCGAGCGTCCCCGACTCGAAGCGGTCTTCCGGGTTCTTCGGGATCGTCTTCCCTTCCTCGGCGAACGCCCAGTCCGGCTTCTTCCAGATCGGGTTCGAGATGCGATTGTGCACCTTGAACACGCCGCGCGGCGTGTCGAACACCCACTTCCTCTTGCTGCCCGCGTCCTTCAAGATCATCCCCGAGCCTGCCGAGCAGACCGAGGTCTTCACGATCTTGTCGTCGTTCATGATGTACAGCCGGTTCTGGGTCTGATCGACGACGATGTACGTGCCGGACGGCGCCAGCTTCTGGAGCGCGCCGGTGAGCTGCTTGTTCTGCGCCACGAGCTTCGCCTGGAGCTTCTTCGCGGCGGCGGCGTTCTGCGGGACGTCGACCGCCGGGAGCGCCGTCCTCGCGGAGGCGTCTCCGTAGGCGTAACCGGTGCCGTGACCGGCGACCATCGCGATCGCAACCGCCGCGAGCAGCACCGCGATGACGACGAGGCCCCACCGCCGCTTCGGCGAGGGGAAGATGATCGCGACGCCGCGGCCTCTGCGCGGAGTGCTCTCGTTCTCTTCGGTGAGCGGATAGCCTTCCATCATGGGGTGCCGCCTCCGCCGCCGCTCCCTCCGCTCGGCGTGTTGTTGCCGCCAACCTGCATGCGCGCGAGCTTCGCGAACATCCCCTGGCCGTCGCCGCCGACGATCGTCACCGGCGTGCCCACGCCGACGCGGGGGAAGAGGTCGTCGATGTCCTTGTTCGACAGAGCGACGCAGCCGTTCGTCCAGTCCTTGTTCCGCCCGCCCTCGCCGTGGATCTCGATGAGGCCGCCCGGGCTGGCGCCGCGCGGGATCACCCCGGCGCGCTTCAGCCTGTCGAACTCGGCGCGGTCGTCGTCGTTCGGATAGTTGATCGCGAGCGCGCGGTAGAAGTGCGACGCCGACTTCTTCGCCGTGACCTTGTAGCGGCCTTCGGGCGTGGCGGCGTCTCCCGAGCGCTGCTTGTCGTTGATCGAGCGGTAGCCGATGTCGGCCTGGTACGAGCGGACGACGCGCCCGTTGTCGTAGAGGTCGACGCGATGGTTCTCCTTGAGGACGACGAGCGCCGGATTGCCGGTGCTGCGCGACCAGCCGACCGTCTCGTCGATCATCCGGCGCCAGCGGCCCACGAGCGACGGGTCGGCGTACCGCGCGGCGGCCTGCACCGCGTTCTGGCTGACGACGCGCGACTGCGCCCCGGCCTCGCCCGCTTTCGACGCCGCCTGCACGTAGTCGCCGCGGTCGTACATGATCTGCGCCTCGCGGAGCGCGATCTGGCTCTTCTGGAGGAGGGTCCGGTTGTAGGCGCCGAGGTGCATCGCGTCGGCGACGTCGCCGGTGCGGCCGGTATCCCGTCCGGCGGCCGCGAGCGCCTCGTCGGCCGAGGCCCTCGCATCCATCCGGTTCCGGTTCCCGGCGGCGAGCGCCGACTGGCACTTGTACGTCGCGTAATCGAGGGCGTCGCGCACCCCGCGGAAATCACGGAGGGGGAGGAGCTTGACCTCCTCGAACCGGTACGCCGCGAAGGCCGCCTTCACCGCCGCCTCCGCCTGGACCATCTCGTCCGGCGCCCACTTCGGTGCGCCGGACCGGCGAACGTCGGCCAGGAGCTCCTGGGTCGATTTCCGCGAGAAGAACGGGGAATCGGTCCGTCCGGAGGCGATCGGCCAGATCACCGCGGTGACGGCCCCGAGGGCGAGGAGTCCCACCCCGGCGCCGAAGAAGCGCCAGCGCCAGCGGCTGAAGAAGGTGCTCTTGATCACGCTCTTCCTTTTCGGGCCCACAGGACGAATTTAAGGGATTCTTGCGATCCGATCCAGCGCAGAAGCGGAGGGAACGACGAAACGGCGCCGCGGATGTGAAAAAGGGCACGGCGCGCAAGTCGCCGTGCCCTTCGTCGAGACTATTGCAGGGTCCTCAGTGCTTCTTGTGGCCGGCGGCCGCGGGATGCGCGCCAGCCTTCTTGGCTTCCATCGCCGCCTGGATCTGGCTGACGACGTTCGAAGCCGACGCCTTCGCGGCCTCGGCCTTCGCCTTCGCGTCCTTGTACTTGCCGCCGGACATCGCGGTGTTGGCATCGTTGATGGTGGACTCGGCGGCGGCGAGATCGGCCTTCATCGCCTCGAGGTCGGCGGCCGTTCCCTTGCCCTTCGGCGCCTTCTCGAGCTGCGCCTTGGCGTCGGTGACCGCCGTCGTCGCGTCGTTGATCGCGGTGGTGGCGTCGTTCTTGGCCTGCTCCTCGCCGGCCTTACCGTCCGCAGCCGCCTTCTCCGACTTCGCCTTGAGGTCGCTCACCAGCTCGTCGGTCTTCTTGTACGAGCGGAACAGAGCGAACTTGGCCTCCTGGGCCTTCAGCTCGGCGTCGAGCGCAGCCTTGGCGTCCTCAGCGGCGCGCAGCGAGTCCGGTGCGTACTCGGACGCGAGCGGCTTCGCGGCGTCGAGGGAAGCCTGGGCGGCGTTGATCTGATCCTGCGGGGGCTTGGCGCACCCGACCATGAGGGCAACCACGAACACCAACGGCAGAACGGCCAGCATCTTGCGCATACTTTCGAATCTCCTTTTTCTTCCTACCCCCTCGTCGAGGAGGGCGAAGCGCCTACCTCATCCCTTGTGCCCCGGCGGAATCTCGTAGGGCTCCGCACCGGGCCCGGACACGCTACTACGATCCCCCGGAAAATGAAAGTACCCCTTCCCCAATAGAGTTTGGGGATGGTTTGGGTTCGTCCTCGCCGGCTCTCGCTCTTCGTCGTACCCTAACCGGCTCCATGACGACGCTCGCGGTCCTCCTCCTCGCAGCCGCCGCCTCGAGCGGGCATTTCGCCTCGGGGCAGGTCGTGGCGCCGAACGGCAGCCCCGTCGCGGGGGCCGAGGTCTGCGCATTCGACACCGCGGGACTGAAGCTCGGGTGCGTGACGACCGACGCGAAGGGGTACTACCGCATGGACAACCCGGCGGTCCCGAACCTCCTCGTCCAGGCCGCCGGCTACAAGGCGATGGCCGTCCTGGCCGCCCCGGTCAACGAGCCGGTCGTGCTTCGGCCGGCGGTCGGTCTCAAAGTGACCGTCGTCGATGTCGCGACCGGCCACCCCATCTCGAAGGGGACCGTCGCGTTCCACCTGCCGTCGGGGAAGAGCATCGGATCGGCCGTCCCGTTCAACCGCGCGGGCGTGAAGCTGTCGAACATGTCGGAGGGCGAGACGCTCATCGTCGCCACCGCGGACGGGTACGAATCCGGCGATCCGGTTGTCGTCCAGCTCAAGTCCGGCGTCGAGAACGCCGTCGTCGTGAAGCTGAAGAAATCGGCAAAGGCGCCAGCGAAGAAGTAGCGGCTTACCCCGGAATCTTGCTGAGCGGCACCTCGAACATCGTCGCCGTCCCGCGGTCGTCCTGCGTATAGACGAAGAGCGGCGGACGGCCGGTCTGCCACGCGGCGAACGAGCGCTGCGGCACGGTCACGCTGCCCGAGACGGTGACGTTGCCGCCCGCCTCGATCGTGTAGTCGCCGAACCGTCCCCAGACGTCCGTGGCGTCGTTCCGGTTGCGGAGGACGATCTTCGAGTCGAGGTCGTTGTCGCCGCCGTTCGTGATCGTCGCCCTGAAGTCGCAGCTCACGCTGCCGTCGTCCGACGTCGTGACGTGGCTCAAGCTGTACGTGCCCGAGAGCCGGAGCGGCTTCTTCGGGACGTCCTGTGCGGAAGCCGCCGCAGCCACGAGGCCGAGAGCGGCGAGCGCACCGATGATCTTGGTCTTCATGTCGTCTCCCTCCGACGGGTCGTGGTTTGAGAGTACGTCGAGTTCCGGCGCAAAACCAACGATCCGAACATAATGGAGGCATGGAAGACCGGTCGCTCGCGCTCGGCGAGATCGCGTGGGACGTGCTCCACCGGCTGGTCCGGGAGCGCCTGTCGAGGAAGGCCGGCGCCCACCTGATCGAGGGGGCGATCGACCGGATCACGCTCGAGGTGGCGCTGCCGCTCCGGGGCCTCCCCGCTCCCGGCGAGGCGTTCGCCCGGGCTCTCGTCGATCAGATCGACAGGATCCTCGACGCGGCGATCCAGCACGCGGCGTCGTTCCGGCCCGGCCACGCCTTCTGCCACCGGTGCGGCGTCACTCCGTGCGAGCACTCGGCGGCGCCTTCTCACCGCCACGTCTTCGCCGGGTACACGCCGACCGGCGCGCCCCGCTGGGAGGACTTCGCCCAGCTCTGCCTCGACCTGCGTCACCCTGAGGTCGATCGGCTCTACGCCGATCCTCCCGCGTTCGTGTCGCTCGTGCGCAGCGGAGCCGAGCTGAACGCGGCGCTCCTCGACGCCTTTCGCGGCGCGGCCGGGTACGAGCTCATGGGCCAGGTCGCCGCCGGCTTCTTTCCCGTCCGCACGCGCGACGGTGAAGGGCGCGGCGTTCTCGCCCTCACGTTCCAGATCGGCCGCTCGCAGCGCTTCGGGCTCAACGTGCTCGGCCGCACTCCGCAGGGAGAGCCGCTCGATCTCCTCTGGGAGCGGCAAGATCTCATCCCGTGGAAGGGAGCGGTGAGCTGGGCGCAGGCCGCGCTCCAGACCCTCGATCGTGGGCGGCGGCGAAAGGACGAGGAGGTGCGCGCCCGCATCGACGGGATCCTCCGCGGCCTCGAGCGGCGCCTCGCGCACGAGCGGCGCGCGAGCGGGCGCAGGACGCGCCACGCCGCCGAGCACCACGCGAAGGGGCGGCGGCCGACGAAGATGGCGATCGAGGATGCCCGCGGGGCACGGCCGGAAGACGTCATGGTCGACGAGCGCCACGGCACGCTCGTCGTCGCCGGCGAGCGCGGCCGCATGCACTTCTACACGCGGGACGGCAAGCTCGTGTCGAGCGTGCGCTACAGCAAGGACGCGATCGAGCGGAAGCGAAAGCTCGGCATCTGGCGCGACGCCAGCGCCGACGAGGCCGCGGCGCTCGCCTCGAGGATCAACCTCGAAGGAAGCGGCCGACCCGGCGAATGAACCGGTTGCGGCGCCGCTCCTTCTCGGCGATGAGCTCCCCGATTCGCTCGTAATTCCTCGGATGGATGCGCGTCAGGCGCGCAGCGTCGGTGCGCGCCGCCGCGACCCGGAGGTCGGGCCTCGCCGCGAGCGTCTCGCTCCGGGCGTAGACGATCGTGTTCTGCGCGTACCACCAGTCGACGGCGGGCTCGTCCCAGATCCGGTCGCGGATCGCGTCGGCGGCGAGATAGCCGCGCGCGGCGAAGAGCCCGGCCCAGTACTCGGGCCACCGCTCGTTCCGGTGATCGCGCCCGCCCTGATGGGGGACCGCCGCCGAGAAGAGAACCGCCGGCGCCGCGGCGCAGAGCGACGCGACGAACGCCTCCGCCCGCTCGGGCGGCAGGTGCTCCGCGACCTCGAGCGACACGGCGAGATCGAAGCTGCGGCCGAGGGTGAGCGGCATCGTGAGATCGGTCGCCGCGAATCTCTCACGAGGAATCGCGAGCGTTTTCAGGTCGACGTAATCGCCGTCGAGACCGAGGTAATCGACGATCCCCCGGGCGGCGAATGCGGCGAGCCAGGTTCCGTCCCCGCAGCCGATGTCGACGACCGACGCCGGGGCGACGAGGTCGAGGACGAGCGGGACGATGCACTCCGCCGACCGCCGCGCTCCCTCGCGCACCGCTTCGTAGAAGCGCGGGTCGTAGGGCGATGTCATCCGGCCCTCGCGCGGAGGAGATAGAGCTTCGGCCGCCACGGATTGAGTGCCAGCGCGCGCCCCACGTGCTCGCGCGCCAGCGCGCGCGTCGCCGGGTCCTGCGACCTCAGGCACCACTTCGCGAGGCGCTCGTGGTTCTTGGCCTGCGCTCTCTTGAGGAGCGCGGCGTGGTCCCTCGCCCAGTCGGGGCGGCGCGCCGCCCATCGATCGACCGCGGCGATCTTCGACGGGATCATCCGGAGCGCCTCGCCGGTGAGGTTCGTTCCGTGCTCGCGCTTCCTCAGGAGCGGATCGTCCACGACCCGGATCCCCCACGAGGAGACGAGCTCGAGCCACAGCTCGTAGTCGCCGGAGTAGCGGTTCGTCTCCGAGAACGGCCCGGCGGCCTCGAGCGCCTCGCGACGGTAGAGGCACCCCGGCACGTCGGCGTCGGTGAGGAGGAGGCTCTCGATCGTCACCGGCGCCTCGGGCGCGCGCCGGCGGTAGGCCGGGCCGGTGACGCGCCCCTCGGCGTCGATCGGAACGTAGGTTCCGGCGGCGACCCCGATCGAGGGATCGGCGTCGAGCAGGGCGTCGAGGCGCTCGAGGGCGCGCGCCTCCCACAGGTCGTCGGCGTCGAGGAAGGCGATCCGCGCGCCGCGCGAGAGGCTCCGCCCGACGTTCCTCGAGGCGAAGGCGCCACGGTTCTCGTGGAAGTGATAACGGAGTGCGTCGCCGTACCGCGCGAGGATCGTGCCGGTCCCGTCGGTCGAGCCGTCGTCGACGACGATCAGCTCGCGATCGGTGAGCGTCTGTCCGAGCACGCTTTCGACCGCTTCAGTGATGAAGCGGCCGTGGTTGTAGGTGCAGATGACGACGCTGATCACTTGATGTAGCCGAGCGACTTGAGCTGGCGCTCGAGCTCGGCCCCGAGCGCCGCGGGCGGCGCGACCCGGGGGACGTAGCGCTCGCCGACCTCGTAGGTCGCGACCGGGGGCGCGGCGGCGGCGTCGAGAGCGCCGGGGCGGAACGCCTGGGCGATCGGCCCGCCGTGGAGCTCGCGCGAGAGGGGGAGGCCGAGCGCTTCGGCGAGCGTCGGGAAGACGTCGTAGAGGCTCGCTCCGTCGATGCGGGCGCCGCGGGCGATGCCGGGCCCGGCGACGACGAGGATCCCGGGCGGGGCGTCCTCGTGGCCTCCGGGCCGGTGCGCGTCCGCGACCGGACCGAACCCGTGATCCGAGAGGACGACGATTCCGGTATCCGGGGGGACCGCGGCGACGAGACGCCCGAGCCACTCGTCGAGGTAGACGTGGAACGCCTCGACCGTCCGCGTGAAGTGCGCCCGGTCGGCGTCGAGATCCGCGCGCGCCGCGGGAGTCAGCGGCAAGGACGCGTACGCCTGCGGCTCGTGATAGTAGAGGTAGTAGTGCGAGGCGAGGTCGATCGCCTGGAAGTGGACCATCGCCAGATCGGGACGGATCAACGGCAGGTAGTGCTCGGCGACCGCGGCGTCGAAGGTGTCGCCGAGATACGCCTGCCGCAGGAAGAAGAGTCGGTGGTGCGTCTCGGGGTCGAGCCCTTGCCCCGCGAGGATCGCGCGGGTCTCGGCGAGGTCGAGGTCGGCGAAGCGCGGGAGCGCGTCGTGGAGGCCCTTGCGGACCTTCGACTCGATCGCGAGCACGGTCGGCAGCTCCGCGACCGGGTGGACGAGCGTTTCTGCGAGCTCGGGGTCGACGCCGCCGGAGGCGTGCATCCACTTGCTCATGAGGTCTTGCATGAGGTAGTTCGAGACCATGAGGCCGTGCACCTCTTCGGCGGGATACGTGTTGTGGTAGCCGGCGATGAGCACCGGCCGCCCCGCGTCGGAGAGCAGGTTCCAGATCGCGCGCACGCGCCGATCGGTGTTGTTGTAGAGGTGGCGCTGCAGCTTGCCCCAGTGGGTCAGGCGCTCGAGGCGCTTGTCGACCTTCGACTTCGGGACGTCGAACCCGCGGATTCCGTGGGCGGCGGGAGGAACCCCGGTCGCGACGGTCGTCCAGAGAACGGGGGAGAGGGTCGGCTGAAAGGTCGCGAGCGGGCCGTACGCCCCGCGCTGCATGAGCGCGGCGAGGTGCGGCATCTTGCCGGCCTCGAGAAGCGGGAGGATCAGATCCCACGAGGCGCCGTCCCATCCGATGACGAGCCACTTGCGGGCGACGGGCTCGGAGGACGCCGTCGGTGCCGGCCAGGGCGGGTTCCAGCTCTCGATGACGGAAGTGCGGCGCACCGGCTCCGACGACGGCTCCGGATCGTCGCGCAGCCAGTCGCTGAGCAGCAGGAGCCCGACGATTGCCGCGAGCGCCACCGGAACGGCGAGGAACTTCAAGACCGTCTTCAACGATGCCTCATCTCGACGCGCCGCCACGCGGCGTAACCGCGCGGGGCGACGAGGCTCCACAGGAGATAGAGCCACGCCCGCGCGAAGAACGGGAAGGCGGCCACGCTGCCGCGGAGCGCCTCGCGCGCGAGCTTCAGCCCTTCGCGCGTTCCATCCCACGCGGCGAGCCGCTCGCGGCCGAGGCGAAGGCGCTCCTTCCCGAGCGCGCGGCGGTAGGTCCAGGGGTTGGCCGCGACCCACCCCGGCTGGGCGCGCGCGAGCTTGTCGAGGATGCGGAGCCACATTGCCGCGTTCACCGTCCTGTCGGCGCTCGCGTTTTCGGGGTGGACGCGGCAGAGGAGGAGCGGGGCCGGGACGGCGATCATCCCGGTGCGGAACGAGAGGCGGAGCCACATGTCGCAGTCGGTGGCCTGGCGCAGGCTCTCGTCGAAGCCGCCTTCGGCGAGCAGGAGGTCGCGGCGCACCATCGGCATCAGGACGCCGCCCGCGTCTCCCCAGAGTAGCGACCGGGTCGTGAACTCGGGTCCGGCGGATTTCTTCCCATGGATGCGCGGCGTCCTTGTGCCGTCGGCGAGGATCGCGCGCGCCTTCATCGCGATGAGACCGGCGGCCGGCGTCGCCTCCGCCGCGGCGGCGAGACGCTCGAGCGCCTCCGGCTCCCACAGGTCGTCGGAGTCGAGGAAGGCGACCCAGGTGCCGGCGGCTTCGCGCACGCCGCGGTTGCGCGCGCGTGCCTCGCCGCCGTTCTCCTGGCGCACGACGCGGATCCTCGAGCCGAAGCGTGCGAGCGTCTCGGTGGTGCCGTCGGTCGAGCCGTCGTCGACGACCACGATCTCCCGATCGGCGAACGTCTGCCCGAGCGCGCTCTCGATCGCCTGGACCACGAGGCCGGCCCGGTTGTAGGTCGGGATGACGACGCTGATCGCGGGCATCTCAGTCGCGCCGCTTCAGGCGCTCGCGCGCCTCGATCCACGCGTCGATCCGTGTCGCGAGCTCCGCCTCGAGCCCGCGCGACGTCGGACGGTAGAACCTGCGCCCTCGCAAGCGTTCGGGGAGGCATTCGAGCGCCGTGACCGCGTCCTCGTGGTCGTGCGCGTACTCGTAGCCGCTGCCGTACCCTTCGGACTTCATGAGCCCGGTCACCGCGTTCCTGATCGACATCGGCACCGGGTCGGTCGCCCCCTCGCGGATCGTCTCGAGCACGTCCTTCCATCCGGCGTAGAGGGCGTTCGACTTGGGGGCGAGCGCCCCGTAGACGGCCGCCTGCGCGAGCGCGAGGTCGGCCTCCGGGCGGCCGACGAACGCCACCGCCTCCTTCGCGGCGAGCGCCATGTCGAGCGCGCGCGGATCGGCGAGCCCGATGTCCTCCGAGGCGAAGCGGACGATCCGGCGCGCGACGTAGAGCGGGTCGTCGCCCGCTTCGAGCATCCGCGCAAGCCAGTACATCGTCGCGTCGGCGTCGGAGTTCCTCATCGACTTGTGGAGCGCGGAGATGAGGTTGAAGTGCTCCTCGCCGGCGCGGTCGTGGTACAGGGCCGCTTTCTGGAGCGCCTGGCGCAGATGCTCGAGGGTGAGCCTCCCCTCGGGGGCGGTCGCCACCGCGAACTCGAGGCCGTTCAGGACCGCCCGCGCATCCCCCTGGGACTGCGCCGCGAGCGCCTCGAGCACGCCGTCGTCGATCGTGACGCGGGCCGCGCCGAGGCCGCGCTCGCGGTCGGCGAGCGCCCGCCGCGCGAGCGCGACGAGGTCCTCCTCCGAGAGCCGCTCGAGGCGGCAGACGCGCGAGCGCGAGAGCAGCGCCGCGTTCACCTCGAACGACGGGTTCTCGGTCGTCGCCCCGATGAGCACGATCGTGCCGTCCTCGACGAACGGCAGGAACGCGTCCTGCTGCGCCTTGTTGAAGCGATGGATCTCGTCGATGAAGACGATCGTCCGCCGGCCGGTCGCGCGCTTCGCCGCGGCGGCCTGCTGCATGATTTCCCGCACCTCTTTGATCCCCGAGAGGACCGCGGAGAAGGGGAGGAACGTCGCCCGCGTCCGGCCGGCGATCACACGCGCGAGGGTCGTCTTGCCGCAGCCGGGCGGCCCCCAGAGGATCAGCGAGCGGAGCTCGTCGGCCTCGATCGCGCGACGGAGCGGTGTCCCGGGACCGAGCAGCGCCTGCTGGCCGACGATCTCGTCGAGGGTCGACGGGCGCATGCGATCCGCCAGGGGCGGACGCGAAGCAGACGTCGTGGCGGGCTGCTCGGGAGGGGCGTCGTCGAAGAGGCCCAAAACGCTCCTAGAACGACGACGCCTCGTTGTTCGAATTGCTGGTGACGGCGTCGACCACGATCGCCGCGCCGACGACGATGCCGCCGGCGATCACCCACTTGGCCCAGGTCGGAAGGCCCTTCTTCGCAGAAGGCGGCGGCGTTCCCGCCGGAGCGCCGGCCGGCGCCGGGGTGCCCTGCTTGCCCGGCTTGAGCGCGAGCGCGACCGGGCGGTTGACGCCGGGGGCGAGCTGGAGGTTCGACGACGCGAGGAACGCGCCTTCCGGGGCCTCGACGACGAGGGCGTAGTTGCCGGCCGGTGCTGTGCCGATCGAGAACGCGCCCTTGGCATCGGTCGGCGACGACTTGTACATCGTCTCCGAGGCGGGATCGACCAGGGTGACGACGACTCCCGATCTTGGATCGGCGCCGTTGGCGCCGAGCACCCGCCCCGACAAGGTCGACGGCGTGCCGGCGAAGAGAACGCCGGAGGAGACCATCATGAAGAGGCCGAGCGTGACGGCGATGGCGGTCGAACGGCGAAGGCGGGGCGCAAGCGCGAGCATGTCGGGGTCCTCCGGACGTGTGGAGGCGGGATTGTCCGACGCTTGGCATCTCCCGTCAAGGTCCGGAACGCCGTCCCGCTGCGACAAGTCCGCTACGGAGTGATGGGCGTCACCGGAGTCGTGGACGCCGGAGCCTTGTACGAGCCACCGGACGCGATGAAGGCCAGCGCGACGGCGCCGACCGCCACGATGATCGCGATGCCCGCCGGGCTCTTCCAGTACTCGACTCCGGTCAGCTTCTGCGACGACTGCACCATCCCG
Source organism: Candidatus Polarisedimenticolaceae bacterium (assembly GCA_036275915.1). NCBI lineage: Bacteria > Pseudomonadati > Acidobacteriota > Candidatus Polarisedimenticolia > Candidatus Polarisedimenticolales > Candidatus Polarisedimenticolaceae > Candidatus Polarisedimenticolaceae bacterium. Next base: position 491,332 of record DASUCV010000004.1, on the reverse strand, counting down.
GCAACCTCGGCCGCGTGCTCGCCCTTCGGCGGCTCGACTCTACGGTCGGCCCACCACGATGCCGGCTTGTCCCTGGTTTCGATGAGAGAGAAGTTGATCTCGGCGCTCTTCCCGGGCGGAAGGTTCATGGCCTGATCGCCCAGGAACGAGCCTGTTTCCGTCTTGACGGTCACCTCGGCCCAGCCGTAGTGCATTCCTTTGACGACGTACTTGCCGCGGCGGTCGGCCGGAGCGCTCGTCCACGACGCTTCGCTGTCGAGCGAGTGGACCAGAACGACCGCGCCGCGGAGCGGCTTGCCGTCGCTGCCGGTGATCTTGCCCGTCAGCGTGCTGCCCGGCGCGGGTTGAACTTTTTTAGACTTCGCCGCTGCAGGCAACGGAGACACGAGGAGCGCGGTCAAGAGCACCGCAAGAAATCGCGTCTGTCCCCTCGAATCAAAAAACACCGTTGACCGGCCTCCATCAGCCCCGTACGGTCTAACACAGCAAGGAACGAAAGGTCCGCGCCGCGGACATCCAGAGGGGGCCGGATGACTGCAGCCGACGAACGTCCCGAGTATAGCGAAGCGACTTCGCAGCGCCACGCGTCCCGAAGCATGCGGAGCGGCAGGATCCGGGTGACCTACTTCAGCGCGGCGGCGCTCTGGGGCTTTCTCGTCGGAATCCTCGCGCTTCTGGCGGCGATGCAGGCCGAGGGTGCGGCCAGCGCCCGCCCCGGATTGAACGTCGCCGGGTACCTCGCGCCCGCCGCGATCATCGCCGTCATCGGCGGCGCGGTCATCTCGCGCGCGTACAGGGAAGCGAAGCGGCGATGAGAACTACCGACTACGAGCTACCGACTCCGTACTTCAGAATGCACCACAGCGCCCGCACGCCGTCCTTCCAGCCGATCTTCTTGCCTTCCTCGTAGGTGCGTCCCGAGTAGCTGATCCCGACCTCGAAGATCCTCACGTTCAGCCGCGCGACCTTCGCCGTGATCTCCGGCTCGAACCCGAAGCGGTCCTCCTCGATGCGGATCCGCCGCAGGACGTCCGTCCGGAAGAGCTTGTAGCAGGTCTCCATGTCGGTGAGGTTGAGGTTCGTCGTCATGTTCGAGAGCAGCGTGAGGACGCGGTTGCCGACCATGTGCCAGAAGAAGAGCACGCGGCGCGCCTCGCTCCCGGCGAACCGCGAGCCGAACACCACGTCGGCCTTCCCCTCGAGGATCGGTGCCAAGAGCTTCGCGTACTCGCGAGGGTCGTATTCGAGATCGGCGTCCTGCACGATCGTGAAGTCGCCGGTCGCTTCCGCGAATCCGCGGCGGAGCGCAGCCCCCTTCCCGCGGTTCATGTCCTGCGCGAAGAGGCGGACGCGCGGATCGACGGTGAGCCCCGCGAGCGCTCCCCGAGTCCCGTCGGTCGACCCGTCGTCGACGACCACGATCTCGCGCTCGACGCCGTCCGGAAGCGGCACGCCGAGCACTGACGCGACGAGGGACGCGACCGTCCGCTCTTCGTTGTACACCGGGATGACGACGCTCAGCCGGCTCATCGGACGCTTCCTCCGCTCAGCTCCCGCACGCGACGCTGCGCTTCCTCGCTGTCGGGACGGGCGGCGAGAATGCTACGCCAGGTCCTGAGCGCATCCGCCCCGCGCCCTTCGCGGTCGTCGAGGCGGGCGAGACGGAAGCGGACCCACAACAGGCTGTCGCCCCCGGCGCCGAGGGCTTCCAAGCGGTAGACGGCGCCGGTCCACAGGCGGCGCGCCTGCGAGGGGTCGATCGTCATGAGCGCGTCGCCGCACGCGACCGCCGTGGCGATGCCGTCGCCGTCCAGGGCGAGCGCGTGTGCCGCGTCGGCCCGCGCGCCGTCGGCGTCGTCACGTCCCGCGCGGGCGCGCGCACGATACGCGAAGAGCGCCGCGGTCTCGCGCGCTTCCGGCAGCGTGCGCGATGCGGGGAGGAGCCGATCGATCTCGTCGAGCCGGTCGCGCCCCGCTGCCACGCCCGCGGCGACGAGGAGCGCTCTCGGGTCGTCGGGCCACCGTCCGAGGAGCGAGGCCAGCCGGTCGTCCGCCTCCTGCTCGCGTCCCATCGTGCGGAGGCGGATCGACCAGGCGAGCCAGGCGGCGGGAGTCTCCGGGATCCCGCCCTCGATCGACGAGTCGGAAACGAACGGCTCGACGTCGGCGAGGGCGATCGCCGCCTGATCGGGGGCATACCGGAACGCGGTACGCACCGTGGCGAGGGCATCGACCTCGCGCCCGCAGCGGGCGAGAACCCGCGCGGCGGCTCGCGCGACGACAGCGTCCGAGGGCGCGAGCCGGGTCGCGGTGAGCGCCTGGGCCGCCGCAAGCTCCCGAGCGTCGCTCGCGCCCGCGGCCTCGATGGTGAGGTTCGCCAAGGCGGTGCGCGCGGTGGGATCGAGAGGCACCGCGGCGAGGCGCGCGCGCAGGCGGGCGATCGCGGCCTCCGCCGCCGACGGATCGGCTCCCGAGAGCGTTGCGGCGAGCGCGGACTCGGCGAGCTCGGCCGGGTCCGGCGCGTGGCGCGACGCATCGGCGCCGAGGAAGGTCGCTACCGTGCCCGTGGCGAGCACGGCGAGACCGAGCGCGGCCGCTCGCGGCGAGCGCTTCGGACGGGGATCGTCGCGGACGAGCCTCAGGGGCGCGCGTTCCATGCCGTACCGAAGAGAATGCCCGCGAGCACGGCGGCGATCGCCGCATCCGCGGGGATGTGGAAGTCGAAGTCGACGAGGCCGTGGAGCAGGATCGCCGCGAGCCCCGCCGCGGCGCCGATCACGACCGGGCTCGGGTCGCTCCGGAGGGCGAGGCGCCCCGCGCCCGCGAGCGCTGCGAGCAGCGCACCGAGCAAGATCCAGGCTCCGATTCCCCCTTCGGCGCCCAGCTGGAGGAGATCGTTGTGCGCGTGCGTGTAGTGGAGGCGGACCTCCGGATCGCTGAAGACGGGGAAGACCCACGTGAAGGAGCCGAACCCGCAGCCGGTCGCGGGGAACGCCCGGACGATCGCGAGCGTGCCGAGCCAGACGGTGCCGCGGCCGCCGGCGGCGCCGAGGTCGGATCCGCTCGTCGCGTACCGCCCGGCCAGCCGCTCGGCGCCGAGATCGACGAGGGGAACCGCGGCGATCGCGACGACGAGTACGATCGCGGCGATGCGGGTGCGAGGGCGGGCGGAGATCGAGAGGAAGGCGGTCGCCGCCGCGCCCGCGAGGCCGAGCGCGATCCCCGCCCGCGAGAACGAGAGGAGCAATCCGCCGAGCGCGGGAAGGAGCAAGAGAACGAGGAAGAGCGCGCGGGTGCCGCCGGGACCGAAGGCGAGGAGGAGGCCGCGCCGGCGCCGGCCGAGGGCACGCGCCTCCCGCCCGGCGAGCACGGCCAGGCCGATCCCCATCGGGATCGTCGCGGCGAGGAAACCGGCGAAGTGGTTCTTGTTGACGAACGTCCCGGTCGCGCTGTCGAGATACGCGGTCTTCGCGACGTTCCAGATCCGCGCGTGCCCCGAGGCGAGGGCGAGGAGGCCGTACAGCCCCTGGAACGCCGCCGACACGAGCCCCGCCAAGGCGAGCCGCGTCGCGCCGCGCTCGGCGGCGACCGAGGTGGCGACGAGGAGGATCCCGGCGAGCGCGGCGCCGGTCCTGAGCGCCGACGCCGTCGCCCCGGGAGCGAGCGACAGCGTCGCCGCCGCTGCGGGATCGAGCCCCGCCCGGAGCGCCTCCGCACGCGGTGACAAGGCTTGGACGACGCCGTGCCCGAGCGGAACGGCCTGCAGCGCCGCCAATCCGAGAAGGGCGACGATCGCCACGCGGGCGGCGCGAGGCGGAAGGGCGACGGGACGCGTGAGCGCGAGAACCGCCCAGAGCGCCGTGAGCGTGAGCGCACCGATCTCGAGGGCGGCGCGACCGGCGGGACCGACGGCGCCGAACGGCAGGGGCGCCGCGAGGAGGATGAGGACGAGACCGATCTCGAGGAGGATCAACCGTTCGCCGTCGACTTCTCCCGCTCGTCCGAGTGCCCGTAGTAGGCGTAGGTTCCGTAGCCCGGACGGCTCGTGTCGACGTCGTTCAGGACAACCCCGATCGGCTTGATCCCCGCCTGCACGAACTTCTGATGCGCGCGCTGCAGCGATTCCCGCGGCGTGCGGCCCGCGCGGCAGACGAGGACCGACGCCTCGACGACCGACGCGACGATGACCGGATCGGCGACTGCGAGCGCGGGCGGGGAGTCGTAGAGGATGTGGTCGAACCCGGCGGCGAGGAGCTTGGGGCCGAGCCCTGCGAACGTCGGCGAGTCGAGCAGCTCGGAGGGATCCGGAGGCACCGGGCCGCTCACGAGGACCGAGAGCCCTTCGACCGAGGTCTTCTGCGCGAGGGCGACCGGGTCGGCCTCGAGACCGGAGAGGATGCTCGAGAGGCCACGCGACGGATCGACGCCGAAGACGCGGTGGAGGCGCGGGCGCCTCAGATCGGCGTCGACCAGGAGCACGCGCCGCCCCGATTGCGCGAGGACGACGGCGAGGTTCATGACCGTCGAGGACTTGCCGTCCTCGGGGATCGCGCTCGTCACCATGATCTGGCGGGGCGGGTGCCCGGGATTCGAGAGGAGGAGCCCGGTGCGCAGCTCGCGATACGCCTCGGACGCCGGCGCCTTGCGGTCGCGATGGGCGACGAGATCGACCGTCTCGGCGACCGAGAGCTTCGCCGACGCCGCGCCGTGGTGCGGCACGGCGGCGAGGACGGGGAGGTGGATCAGGCGGTCGATCTCCGCGGCGTTGCCGACCGTGTTGTCGAGATAGTCGAGGAAGAGCGCCGCGCCGATCCCGAGCCCGACGCCCACGAGGAGCCCGAGGATCAAGTTGAGCTTCTTGTTCGGGCGGAACGGCGCCGGTGCCGGCCGGGCGCGATCGACGACGCGGATGTTCGACGACGTCGCGTCCAGATCCTTGAGGCGCGTCGTCAGCGCCATCTCGTTCTGCCGTTTCATGAGCGCGTCCAGCGTCTCGCGCTTCTTCTGCACGTCGGAGAGGAGGCTCTTGAACTCGACCGCGTCGCGCTTCAAGCTCTGCGCGGCCTCCTGCTGATCGTCGAGGAGCGCGCCGAGGCCGCGGACCTCTTCGAGCGCCTGACGGTACTCGGATTCCGCCGCGCGCCGCACGTTGGTCCCGATCTCCTCGGTCTCGAGGTCGAGGCGGGTCTCCGCCTGCTCCATCTTCGACTTGAGCTGCTGCATGCCGGGCCACTCGTCCTTGAACAGCTTCGACTTCTCCGAGTACTCGGCTTCGTAGGAGGCGTACTCCTGCTTCAGGCGCGCGATGAGCTCGGACTTCTGCGCTTCCGGGAGGGCGGCGGCCGGCGTCGCGAGCGCGGCCTTGTAGGCAGCCTCCTTCTGCGCGAGCACGGTGCGCGCCTCGGTGCGCTTCGTCGCGATGTCGGAGAGCGCCTTCATCGTGATGTTGGTCGCGTCGTCGGCGGAGACGATGCGCTTCGCCTCGCCGTACCCTTGGAGCTTCGCCTCGAGGTCGACGATCTCCTTCTTGAGCGCCGCGATCTGGTCGACGAGGAACTCCGATGCTTGATCGCTCGTCGTATAGCTCGACTCGATGTTGAACCCGATGTACGCGTCGACGACGGCGTTCGCGATGTCGGAGGCGAGCACCGGATCGGGAGCGACCCACGACACCGCGACGAGGTGCGAGTTCCGGATCGGGGCGATCTCGAGTCCTTTCAGGAGCTGCTTGGCCGCGACGTCCTCGGGATCCGTGGGAACCTTCGGCACCGTCCCGGGGAGCATCGCGCGGAACCGCGACCACAGCGTGGGACGGCTGTCGCCCACCGCGAAGAGCGGATGGGAGACGAGGCCGAGCCGCGCGACCGTCTTCCGGGCGACCGCGTCGGACGACAGGATCCGGTACTGCGTCTGGTAGAAATCGGCGTAGGCGGCGAACGAGTAGTCGAGCGAGCCCAGCTCGCGGACGTTCAGGATGTCGGGGTTCTGCCGCTCGATCTGCACCGTCGCCGTCGACCGGTAGAGCGGGGTCACGAGGAACGACCCGACGAGTGTTGCGAGCGTGACCGCGGCCGCGCAGAGCGCGATCACCCCGCGGCGCCTCTGGAGGATGCTCCAGTAGTCGCGGAGGTCGCGGGCGCGCTCCCTCTCGGACATCAGAAGAACGACTCGGGAACGAGCACGAGGTCGTCGCGCATGAGGACCGGATCTTCGGCCTTCCCGCGCTTCACCTTCTTGAGGTTGACCGGGATCGTGATGCGACGACCGTCGGCATCGGTGCGGATGATCTGCACGCGCGACTCGGAGGCGCGATCGGTCGTGCCGCCCGCGAGGGTGACCGCCTTCAGGACCGTCACCGGCTCGGAGCGCGGCACCTCGTAGAGGTTCGGCGTCCTGACGGCACCGGTCACGAAGATGCGCACCTTCTCGACCGAGGGGACGTAGACGATGTCGCCGGGCATGACGAGGACGTTGAGCGACGGGTCGGCCTCGTAGACGAGCTTGTCGAGGTCGATCGAGAGGCGCTCGGCGTCGCCGTCGTCCTTCGAGCGGAAGATGACGATCTCTTTCCCGAGATCCTTGTCGAGGCCGCCGGCGAGCGAGATCATCTCGAGCAGGGTCTTCTGGCCGAGCATCTCGTAGGTGTCGGGCTTCTTCACGGCGCCGGAGACCGCGACCTTCTTCGAGACGTACTCCTTCACGAAGATCGTGACCTGCGGGTTCCTGACGTAGCGCTCCTCGAGGAGGCGCGCGATCGTCGCTTCGAGATCGCCCTTCGTGAGGCCGGCGACCTGCAGCCGCCCGAGGAGCGGCAGCGTGATCGATCCGTCGTCCGCGACGCGGACGGTCTGATCGAGCTCCTTGAGGTCGAAGACCGACAGCTCGAGCAGGTCCTGACGGCCGATCTTGTAGTCGGTTCCGCCGCGCTTCTCGATTGCGGTGATCGACGGCGTCTCGATCGGCCGCGCCTCCAGCACCTGCGGCGGCTCCGCCGAAGGCGGAGGCTCGGCCGAGGGCGGAGGTGTAGCCTGTGCAAGGAGAACGGTGGCCAGGAGCGCGAGCATGGCGCCTGAGTCTAGCATTCGCCTTTCCTTTCCCTTCAGTACCCGACGGTGACGCCGAAACCGACCGTTCCGCGGTTCTGGTTGTTCGTCGCAACACTCGAATCGATCTTCGTCCTCGTATAGCGGAAGGCGTACTCGACACGCCTCCCGAGGTCGTTCTCCGAGACCCGGAAGCGGATGCCGGCGCCGCCAGTGGTGATGTCGTCGACTCGGTCGCTGCCGAGAAAGTCCAGCGCGGCCAGCCCGCCGGAGATTTCCATCCCGATGAAGCGGTTGAAGTACTTGATGAACGTCGCGTCGCCCCCCGTGTAGAGGTAGAGGGGGCTGACGTCGTAGATCGAGTATCGGACGTCGCGCGTTCCGGTCACGATGACCCGGCTCCCCGACGATCCGAAGTCGTAGCCGAGCGCGACGTCGGCGACCACGCCGCGGAAGTCCGCTTGTGTCGGATCGGTGAGATCGAACGTTGCTTCTCCGACGTGGAAGTTCCCGAAGATGCGCCCGCCGAGACCGAAGTCGAGGCCGGCGGTGAAGCGCCTCTCGTCGCCGTTCCGGTGCGCGGCGGTCACGGGATCGTCGAAGTCGATCTTTCGCGCCCCCACGTCGACGAGCAGCCGCGTGCGCCCGAACATCAAGTAGCGCGCCTTCCAGCGCGCGCCGCTCTCCGTCCGGTTGTTGACCTGGGCGACGGTGGCGCACCCGGCTCCGGGCGCCTCGCATGGGTCGTTGGATAACTCCGCATTCATGCGGGTGCTGAAGACCCCGATCTCGGAATCGGTCCGCCAGCCGAACTTCGTGACGAGCCCGATCCCGAGCGGGTATTCCTTCCGGATCGGACGGATCGACTGCGCGTCGTAGGGCCGGTCGCGCGTGCGGTTGAAGCCGAAGTCCCAGTAGATGCCGATGCGGCGGAACGGGACGGTGAGGCGCGCCGTGCCGTACTGGTTGAAGTAGTTCAGGTTCGTCTGTTCGATAGCCTTCTGGAGCGCGACCGGATAGCTGTCGCTGTTCTTGACGGGGGCGTACAGGTAGAACTCGAGCTTCTCGTCGAAAGTGAGAAACGCCCAGTGCTTGAAGAGCACCAGGCCCTCGGCTCGTGGCGCGAGCGCGACGAAGTAGGTGCCCAACCTGGGAAACGTCGAGTCGTTCGGGATCGCGTAGACGTTGTCGTCATAACCGAACGTCGGGATGATGAGGCCGGGCCGGACCCGGAGCGGTCCCCACTGCAAGTAGCGCGAGGTATCGGGTGGCTCGAGAGGGGAGATCTCCTGGGCGCGCGCGGAGAGCGTCGCCAGCCCGAGAATCAACGCGACAAGCAGCTTCCTCGTCACACCCGCACGCCCTTGATGAAGACGCCACCCCCGTCCGCAAGCGCGATCATCTTTTCCGGCTTGTCCTTCAGGAACTCGTCGATGGACCGTGTCGCGCCGGGGCACGTCGTGAAGCCGTAGTCGTCGCAGACGAGGAGCCCACCTACGGCCAACCGCGGGTAGAAGAACTCGACGCTCGCTTTTGTCGGCTCGTAGATGTCGACGTCGACATGGACGAAGGAGAACGACCGGCCGGCGACCTCCGGGAACCGCTCAGGGATCCAGCCCTTGTAGAGGCGGCACCGCGAAAACCCGGCCAGATTCGCGGCGGCGGTCTCGAGCGAAACCGCCAGGTCTCCGCCCTTCCAGAATGAGCCGTCTTGCGCGCCTGGCTGCGAGAGGCCTTCGAACGAGTCGAAGCCGTGATGCCACTTCTCCTGCCGGCTCGCCGCGTTGGCTCGGCAAATCAGGTACGAAGACGCCCCGAGGTTGACGCCGCATTCGGCAGTGTCGCCTGGGACGTGGGCCACGAGGCGCAGGAGTTGGGCGAGGGTCCACTTCCGCTCGGTGTTGAAGCTCGGAAGCTCGCCGATTTTCGCAAGGTAGGCGTTGAATTCCGCGTCGTTCCACCAGTCCATCTGCGGCCAGTGGAAGCGGTACTTCGGGAACACCTTCGCCCCGAAGTCGGTCAGGAGCTGGAAGCGGGATGCGTCGTCGCGCCTGACGGCGGCACGGGCGAGAGAGCGGAGCAGGCCCAACATCGACCTGCCCTCAGTGCGCGCCCCTCGCCGTCAGAACCACCGGCACCGTGCGGAGCAGGATCTGGACGTCGAGGCGGAGCGACCACGTATCGATATAGGCGAGATCCAGACGCATCCAGTTCTCGAAGTCCACGCCGTTCCGTCCGGAGACCTGCCAGAGGCAGGTGATCCCCGGTTTCATCGAGAGGCGCCGGCGCTGCCATCGCTCGTACTTCTTGACCTCCTCGGGGATCGGAGGCCGGGGGCCCACGAGACTCATGTCGCCCTTGAGCACGTTCCAGAACTGCGGGATCTCGTCGATCGAGAAGCGGCGGATCCACTTGCCGACCGGCGTGATGCGCGGATCGTCCTTGATCTTGAACACCGGCCCAGTCATCTCGTTTCGGTGCTCGAGTGCGGCTTTGCGTGTTTCCGCATCGCGGTACATCGACCGGAACTTGTAGAGCGTGAACTTGCGCCCGTTCAAGCCCACGCGCGTCTGCCGGAAGAAGATCGTTCCCGGCGACGTCAGCCTCACCAGGATCGCGGTGACGAGGAAGACCGGCGACAAGACGGCGAGGGCCGCGACCGAGGTGACGAGATCCGTCGTCCGCTTCAAGAGGAGCGCCGCCGGCTGCCGTGGCGTCGCGGAGACCGTGAGCATCGGCGTCCCGTCGAGATCGGTCGGATACATCCGTGCGAAGAGCGTGCGCACGAGATCGGCACGCAGGTGAACGGTGACCCCGACTTCCTCGCACCACGCGATCTCGCGCTCGCACGAGAGCGCCTCGACGACGGGGATCCCGAAGACGACGTCGTCAACGACGCGTTCCGAGAGGATCTGCTTCAGGTCCGACAGCTTTCCGACGACCTCCTCGGGCTCGACGCTCATCGGCGCGGGGAACGGCCCGGGGAGATGGCCCACCACGCGCATCCCCAACTCGTTGTGCGCTTCGAGCTTTGCACGCATCTCGAGCGCCTCGGGGCCCGTTCCGACGATCACGACGTTGCGGATGTCGGCAGCGTCGCGGCCGGTGTGCTTACCGAACCACAGGATCGCGATGCGCGTCGCCGTTACGAGCAGAAAGCCGAGGCCCAGGAACAGGAAGAAGATCGCGCGCGAGTATGCCTTGACCTGGAAGATGAAGATCGCGAGGCCGAGGATTGCCGTCAAGTACCCGAAGACCCAGAGGAGCGCGGCTGTCGTCGATGCCTTGCCACGGAGCGACGTGGGGTCGTAGAGCTTGTGCCCGTAGGCCAAGAGCCAATAGATCGGGATGCCGAGCGTGAGAAGCCAGGTGTGGACCGGCAAATCCATCCCTAGACCGTCACGGAGCCAGGGGAAGGGAATCAGCGAGCGGACAGCAAACGCGAGGAGAAGCGCCAGCACCAAGAGCATCGCGTCGACGAGGCCGAGGAGGTACGACGCCTGCCTGGCACGCTGGCTGATCACGGCGCGGATTCTAACCGAGGTCGAAAGGATTTCATTCGGCGGATCGCGCTCCGAACCGCGCACGAAGCACGAGAGCACCGAACCTGAGGTTGCCGATCAGGTAACGCCGCCACATGCGCCCCGGTTCCTGAGCGAAGCGATAGAACCACTCGAGGCCGGCCTTCTGCATCCACATCGGCGCCCGGCGCGTCTTTCCGGCCCAAACGTCGAAGCTGCCGCCGACGCCCATCGCCAACACTGCGCCCATCCGCGGCAAATGCTCCGCGAGAAATCGCTCCTTCTTCGGACTCGAAATCCCGACCAGCAGGAGACGTGCGCCCGAATTACGGATCGTCTCCGCTATGCCGACTTCTTGGTCGGCGGAGAAGTATCCGTTCCGCGCGCCGGCGACGACGAGCCGGGGATGGCGCCGCCGCGCCTCCGCGACGAAAGCTGCGAGGACCTCGTCCTTCGCGCCGAGGAGATAGACCGGCCAGCCCTCGCGCTCGCACCGCTCGATCATCCGCCCCATGAGGTCGATGCCGGCGACGCGCTCCGGCGCCTTGATGCCGAGGAAGCGCGCCCCCCACACGACACTCTGACCGTCGGCGTTGACGATCTCGCAATGCCGCACGATCTCGCGCACGCCCGGATCGTCCTCCATGAGGACGCACTTTCCCGCGTTGATGACGACGTGCTGCACCGGACGCCCCTCGCGGATGAGCGCCGCGCACCGCTCGACCGACTCATCCATCGTCAAGAGATCGAGCGGGACGCCGAGGAAGAATGCGCGGGAGGGCATGAGCCGCATTCTAGAGGTCTCTTCGATCAGTCCGGTGGATGGCACCTTTGTTCCGCCGCGTTCTCAACCTGAACGACACACGAATGTCCCTAGTGATGATTCCTCCCAAAGAACACGGCACGCGACCTTGCCGCATGTTAGCGTTGACCCGCGCATGTGCGGCATTTGCGGCGTCTTCAACTACCGGACACGACGCCCCGCCGACCCCCGCCTCCTTCAGTCGATGACCGATGCAATGGTCCACAGGGGGCCCGACGACGACGGGTTGTTCATCGATGGCGATGCGGGTCTCGGCATGCGTCGGCTCAGCATCATCGATCTCGCGGGCGGTCGCCAACCGATCTCCAACGAGGACGGCACCATTCACATCGTCGTGAACGGGGAGATCTACAACTTCAGGGAACTCCGCAACGAGCTGGAAGCGAATGGCCACGTCTTCAAGACGCGTTCGGATAGCGAAATCCCGCTGCACGCCTACGAGGAATGGGGACTCGAGTGTCTCGCGCGCTTGAACGGAATGTTCGGTCTTGCGATCTGGGATTCGAGGTCCCGGCGGCTCGTGGTTGCTCGAGATCCATTCGGGATCAAGCCACTTTACGTGAGGGACACAGGAAGCGAGCTGTCCTTTGCCTCGGAAATTCGGGCCATTCTCGCGGATCCATCCGTGGAACGATCAGTCGACCCTGAAGGGCTCGAACTTTTTTTCACGTTTCGCTTCGTGCCTTCGCCGTGGACCGCCTTCCGCGGCATCAAGAAGCTTCGTCCCGGTCACGCAATGGTCGTCGAGGACGGCAAGGTCCGCGTTCACCGGTTTCATCGCACGCGAAGAATCGATCTCTCCGCTGTTCGGACGGATGAGATCGTCGAGGAACTGGCGGCACGTCTCACAGCCGCGGTCGACCGCCAGCGAGTAGCGGACGTGCCGGTTGGAGTCCTTCTCAGTGGGGGCGTTGACTCTACCGCGCTCGTGACAATCATGCGTCACGTCCTCGGTCGAGCACCTCAGACGTTTACCGTCGGATTCGATGGGGCTTTCGATCGCGATGAGCGCGCTGCCGCTCATGCCACCGCTGCGCGCCTCGGTGCGGAACATCACGATGTCGTGCTCTCGGCGACGGACTATGCAGGTGCGCTGGCACGATCGGCGCGTTTGTTGGAAGAGCCAATCGCCACGTCGTCGACCCTCCCACTGATGGAGGTCTGCCGGCTCGCGCGTGAACACGTGAAGGTGGTTCTCACGGGGCAGGGGGCGGATGAGCCTTTCGCCGGCTACCCGAGGCATTTCGGTGAGCGATGGGGCGGACTGGTCCGAAGTATCCCGTCACTGTTGCGGTCGACAGTCCTCCTTCCACTCGTGGATCGACTGCCGCGTAACGAGAGACTGAAGCGGGCCGTACATGGACTGGCCGAGAGCTCCGCCGCCGCGCGGCTTCGCGCCGTCTATTCGACCTTGAATGGCGAAGCTCGGGCACGTCTTCTGAAGGATGGCGGGCGGGGCGAGCGCGCCGCGGAAGAAGCCGTGGGCTACTGGCAGGCCGATGTCGCGGACCAGGACGGGCTTGCGCAGATGCTCTACGTCGACGCTCGATTTTCTCTGCCCGACAATCTCCTCATGTACACCGACAAGATGTCGATGGCGGTCTCCCTTGAGGCGAGAGTACCGTTCCTCGATCTCGATCTAATGAGTTACGCGGAGAGCATCCCCACCCGGCTCAAGATCCGGGGTCGATCTGGTAAGTGGGTGTTGAAGCGCGCGATGGCTCGCTGGTTACCCCCGGCATATGCCAGTCGCCCTAAGATCGCGTTCGAGACACCCCTGTCCGAATGGCTTCGCGGCGGGCAACTGGCCGACGTGGAAGAGCGCCTGTCCTCGTCCGGATCCGCGTGTTCGGAGTTCGCGCGGCCTGAAGAGATTCGGTCTCTCTTCACCTTGCATCGCAATGGGCGTCGAGACCTGCATTGGCAACTTTTCACCCTGATCTCGTTCGAGATGTGGCACGAGGCATTCATCGGAGGCTCGCGGCCGGGGCCTTGCGGTGCCTCGACGCTTCGTGAGGAGTCGAGATCGACTTAGCGGGCGGCGCGGGCGCCGACCGTATCCGTAGCCGGCCGCTCAACCTGCCCGGTCCATCCGGGGGCCGGCCGAAAGCCGAGGTTCCATTCCGACCAGTCGCCCGACCCGGCCCGCACTTCCGGCCCCTGCGCGCCGTCGAGTGTCGTGATCGGGAACGGCGAAGATCTGAGCGCCTCGCGGAGCATTGGCATCCGGTCCGGGTCGAATCCCATGATGGCAGCGCAAACACGGTCGAGGGCGACGGGATCGGAACTCGCCGCGATGAGTCCGGCATGCCTCGGGTGTGGCGAGAGCGGCCCGTCACCATCGCCCCCGACGATGCCATCGATCAGTGCCAGATAGCGAAATGTCCGCCGCGCCTCCATTGATCCGTCGGGTGAAGCATGGAAGAGTGCGCGGTTGAGATCGAGGACCATCCGCCAAGTGGTGTCGTTTCCGTACCAAGCGCCGCTGAGCGTCCGATTTCCCGTTTCCTGATCACCCGGGGCACGCTCAGGTTCCAGCCAGCGTCGGTACGCATGCCAAATTGCTTGCGCAGTCCGCATGGCGCGCGGACTCCGGCCCTGCAACGCCGCTCGAACACGGCTGTGGAGGGAGCTCACGACGTTTCGAGACGGAAACTCGTCGCCGCCCGAAGCCGGTGCGCCGGGACGATAGTGCGGCAGCCAATCCTTACTGCCGTTGATGCCGACGAGGTTCTTCAACGCCAGCGTCACCCCGACCTTCTGATGGGTCTTGAGTTTCGGGACGTTGATGAACGTATCTGCCTCGAGGACGGACCGGGAAATCAGATACTCATGGCGGCCCCGACCGTGATGCTTCGTCATCTCGGATTTGTCATAGTCGGTAACCGCAAACCGCGTGTCCTCTCTTGTAATCGGCTCGAGGGCGCTAGACCGGTTAAGCCGAACGATCGCATAGCCGCGCGGATCTCCCGGCAGTGAATGTTGTGAGCGAATGACGCGGTGCTCGTCGACGGCCACGCGGGTGCGACGAAGGTCGATCGTCTCGATCTCGATGCCGGCGTTCGCACGATAGTGCGCGATGACCTCGTTCATTCCGGAATCTCGGAGGAGCGCGTCGAACTCCGCTTGCTGCAACGGCGCGTCGACGATCGCGATTCGGCACGACCTCCCTCCGGCCAGTAAGACATAATCGATAACCGCTCGCAGAACGGAGGCGTGCGTGACGAGGCAATGGCGGCCGCGTTGTGCACCGCGCTCGTGAAGGACGAAGTTCGGTTTGATGACGACGCGCGACCCCTGGGAAACGATGGTTTGCAGGGGATTCCACGTAGGGGTTCCGAAGCGTTCGGCGTCGAGCCCAAGATGCCGCAGGCACTCTCGGACGAGAGCGTAGGGCGCATTCGGCTCGTCGGCGGTGTGCGCCGCCCAAGTCGTCGAAGCCATCTCCGGATACTTCACATGCGGGTCGAACGGCGTCCGCAGAGGATACGTCGCTGCGGGATCGCGCGCCAAGGCGACGACAGGTCTCATGGGCGCGCCGTCGGGTCCGGTCGGCCGACGCTAACGTCCGACCACGTGAACCGGAATTTGCCGGTCGGGCTTAGTGGGATGTCCTTGACCGCTGCCAGTTCGAGCGCGAGCGATGGGCTGATGTCCTTGCGCACCCTCTCCTGGAAGCTCTCGAGTGTGGCGCGCGTCGAGGCATCGAAGGATGGCTCGGGGACGAAGCGGAGGATTACCTTCTCTACCGCCGGCTGGTAGAACTGGAACCGCGCGACGCCGCTCACTCCGTAGAACAAGTGGGTGAAATACTCGCCGTGGAAATGCCGACCTTCCGGTGTGACGAAGATGTCAGTCTCGCGTCCGATGTCGAGATCCATCATGGGCAACGTGCGACCGCAGGAACACAGACCAGGTCGCAGTCGGCCAACGTCTCCAATCCTGTATCGAACGAAGGGCATCGCATGATTGTCGAGACACGTAATGACCAGCGGTGACCCTTCTGTTCCGGGCTCCTCCACGTCGACCACGTTCATGTCAGCGAGTACGTGCAGGTTTCCCGCTTCGCATTGCGCTGCGATCGACTTAACCTCGCGGCTTCCGTAGTGGTCATAGACCTTAGCGCCCAGCACGCTTTCGATAATCGATCGCTGCCAGCCGTGAAGGCGTTCCGCGGTGGAAAACACGCCCCGGATTCCAGAAATCGTGTCGCCGCGATCGCTCAAGTGCTGAGCGAAATACGCAATCGAGCTTGCATACCCATAGACGAACTCCGGAGAAAACCGCCGGATGCGATCCGCCCAAGCCGTCATCTCGCGGCGACCTGCACTGAAAGCATCGAAATAGATGTTGCGGTTGGCCCATCCGATCGCGCGACCCCTGGGAGTCGTCCAAGCACGTGTTTCCTGCGGGGCGCCCCAAATCCATGCCATCCGCGCACCAGGCCGCCAGCCGGCCCACATTCGTGTGCGGTACGCCGACGCGACGGCGAGGGCGCGGTATCGCCTATCGTGGAAGAACTCCATCGGCGTGCCGGTCGAGCCTCCCGTGGCGTCGCGCACGACGTCAACGTCGAGGATCGACTCGTCTCGCAGGTCAGGAAGCCGTTCTTTGATGATCTCCCGCGTGAGGACCGGCAAGCGACCAAGATCGCCGGACCGGGTTTCGTTCGGGTCGAACGACAGATCTCGAAACAATTCACGATAGTAGGGTACGTGGGCGTCCGCGCGCACAAGAAGCGTCCGCAGCTTGGAAAGCTGAGCCTCACGCAGTCTCTCGGGTTCCCATCGCTCAGACGCCAACAGCGGTGGAATGTCGCGCAGTCGGCGATCGTCCGTGGCCCGGTACGCAAGCGGCAAAATGAGTCGTCCGAAGATCGCCTGCTCGATACTCACGCCGACACCTTCTTGAGCACGCCATCATAAACGGCGACGATTCGTCTGGCGACG
This sequence comes from Candidatus Polarisedimenticolaceae bacterium, assembly GCA_036275915.1. Classification (NCBI taxonomy): domain Bacteria; kingdom Pseudomonadati; phylum Acidobacteriota; class Candidatus Polarisedimenticolia; order Candidatus Polarisedimenticolales; family Candidatus Polarisedimenticolaceae; species Candidatus Polarisedimenticolaceae bacterium. The sequence goes on along the minus strand of DASUCV010000004.1, from coordinate 474,996 downwards.
CTCGCGTCGTCAAGTCCTCTCTCCCGCAAGATTCGTCGGCCGCAGTTCAGGCGCCCACAGCTGAGCGCGCGTGCGAGCGCTCTGCCCATCGGCCCAGGTTCACGATCGGTCAAGAAGCACCCTTCCGCACCGTCCAGAAGCCATGGCACATCACCCACGCGCGTCGCGACGACGGGAAGTTCGCAGGCGAGCGCCTCCTTGACGACGTTGGGCGAACCTTCTGTCTGCGACGCTAGAACCAACGCGTCTGTCGCCGACATCACGATTGGAACAAGATCGGGCTGGATTCCCCACAGAACTCTCGTCTCAACCGGTTGACCGAGAATGTCTGCGGCCGTGGCGGCTGCGCCCGCAAAGACGGAATAACCCTTGTTTGGGAAGTCGGGGTTTCCTGGGAAGAGAGCGATAAGTCTGTCCGTCGGCCAACCCAGGCGCCGCCGAGCTTCCTCCCGATCGATGGGAGCGAACGCATCGAGATCCACTCCGTTTGGGATGACGAACGGGTCGACTCCTTCCAACATCGACGCCATCTCAGCCGACTTGACGATCGCGCTCGATGCGAGCCGTGCGGCCATCTGATTCAGCGCAATCGAGAGCGCGCTTCCGATCGAGCGGCGACCGCTTCCTATCGTCTTCCCGAGAAGATCATTGCCCATGAATGAGATGACGACCGGCCGAGACCGCTGCGCAAGCGCTACCCAGCCCGAGTAGCCAAAGTGCGCATGGACCAAGTCGACAGCTTTCGCTTTCTTGACGATCGTCGGGAGTATTGTCAGGTACTTGAGCTTCGGCGGCCCGTTGATTTCTGCGGTGGATACATCGACCCCGAGTCGTTGGACGGCTGCGATCTGGCGAGCCACCGGCGCCAGGCTCCCCGGCCGGGACGGGGACGGAAGTGGACCGCTGATCATCAGGACTTTCAAGGTGCAACTCGTCGGATGGATCCAATGAGGTGTCGAGCGTCGTAGGCCGCTGCAATCGCGGTAGCGAGTGCAGTAGCGAGCAGAACCCAGCGAGACTCACCGCACGCGACCATCAGCGGTAAGGCAAGCAGCGCGATCCCGTCCGAGGCCTGAGCGTACAGCCGCGGCCGCAACGGACCCAACGAGAAGCGAGCGATAAATGCCGCGACGAGTGGAACAGCTATGGAGTAGACCGCAAGGCCGGCGGCGACGCGAAGGAGGCCTGCCCGAGGGTAGCCGACCAGCCAGATCGCAGCGCACATCGCCGCTCCAGCGAGCGCCGCCGCCGCATTGATGCCGGCCTTCCCGCGAGCCGCGATCGCCGTAAGGATCGGCTCCCCTCTGCACGTCACGAACGTCATGACGCACAGTGTGAGCCAGATAGGGAGAGGATCGATCGCCGTCGGGGCGGGGAAAAGCCGCTCTCCGAAGGTCCGGCCAGCGATCATCAAACCGATGGTCGCGGGCAGCGCCAAGAGTCCTGAAAACCTCTGATGCTCTCGCGACGTTTCGGCGAACGCATTGCCATCAGTGGAACTGAGAGCCGACAGCCGAGGCAAGTACGAGGTGCTCAAGCTTCTCGGTAGCAGGAGCACGGGCGCGCTTACGCTTAGAAGGATCGCCCAAAGACCGGCGCCATCCCGTCCCGCCAGTGCCGCGCCCGCTAGCGTGCTCCCATACTGTATCCCCTGGCCCGCCGCGGATCCCAGAAGCCCGAGCGCCGCAAAGCGAAGGAAGTCACGCTCGGCCACCGTCCGCTCCCCAGAGGGAAACGAAAAGCTCTGCCATAGCGACCATCCCGCCATGGGCAGCGGGTACAGAGTGAATGGCAACCACCAGTCGCGAGGCGAATGAAAGGTCGCTGCAAGCGCGCATGCAAACAGCCCGAATCCCAGAATCTCAAGTGCCAAAACCCGGCGAATCGCGCCTCTGGCGAAGAGCAGGGAGCGGCCGATCGCGTACTGGGCATAAATCAGAGCCCACGCTGCGATCAGCGCAAGACGCGACCAACTCGGAGGGTCGACGCTCGTACGCACATACGCCCAACAGGTAACCGCCAGAACCGGCAGCGTGCTCGCAATTCCCAAGAGCGTCGAAAGGCGCACGGCACGAGTGATCTGCCTAGCGCCGTCCAGCAGCGGGACGAACCGCGACAGTGCCATCGCCAGGCCTGCGGACACGGGCAATCCACACAGGAGCGCGAGCGACAGCGCGATGTTCGCTGAGCCGACTGTGGACAAGCCGACCGTGCGGTTGCCGACCGTGTTGAAGAGAAGCCGCGACAATCCGAGCGCGGCGAGCGTTATTCCAACCGACACGACATACGAAAGCGACCGCCCTCGCGGGGCGGAGTCGGTCACGCGGCCCGCGTTCTGAATCGCGTCCACGCCATTCCCGCAGGGATCATGACAAAAGCAGATTGCATCGATGTGTCGTAGATATGACTCGACGTCGATTCCAGAAGGGACGCTACGAGAACGAACAGAGTGAACGCGGACAGGAATCTATCTTCGTCATTGCTGGCGGACGATCGTGCGGCCCGCCAGGTCGTCCGAAGCAATATGACGAAGAATGCAACGTAGGGCACGAGCCCGGCAATTCCGCCTTGGCCCATTACCATGGGCCAGAAGGTGTCAGTGATGAACGCCGGATGATCTGGCGTCAGCCCCCACACTTCGGTGAGCCCGTATTGCGCATAGACTTCGCTGTAGTACACCGACGAAGCATAGCTCCCGAAAGTTCCGAAACCGGTACCGAACGGGAAGTAGTCCTTCGCGATCAAGAACGACGTGTAGTGAAGTGCCACACGCGCAATGGAATTCGGATCGCCACCGTATTCGTGCACCGTGTATTGCCATAGCGACACGACGATCGGCGTCAAGATCGAAATGCCAAGGACAATGCCGAGCACGAGCACTGCCACGGCACGGCGTCGGCTGGCCGAATCGCGCCCGGCCTTGATGAGGGTGGCAATGAGGACCATCGCGACGATTCCGCCGATCGACTTCCGCCGCCACGACAGCACCGCGAACGTCGCGGCAGTGATCGCACTGTACAGATACCGGTTTTTCCCGAAGGAGAGGTAAGCGGCATACGCGACCGCAAACGTCGCCGCGCAAAACCAGGAGTACGGTCCAGGTCCGTCGAAGAATCCTTGCGCCGAGTTCATCCCCAGTCGTTGGTCGATGTCGCGCATATCTCCGAGGTAGGATTCCTGGAGCGAAGGCGCCACGAGAAATACGACGGCAAACACGACGACCCCAAGCATCAGGGGGAGTGCGATGCGCAGCCCGTTTCTGAGTTCGTCTCGTTCAGTGACGACGCTTGCACCAAGCGCAAAGAGCAGGAATGGCTTGGAGAAGAGCAACATGTCCATGAGGCTGGGCTGCCAATGCACCCCTCTCAGGACCGTGGACACACCCATCGCGAGAAACGTGCACGCGATGCACACGCCGAGTTTCGTCGCGCCGATGGATCGCTGAGCCGTCCTGTTGGTGACGAGGATCCATGCAGCCATTAAGAAGAGGAAGAGCTCATCGAGCCGTTTAATGATGTAGCCCGCACCGGAATCCGGTCCTCCGACGAAGAAAAGGAGCGGATCCTGAATCACGAGAAACGCGATGAAAAGGATCAGCGCGGGTCGCTTCAATCGCGTCAGGCCAAAGAGAATGAGCAGCGCGAGCGGCACGAGCGCGCCAGCTACGGGAGCGATCGCGGTGGCGACGCCTACACTCGCGCAGACGAGCACGACGGCCAAGCCGAGAGCCGGCGAGAACGACTTGGTCTGATCGTTCATTGTTGGGGAACCTTCTCGTTCGTAATGTGGCTGAGCCGTTGCGTCGCGATTGGGTCCCCAGGAACGAGCTCGAGTGCTCGACGGTACGCGTCGTAAGCCCGGTCGCCTTCCCCCTTGCGCTCGTAGACTTCACCGAGTTTTCTGTACAGTCGTCCACGCTGACCCGCCGACGTGCCAGTGGCGAGAGCCGTTGAGAGGCTCTTCGTGAGAGCGTCGATGGCCGCATCGTCTCGGCCTAGTCGGGCCGAGCAGTCCGCGAGTAGCTCCTTGTAACGAGCATTTTGTGGCGAGGCCTGCACGGCGTCGTACGCATGGCGTTCCGCCTCCTCCGGATTACCGAGAGCGAGGTCTGCCCGGGCTATGACGGCGAGCCGGGCGGCGTCGGCGACTGGGTTGCGAAGCGGAGTCATCGAACCCAGCGTAGCGAGTGCGCGCGACCATTGACCATTACGTTCGCAGACGTCGCCGTAAAAGTCGATCACAGCTCCCGGCGCCGCGGACACCGAGCGACCCAACTCATCGATGAACGCATCCGTCATTCCATGAGCGGTGAATGGCCCTTCCAGAGCGTAGAGCACCTCGGGAGCATCTCCCAAGGTGCGCGCGATTTCCCGAGGATCGACTCCGGCCTCATCGAGTGCGGCGACGGCGCGCTGACCAAGGGCAGGTTTCGCGGCTACGACGCTGCGGAGAATTGGCGAAGCCACGTCGACATCTCCTATCCGGAGGTAGGTGCTCGCGATGTCGATTTGGAACGCGCCGTCGCGCGGGCGACTCTGCTGCGCGATCTCCAAGAGATCGGCATATCCGACGGGCCGGGAGGGTTCCTGAACGGTCTCGAGCTCCAGTTGGGTCATGGAAAGAGCGCGCATGGCCCGACCATCGACAACGTCCGCACGAATGGCGCAGCGAAGAAGACCCTGTGCTTGGGTCAGTTTCTGCGTGTATGCGCCCAACGGTGAATCCTTTTCGGAGCGCTCCAATGAACCCACCGCCTCCTTCAACGAGCGATCTGCGGTCGCCCGCAGCGCCCAGCCCTTTGGTCCCACGAAGGAACACTCGCTTTGGGATGAGGTAATTGAGACTTCGCCATAGCGATGACCTAGCACCGCTGCACAAGCAAAGCTACCAATCGCGACGATACCAAGCCAACGCAACATTGCTCACGCTATGCAGATCGCATCCTGCGCATTCCTACCTGCTCCGAACCTGAGCGCGCCGTCTGGTTTGGCGCTAGTGCGACCACAGCTCCAAGCGCAACGGCGACCGCCGGCATTCTCAGCGAAAAATCCCAGATCGCATGCAGAGCCACGGCGACGATCGCCGCGCGACACGCGACGCTGAACGCTACATCGAACGATCGCCCAGCGCCCGAGTTTCTCGTCGCCCGTAGCGAAACGATCAGGAGGCCGGCGGCCGCTCCCAAGGCCAGCGCGCCACCCTCCGTCGTCCATTCCACCCACTCGTCATGAGCGTGGTCGTAGAGAAGATCGATCCCCTCCGACTGGACTGTGGGGAAGGCGCTCTCGAACGTACCGAAGCCCCAGCCGAGGAGGGGGCGCTGCTTCACGAGGCCCATTGAGTCGCGCCACACAGTAAGGCGGCCACCCTTCGACTGCATGTCGTCCTTCACGGTGAAGAAGCGCTCGCCCGGCGCCTGGGTCAGCTCGGCCGAGAGCAGGATCAGGAGGACGGCGGCGCCGATCGCTGCCGACCAGCGCGCCGCCCGTACTCCGCGAAACCTCACGAGCACGATCCCCGCGGCGACGAGCGCGGCCAGGAGTCCGGCGCGCGAATGTGAGAGGAGCAGGCCCATCCAGATGACGGCCGACGCTCCGACCGCCAATAACCTCCGCAGTCCACCGCCGTCGCCAGTCGCAACCAAACGCTCTCGCCAAGAACGCTCTCGCCGCGAGGAACCTCCGTCGCCGGGAAGCGCGAGCACCAGCGCAAACGGCAGCGCCATCGCGAGCATCGTCGCCATGTGGTTGCGGTTGATGAACGTCCCCGTCGCCGAATCGAGGTAGTACTTCTTCGCGAAGCCGAAGATGTGCTGGTGCCCCGAGAGGTACTCGCCCGAGCCGTAGACGGCCTGGAAGACGGCGGCGCCGACGAGGACGACGGCGAACCGCCGTCGCGATCGGGAGGTGTCGTAGGCGACGGCGGCCGCCAGCCCGATGAGCACGTAGGCGACGAAGCGGAGCAAGGCGTCGGTCGTCTCCGGCGCGGCGACGCTCCACGTAACCGCCGGCGGATGGTCGAGGCCGAGGTAGGGGATGAGCGGCCTCATGAGCTCGGCCGTGGGGTTGAACTTCTCCGCGATCGAGAACGGCCACGGGATGATCTGGAAGATCCCGAGGGCGATCACACCGGCGCAAATCAATAACGCACCGCGCGGGACGGAGGCACGCGCCGTCTCGTCGCGGCCGATGAGCAGGATCGCCAGCAAGCCGAGAGCAGCGGCGACGAGCTCGATCGCGAGCACCCATCCGGATTGCACCGAGCCGAACGGGAGCGGGGTGATGACGATGAGGGACGCGACGCCGAAACGGATGAGACGGCGAAGGAGGTCGGGGGTCACGCCCGCTTGCGGCCGCGGCGGACGCGCGCGACGGTCGCGATGCTGCGCCGTTCGGCGGGCTCGTCACGGTGATAGCGGTAGTAGTAGTAGTTTCCGAAGCGCTCGACGACCGCGTTCAGGACGGCGCCGAGGATCATCGCGCGCGATTGGCGGAGGCGCTTGACGCCGGAGGCGAGCGCCTGATGGACGGTCCGGCCTTCGCGCGCGACGAGGATCGTGGCGTCCATGCGGTTCGCGAGGAGCACCGCGTCGGCCATCTGGAGGAGCGGCGGGGAGTCGAAGAAGATGTGGTCGAACGGGCCCTGCGCGTCGAGCTTCTCCATGAACGACTCGAGCGCCTTGCTCGCGAGCAGCTCCGACGGGTTCGGCGGGACGGGGCCGCTCGTCACGACGTGGAGCCCGGGGATCCCGGACTCGCGCACGATCTCGTCGGCCTCGGCGTTGCCGGAGAGGAAGCTCGAGAGTCCGGCGCCGTTCTCGATGCCGAAGACCTTGTGGACGCGCGGGCGGCGGAGATCGGCGTCGACGATGACGACGGCGCGTCCGAGCTGGGTGAGCGCGATCGCGAGGTTCGTGATCACCGTCGATTTGCCGTCGAGCGGCTCGCAGGACGTTACGACGACCCGGCGGGGCGCGCGCTCGGGAGCGGCGAGGAGGAACGCCGTGCGGAGACTCTTGAACGCCTCGGCGAACGACGAGCGCGGGTCGGCGTGGCAGGCCATGTCGGCGGCGTACTGGCTGTTGGCGGTCGACTCTTCGGGCCCGACGACGTGGAGCGGCTGGTAGAGGGGGATGAACCCGAGGGCGGGGACGCCGGCGTGGCGCTGGATGTCCTGCTCGTTCTTGACGGTGTTGTCGAGATAGTTCAGGAGCAGGGCGGCGGCGGCGCCGAGGCCGAGGCCGAAGACGAGCGAGAGGAAGAGGTTCAGCGGCTTGTTCGGCTTGAACGGGGCGCGGGGAACCTCGGCGTGATCGACGATGCGCATGTTCGATCCGCTGTTCTTGTCCTTGAGCGCGTTCGTCGTCTCGGTGTCGTTCTGGCGCGTCAGGAGGTCGGCGAGGATCTTCCGCTTCGTCTCGATGCCGGCCTTGAGCCCGGAGTACTCGATCGCGTCGCGGCCGACACGCTGGACCTCGCCCTTCTGCACCGTGACCTGACGGTCGAGGTTAACGACCTCGTCCCTCGTTTTCTGGAGGTCGGCCTTGGCGACCGAGCGCACCTGGCGCGCGATGGCATCGGTCTCGAGCTGGAGCCTATCGCGAGCGCCGTCGAGCTCTTCCTGGAGCTGCTGGAGGGGAGGCCAGTCGGGCTTGAAGCGCTCGGACATCTGCGAGTGCTGGCGCTCGATCTCGGCGTTCTGCTTCTTGAGCTCGACGATGAGGGGGCTCGCCAGGACCTCTGGGAGCGAATCGGCCGCGCCGCTTGCGACGGCGTCGTAGCGCGCCTGGGCGAGAGCGAGACGCCCCTTGGCCTCGACGAGCTTCCCGTTCATGTCGCCGAGGGCCTTCTGGCTGATGTCCTGCGTGCCGTCGGAGAGCGCCAAGATCTCCTTCTTGGTCGAGTAGTCCTGGAGCTGCCGCTCCTCCGCTGCGATCTCCGACTGGAGGCGCGCGACCTGCTTCGTCAGAAACTCGCGCGCCTGCGACGACGAGGTGAATCGCGTGTCGGTGTTGAACTGCTCGTAGGCGTCCGCAACGGCGTTCGCCGCGTCCGCGCAGAGGTTCTTGTCGATGTCCTGAAAGGTCAGCTTGACGAGCTTGCTGTTCCTCACCGGCTCGACCGTGAGCCGTGTCTCCATGAACGAGACCGCGCGCCGCCAGGGGTCGCTCGCGGCGGCCCTGTCCTCGGCCGAAGTGCCCGAGACGAGATCCATTCCCCAGGCGACGAGCCGGCCGAGCGGGCTTCCCTTGCGCGAGGCGTACTCCGGCCGGTTCGGCAGATCGAGGCGCTCCGCCGCGAGCTTGAGGACGGTCTTGCTCTGCAGCACCTTGTACTGCGTCTGGTAGAAGTCGTTGTAGTCGTAGAAATCGCTCGACGTCGTGTCGCCGAAGTTCAGCGAGTCGGGCGTCTTGCGCTCGATCTGGATCGTCGTCGTCGCCCGGTAGACCGGGTGCGCCAGGAAGGTGAAGAGCGCGGTGAACGAGACGACGAGGACGAGGCACGCGATGACGACGTTCCGGCGCTCCGAGAGGACGCGTCCGTAGTCGCGAAGGTGGACGACGCTCCGTTCGGTCGCTCCGGTCTCCGGCGTCGACATCGCCCGGGACTACTTGTCGCCGGGATTGGACTGGCTGGCCGGGGGCGTCGTGCTGCTGTTGTTGTTCTTGGCGTCGATCGCGCCGGCGCCCATCGCGGCGAAGCCGACGATCGTGACGATCATCGCGGCGAGCTTCCCTCCGTCGGGAGGAACGGCGGCGCCGCCCTTTTTCTTCTTCTTGTCGTCGTCCGTGGCCTGGCGGACGGCGAGGTGCAGCCCGCGCGTCTCGCCGGGAGCCAGCGTGATCGGCGTCGCGACCTCGAAGGCGCCGTCCTTGGTCTTCAGCTCGATGCGCGAGACACCGGGCGTCACACCCTGGACGGTGAAGGCGCCGTCGGTGCCGGTCGGCGCGGACGTGAAGGCGGCGTCACCGTTGTGGACGACGACCGTCGCGCCGGCGAGCGGCGTCGTGGCGACGGGTCCGATCACCGTTCCCGTGAGCGTGGCGGTCGCGGGCGAGGCCGCGGCCGGCATCGTCGTCGCGACGAGCGCGACGGCGAGAAGGGTGGCGAAGACCCTGACGTGCGTTCTCTGCTCCATGGTGTTCCCCCAGCTTCGGACGTTCGTACGCCGCTAGTCGTTCGGATTGGACGGGCTGGCCGACGGCTGCGTGCTGTCGTTACCGGCCTGGCTGATTCCTACCGCCCCCGCGGCGGCGAAGCCGACGAGGACCGCGATCATCGCTCCCTTGGCGCCCGCGGTCCAGTAGGGAGCACCGCCTTTCTTTTTTTTCTTGTCGTCGTCGCCCGAGCGACGAAGCGCGACGTGCACGCTCTTCGTCTGTCCGGGCGCAAGCGTCACCGGCGTCGCCACGTCGTACGCCGTGCCGTCGCTGACGATCGAGAGGCTCTGGCGCCCGGGCGTCATGCCCTCGATGCGGAAGCTCCCGTCGGCATCGGTGACGGCGGAGGCGCGCATCGTTCCGGCATCGTCGGTCGCGCGCACCGTCGCTCCCGCGAGCGGCGACGAGCCCGCCGCGAGGACGGTTCCCTGGAGCGTCGCGGATGCCGGGATGGCGAAGACCGATGCGGTGGAGGTCAACGCCACGGCGACGGACGTCGCCACGATCTTCCTCGCGAAGCAAGACGTCATCGGAAACCTCCTCGTGAAGGTCTACTGGGACGAGCTGGAAGGCGACGCGGGATGGCTGTTGGTCTCGGTGAGGGCGCTGATCGCGACCCCGACGACGACGGCCGCGCCGACCACGATGAGCGTCGCGTAGAGAGGGTTCGCCCACACGCCGCCGGCGCGCTTCGCCTTCTTCTCGCCGGGCGGCGGGCTGGTATCCTGCCGGCCCAGCGCGAGCTGAAGATTGCGCGTGGCACCGGGAGCGATGGACACGGGAGTAGCGACAACGTACAGGCCCGACTCGGTCTCGACCGCGAGATCGGCTTGGCCGGCGGGAACGCCGTCGATGCGGAACGATCCGTCGGCTCCGACGGGCGCTCGGAGCGCCGCGCCGGGATCCGATGCGGGGGCGACGAGAACGGCCCGCGCTTCGGGGCGGTCCGGACCCGGGAGGACCCGGCCGGCGAGCGCGCCGGAGGGCAGCGCCCAGACCGGACGCGACAGCAGGATGGCGGTGAGGACGGCAGTTGCGAGCTTTTTCATGCCCACCGTGAACGGACGCCACCCTCGCAGCGGCAAACCGGCCGGGCCGTCCGGCCGGAGCGCAGCGGGTGAAGAATAGGAAGACGACGATCCCCTCGTCAAGAGGAAAGGACGACTCATGCAGAACGAGCGCGAACAATTGCGGCAGCTCTTGAAGGGCCAATCGCTCATGTTCGGGGACTTCACCCTGGCCTCCGGGCGCAAGAGCACCTTCTATTTCGACTCGAAGAAAACGACGCTGCTCCCCGACGGGGCGTGGCTCACCGCCCGAGCGATCCTGGGCCTCATCCGGGAGAAAGGGATCGAGGCCGACGCCATCGGCGGCCTGACGCTCGGCGCCGATCCGATCGTCTGCCCGGTCGCCGCGCTCAGCCACGCCGAGGGCCCGGCGCTCCGGGCGTTCATCGTTCGCAAAGAGGCCAAGGAGCACGGCACCGGCCGGCGGATCGAGGGGAACCTCGCGGCGGGGAGCAAGGTGATCATCGTCGACGACGTCGTCACGACCGCCGGCTCGACCTTGAAGGCGATCGAGGCCGCGGAGGACGAGGGACACCACGTCGTGGCCGTCATCTGTCTCGTCGATCGCGAGGAAGGCGGTGCCGCGAAGCTCGCGAGATATCCGTTCCACCCGCTCTTCAGGCGCTCCGAGATCTTCGGAGAGGTGACGGCGTGAAGAAGTTCACAGTCGACAGTACTGTCAACTGTTAACTGTTAACTATCGCCTTCTGCGAGAACGCGGCGATCTCCTCGACGACGCGCTCGAGCTGCGAAGGATCGAGCTCCGGGTAGATCGGCAGCGACAGCACCTCGGCGGCCGCCGCCTCGGTGTGCGGCATGTCCCCCTCGCGGTAGCCGAGCGAGGCGAAGCACTCCTGAAGGTGGAGCGGGATCGGGTAGTAGACGGCCCACCCGATGCCGCGCGCCTTGAGGTGCTCGCCGAGCGCGTCGCGCCCCTTCACGCGGATCGTGTACTGATTGAAGATGTGGCCGCCGCTCGGCGCGCGCACGGGGAGCGCGACGCGTCCGCTCGCGACGAGACCCGCGCTCTCGAACAGGCGGTCGTAGCGGTCGGCGTTGGCGATGCGCCCCTTGGACCACGCGTCGAGGTGCTTCAGCTTGACGCGTAGGACCGCGGCCTGGAGCGCGTCGAGCCGGCTGTTCCAGCCGATCGCCTGGTGCTTGTAGCGCTCGCGCTCGCCGTGGACTCGCAGCATCTTGAGGCGCGCCGCGAGCGCGTCGTCGTGCGTCGTCACGACGCCGCCGTCGCCGAACGCGCCGAGATTCTTCGACGGAAAGAACGAGAACGCGCCGGTCGTCCCCATGCTTCCGGCGCCCTTCCCCCGGTACGTCGCCCCGATCGCCTGGCACGCGTCCTCGACGACGGCGATGCCGCGCGCCTTCGCCAGCGCCAAGATCGGGTCCATGTCGGCGCACTGGCCGAACAGGTGGACCGGCAGGATCGCCTTCGTCCGGGGCGTCAACGCAGCCTCGACGCGGGCGGGATCGAGATTGAACGTGTGCGGATCGATGTCGACGAAGACCGGGATCCCACCGTGGCGCGTGATGCACGAGGCGGTCGCGAAGAACGAGAACGGCGTGGTGACGACCTCGTCGCCCGGGCGGAGATCGAGGGCGTGCAGCGAGAGGACGAGCGCGTCCGTGCCCGAGGCGCACCCGATCGCGTGCGGGACACCGACGTACGCGGCGATCTCCTGCTCGAACGCCGCGACCTCCGGTCCCAGAATGAACATCTGCGAGTCGACGACCCGCCGGATCGCGCGCTCGATGTCGTCGCGCATCGCCTGGAACTGGGGCTTGAGATCGAGAAGCGGCACGTTGGTCAAAGGCGGCCTCCCCGTGGCGGGATCGGTTCCGTGAAGACCGGATTGTAGAACGACCCCCCTGCTAACATCCGCCCCTCGGAGGACCCTTGCCGGCCCGATTCACGACCGCGCTGATCATTTACGCGTTCGCGGCTGTGGGGATCTTCCTCCTGGCGGTGCCCTGGTCGCCGGTCTGGGAATCGGCGACCTCGGCCTTTCTACCCACCGCCGCGGGCCCCTTGCTCCGGAGCGGCTTCGTGCGCGGGTTCGTCAGCGGGCTCGGCGCGCTGAACGTCGCCGTCGCCTGGAGCGAGGCGCGGTCCTTCCTGAGGATGCCGGACGGCGGGACCCCGTGAACGCGCGGCCCGTCGTGCTCACCGCGGGTGCAGTCGCCCCCACGGCGAACGACGGCGTCGTGAGCGACGCGGCGGTTCTGAGCGAGATCGACTGCCGGGCGGTGCCGGTCGTCACGTCGTTCCTCGGCCACGCGCCCGGCCGGCGGTTCGCCGAGCCCGTTCCCGCGGCGCTGCTCGAGCGGCAGATCGCGGCTGCCTTCGCCGGTCCGCGTCCCGAAGGCGCGCTGATCGGCCTCGTGCTCGATGCGGAGCAGGTGCGCGCGATCGCCGCTGCGATCGACCGCGCGGTCCCAGACGTCGCGGTGTACGCCCCCGTCGTGTCGATCCATGGCGAGACCCTCCTCGATGCGGCGACCCTCGCCGCCGCCGAGGCGGAGCTGTTCGGCCGGGTCCGTGTCGTGGTGCTTCGTGCGAACGATGCGGAGCACGTGACGGGAATCGCGGTCGAGGGATTCGACGCGTTGAAGGCGGCCGCCGGCGTCCTCCGCCGCCGGGGAGCGCGAGCGGCGATCGTCGCCGGCTATCAGGCGCACGGGCGTGTCGCCGACGTCGTCGACGACGGGGGAACGATCACGCTGCTCGACGCCGCGCGGATTCAGGCGAGCCATGTCGCGGGCCTCGCCGGCGCGTACGCCACCGCGGTCGCCGGACACCTCGCGCACGGAGCGACGCCGGCGCGCGCGGCCGGCGCCGCGCAGCGTTACGTCGCGATGAGATTGATGCGAGGTAGGTAGCGGGCAAAAAAAAGGCGACCCTTTTTTCGGGTCGCCCCGGACCGGCGTTTGGAGCCGTTCCGCCAGGTATCGGTCAGGGAGGGGGCAGGCCTCAGGGAGAGGTCGAGGTGTGGTAGCTCTCACCGCGCGGCATGCGGCGCAGGAACAGCGCTCGCAGCTTGCCGAGCGCCTTGTTCAGAGGGTGAGAGCGCGAGACCATCGAGAGCGGCGGCGCCTGGCGGCGCTCGAACTTGCCGAGCTCCGCACGGAGGGCCTTGTGGTCGGGCGCCATCGCCAGGCCGCGCTCGAAAGCGGCCAGTGCTTTGGTCGTCTTGCCGGCGATGAGATAGACGCGGCCGAGGTTGAGCAGCAGGTCGGGGTTGAAGAAGTCGCGGCGTGAGGCGGTCTCGCACGCCTGGATCGCCTCGGGACTGGCGCTCCGGCTCTGCGCGAGGCTCAGGCCGTAATAGGAGAGGTAGCGCATTTGGGGACGCGTGACGCCGTGTTGGCGCTCGATCAGGATGGCCGATTGAAAGTGGGTGGCTGCGGTCGCGGGGTCTCCCTCGACCAGCGCGACGAGGCCCTTCCGAAAGCTATTCTCGGCCGAGAGTATAGGCATGGTGACCAACTCTTCCTGTTCATCCCCGACGTTGCTATAGGTACTTCTCTACTATCTATGGTGCAATGAGTTTCTAAAACATATTTTATTCAGCCAGGATGACTATCTGATGAATCTTGAAGCTGTTTCGATCGACGGCCGCCGGAAGCCTCCGACTAATCCCAGAGACATCGTGGCGGCCACGATCCTCGTCGCCTCGATGGCGCTTTCGGCCGGTTGCCGGGGTGACGAAGAAGCGACGATCCAGCGGATCCACGACCTGGGGCGGAAACCGACCGAGCCGAACCGGAACCGGATCGCGGACCTCGTGCACGATCCCGATCGGGACGTGCGCGCCAACGTCCTCCTCGTCCTGAACGAGGTCGATCCGGTCCGAGCGAAAACGCTGGCCCGCGCCGCCCTGACCGATGTGGACGGGGTGGTGCGAGGCGCCTCGGTGGAGGTCGTCGCTTCCGAGGCCGCCGGCGATCTCGAATTAGCCCATGCGCTGGCGGCGATGGCGTCGCAAGACGCCGCGTGGCAGGTGCGCCGCCGCGCGCTCGATGCGATCGCCGGAATCGACGATCCCGGCGTGAAAGAGGCTATCGTGGCGGCCCTTTCGGACTCCGTGCGCCACGTGCGCCGGGCGGCGCTCGAGGCCGGAAGCGCGCACCCGGGACTCTTACCTCTCGATCGGGTCTCGGACCTCTGCGCGAAGGATCCCGACTGGGAGAACCGCGAAGCGGCCGCCCGTGTGCTCGGCGCCTCCGGCGATCCGGCGTCGGCCGCCGTCCTCGCCGCCGCCGAAGCCGATCCGAACGAGTTCGTGCGAGCCGAGGCGGCGCGCGGCCGCCGGTCCCTCGAGCGATCGTCCCCGCCGCCGGCGAGCGTCCCGGCTCCCGCCCATGATGGGAAGCCGGGAAGCGGTGTATAGTGCGGCTTCCAACACCGACCGCGATACGGCCCGTCTGATACGGGGTTCTTCCCGGGGCCGCGCGACACGCCGGAGAGTTCGCACCGTGAAGGTCTCTGGTTCTCCATGCGTCCGGCCGTGCGCCTGACGCGGCGGCCTGACGGCGGTTTTCGCCTGGAAGGGATCACGGACGACGCGATCGAAGGCGTCCCGCGGGACGGCGGATTTCGTGTCTACACCCGGGAAGCGTGTCTCGTCACCTGGGACGCTGCGACGCCCGGTTGGGTTCTGGTGGCGGAAGAAGGGGGACGGGAGTTGGGACGCACGACGCCGCTCGAGAGCGTCCACCTCTCGTCGCCGTCGTCGCTCCTGCTCTCCGATGGGCGCCTGTTCCGGCTCGCGCTCGCCGGAGCGTCGGATCCGCACTTCGAGGTTGGTCTCTGGGACCAGCCCGGGACCTATGTGATCGGGCGCGCCGACGGCGGCGGGTGGACGCTCGAGCGGACGGCGGCCGGGCGCCGGCTCGAGGCCGGGCCCGAGCTGTGGATTCTCGCCGGTGCGGAGCTCGGACGGCTCGACGGATGGTGGGGAGCGATCGCGGGAGGGATGCGGATGGAGTCACGATGAATCAGCCTGGGCAGCAGGGACCGCACGGCTTCGGAGGGGGTAATCGGAGGAGACGGCGCAGGCGCGGGAGACGCGGCGGCGGTAGCGGCGGTCCGGCGCCGATGAACGGAGGCAACGGGCCGGGAGGACAACAGGGCGCGCGGCCCTCGCGGGCGCTCGCTGAAGCTCCGATCCCGACCGAAGAGCCGACCCTCGAGGTCCAAGGCGTTCTCCAGGTCGCCCCCGAGGGTCACGGCTTCCTCCGCTCCGCCGCGACCGATTTCGAGATGCAGCCGAACGATCCGTGGGTGCCGCGCGAGCTCGTCCAGAGTCTGGCGCTCGAAACCGGCGTCGAGCTCGCCGCGCACGCGGTGCCGTCGCCCCGGCCCGGATTCCCGCCCGGGGTCGCGCGCATCGGGACGATCAACGGGTTCCCCACCGAGGCGTACGCGAAGCGGACGCCGTTCAAGAACCTCGTCGCGGAAGATCCGACCGAGCGGATCCGGCTCGAAGCCGACGCCTCCGACACGTCGATGCGTGTCGTCGACCTCATCGCGCCGATCGGGAAGGGCCAGAGGTGCCTGATCGTCGCCCCTCCCAAGGCCGGAAAGACCGTGCTCTTGCAGAAGATGGCGCGCTCGATCACGACGAACCATCCGGAGATCCATCTCATCGTCCTCCTCGTCGACGAGCGCCCCGAGGAGGTCACCGACATGCGCCGGAACGTGCGCGGCGAAGTGATCGCCTCGAGCTCGGACGAACTGGCCCGGAATCATCTCCAGGTCGCGGAGATCGCACTCGAGCGCGCCAAGCGCCTGGTCGAGTCCGGACGCGACGTCGTGGTCCTGCTCGACTCGATCACGCGCCTCTCGCGGGCGTACAACACCGAGCAGAAGGGCTCGGGCCGCGTGCTCTCCGGCGGGATCGACGCGCGCACGATGGAGAAGCCGCGCCGTTTCTTCGGCGCCGCGCGCAAGGCGGTCTCCGGCGGTTCGCTCACCGTGATCGGCACGGCTCTCGTCGATACCGGCTCGCGGATGGACGAGGTGATCTTCCAGGAGTTCAAGGGGACCGGGAACATGGAGATCCTGATGGATCGCGGCCTCTTCGAGCGCCGGATCTTCCCCGCGATCGACATCTCGAAGACCGGCACCCGCAAGGAAGAGAAGCTGTTCACCCCCGAGGAATATCAAAGGGTGACGCTCCTGCGCCGCGCGCTCGCGTCCTTGCGTCCGGCCGAGGCGATGCAGCTCCTCGTCGGCCGGATCGAGAAGTACCCGACCAACAAAGAGTTCCTCGCGAACCTCCTGAGCTGATCGTGCTCGACCTCAGCCGCAAGGCCAAGAGCTTCACCGAGTCGGTGATCCGCGAGATGACGCGCCTGTGCCGCCAGCACGGCGCCGTCAACCTCGCGCAGGGGTTCCCGGACTTCGCCGCGCCCGAGGAGATCAAGGAAGCGGCCTGCCGCGCGATCCGCGCCGACGTCAACCAGTACGCGATCACCTGGGGCGCCCCGTCGCTGCGCACCGCGATCGCCGAGAAGGTGCGCCGCACCTACGGCATGAGCGTCGATCCCGAGCGGGAGATCGCGGTGACCTGCGGCGCGACCGAAGCGATGATCGCGTCGATCTTGGCGATCGTCGATCCCGGGGAAGAGGTCGTCGTCTTCGAGCCGTTCTACGAGAACTACGGTCCCGACGCGATCCTCGCCGGAGCGACCCCGCGCTTCGTTCCCTTGCGGCCCCCCGACTGGTCGTTCGAACCGGACGAGCTGGCGGCCGCATTCAACGACCGCACGCGCGGCATCATCCTGAATACGCCGAACAACCCGACCGGGAAGGTCTTCACGCGGGACGAGCTCGAGACGATCGCGACCCTCTGCCGCAAATGGGACGTCGTCGCCTTCTCGGACGAGATCTACGAGCACATCCTCTACGACGGCGCCGTCCACGTGCCGATCGCGACCCTCCCCGGCATGGCCGATCGCACCGTGACGATCAACGCGCTGTCGAAGACCTACTCAGTCACCGGCTGGCGCGTCGGCTGGACGATCGCGTCGCCTGAGCTGACCTCGGGCATCAGGAAGGTGCACGACTTCCTCACCGTCGGCGCGGCCGCTCCGCTTCAGGAAGCGGGCGCCGCCGCCCTCGGCCTCCCGGCGACGTACTACGACGCGCTCGCGCGGGACTACGCCGCGCGGCGCGATCTCCTCCTCCAGGGGCTGCGCGGCGTCGGCTTCCAGTGCGAGCCGCCGCGCGGGGCGTACTACATCCTCGCCGATGCCACGGCCGTCGGCTGCCGCGACGACGTCAGCTACGCGCGCCGCCTCGTCGAGACCGCCGGCGTCGGCGCGGTTCCGGGATCTTCGTTCTTCTCGCGCCCGGAGCTCGGCCGCACGCTCCTGCGCTTCGCCTTCCCGAAGAGGAAGGAGACGCTCGACGAAGCGGTGGCACGACTCGAGCGCGCGCTGCACTAACCGACGAGGACGGCGCCGCCGTTGACGTTCAAGATCTCGCCCGTCACGAACGTCGAGAGGTCGGACGCGAGGTAGAGCACGGCACCGGCGATCTCGTCCGGCGTCCCGGCGCGCGCGAGCGGGATCGTTTGGAGGATCGATTCGCGGCGGGCGCCCAGGAGGTCCTCGCGGGTCATGTCGGTGACGACCCATCCCGGCGCGACGCAGTTCACGAGGATCCCGGAGGATGCGAGCTCGGAGGCGAGCGATTTCGTGAACGAGATCAGCCCACCCTTCGTCGCCGCGTAGTGCGAGCAGAACGCCTCGCCTCTCTGCCCCGCGGTGCTCGCGATGTTGATGATCCGGCCGCTCCTGGCCTCCTTCATCGCGGGGACGGCGGCGCGTGTGCAATGGAAGGCGCCGGTGAGGTTCACGGCGAGCATCTCCGCCCACTCGTTGTCGGACATCTCCTCGATCGGCGACGACTTCCAGATTCCCGCGTTGTTCACCAGGATGTCGATCCCACCGAAGCGCGCGACCGTCTCGTCGACGAGCATCTCGGCGTCGGCCCGCTGGCTCACGTCAGCGGCCAGGGCGAACGCCTCGGCGCCCATCGCTTCGATCTCCTCGACCAGGAGCTCGGCCGACGGGGTCTCGACGCGGTAGTTCACCGCGACCGAGGCCCCGGAGCGCGCGAGCATGAGGCAGCAGGCGCGTCCGATGCCTCGGGCGCCGCCGGTGACGAGCGCGGACTTTCCGTTGAGATCGATCATGAGGACACCTCGTCGGGCCGGTCGGGGAGGAGCGCGAGCTGGCCGCACGCGGCGCGCGCTTCGGCGCCGCGGCTCCAGCGGATGCTCACGGGAAGTCCCGCCGCGAGCAGGCGGTCACGGATCTCGACGATGCGGGCGCGGGACGGGGCGCGGTAGGCGAGCCATCCCGGAACCTCGTTGAACGGGATCAGGTTGAGCTTCGCGGGGTGGCTGCGGAGGATCTTCATGAGGCGGAGGACGTCGGCGTCGGTGTCGTTGATCCCCGCGAGGAGGACGTACTCGAACGTGAACTTCTCGCCGGTCGCCGCGGCGAACTTCCGGCACGCCTCGAGCAGGCGTGCCATCGGGTAGCGCCGGTTGACCGGCATGAGACGGTCGCGCTCGGCGTCGCTCGACGCGTTCAGGGAGACGGCGAGACGAGGGCGCTCCGGCTCGCCGGCGAGGCGCTCGATCGCGGGGGCGAGACCCGACGTGGAGATCGTCACGCGCTTTTTTCCCAGGCCGAATCCGTCCGGGTCGACGAGGATGCGGAACGCATCGACGACCGCGTCGTAGTTGTGGAGTGGCTCGCCCATACCCATGAAGACGACGTTAAAAGGGCCCGGAAGGTCGCGATCCTCGCGGATCGCCGCGACCTGGCCGACGATCTCGCCGGCCGTGAGATGGCGCACGAGCCCCATGCGCGCGGTGAGGCAGAAATCGCAGCCCAGAGCGCAGCCTACCTGGCTCGAGAGGCAGAGGGTGATGCGCTCGCGCTGGATCATGAACACGCTCTCGACCGTGCCGCCGCCGGGCAGATCGATCGCGTACTTGATCGTCCCGTCCCGTGCTTCGACGCGCGAGCGGATCTTCGGGACGTCGATCCGGGCGCCGACGGTGAGCTGCGCGCGGAGCGCCTTCGGGAGATCGCTCCACGCGCGCGGGTCGAGGCGGCCGCGGGCGTACATCCATCGGAAGGCCTGAGCGGCGTGGTACGCGGGCGCGCCCTGCGACGAGAAATGACCGGAAAGCTCCGCGCGCGACATCCCGTACAGATTCGGTCGTGTCATCGCGTCCCAGTGTAAAGGAACCCTCGGCGGTCCACGTTCCTTGACACCGCCCGGCCGGGACCGCTAGCGTGCGCGCGAGGTGGCTGTTTGAAGAAGGATCATCTCGCGTTCCTCGTCGCCGGGCTCGCCTTCGGATTCCTCTTCGGCTTCGGCCTCTTCAAGGCGATCGCCACGCGTCCGGGAGCCGAGGCCGCGCCCGCCTCCGCCTCCGCCGACATCCCGATGCCCGCCGGTCCCGCGGCGCCGACGGAGACGGTCAACGGCGCTCCGAACGCAGGAGGCGGCGGCGCGCCGATGATGGCGGAGATCAACTCGCTCAAGGAGCGCGTCACCAAGGATCCCAAGGACGTTCCGGCTTGGACGCGGCTCGGCAATATTTACCACGACGCGAGGATGTTTCCGCAGGCCCTCGACTTCTACAAGCGCGTGCTCGAGCTGACGCCGAACGACGCGAACGTCCTCACCGACACGGGCATCTGCTATCAGGAGATGCAGCAGTACGACAAGGCGCTCGAGATGTTCGGCCGCGCGCAGAAGGCCGACCCGGCGAACTGGCAGTCGCTCTACAACACCGTCGTCGTCGCCGGGCTCGGGATGGGCCGGTTCGACGTCGCCGACCCGGCGCTCGCCCGCCTCCAGCAGATCCACCCGGACGCCCCCAATCTGGCGGAGCTCCGCGTCGCGCTCGACAAGGCCCGGGCGGGAGCCGCACCCGCCTCCCGGTAGCCCGCTTCCCGCCTTCCTGGCCCCCCGAACTCTCGAAACCTATATTCCGCCGGGCGCCGGCCCGGGTGGGGTCTGCGGCTCCTGTGGGAGAGTGGGATGAGCGCCGATCGCATCGCGCGGCTGCACGAACAGGCATCCGAGCACTACCTCAACGGAAACTATCAGGACGCGCTCCAGGCGTGGCGTGACGTGCTCGCGCTCGATCCAGCCAACGAGCAGGCGATGGACGGCGTCCGCATGGCGTCCCAGTTCGCGCAGCCCGGAGAGGCCGCGACCGCCGTCAGCGCGGACGTGGCGCACGATCTCGACCAAGGATTGAAGGTGTTCGACAGCCTCGGCGCCGCGCGCCCCGATCGCCGGCCCGCGGCGACGGCGGCCGCTTCCGCCTCCGCCCCTGTCCCGGCGGCGGCGCCCGATCCGACGCGCCAGACGGAGGGGATCGATTTCGGCGACCTGTCCGGCGTGGGCGCGATTCCTCTCGGGAGCGTCGACTCCGCGCCGATCGTCAAGACGGAGCCGGAAGCCGAGACGGAAGAGCCGGTCGAGGAGCACTTCGGTCTCGAGCCAGTCTCGCAGGCGAGCTCGAGCGCGGCCGCGCACGAGCTGAACCGCCGCGTCGCCGACCTCCTCGCGGAAGCGCACGCGAAGGCCGACGCGGGAGAGAAGGACGAGGCGCTCGCGATTCTCTCGCGCCTCTCGATCCTCGACGAGGAGAACGCCGACGCGATCGCTCTCCGCGCGAAGCTGCTCGAGGGTGGGCCGTCCGATCTCGACAAGATCGAGGAGGCGATCATCGAGGGCGTCGCGGCGCTCGAGTCCGACCGCCTCGACGACGCCGAGCGACACTTCCAGGCGGCACTCGCGCTCGCCCCCGACCACCGCGAAGCGCAGCACTACCTCGACAAGGTGCGCGAGCGCCGCGCCGGTCCCACGCACGTTCCCGGGGCCGGGCACGAAGGCGAGGATCTTCTCGGCGGCGGCGCGCCGCCCGAGGTTCCCGCGCCGGCTCCGGCGGCGAAGCCGGCCGCGGCGGCGGTCCCGCTCGCGGTACCGGCCGGTCCGCCGGCCGCCAAGGCGGCGGGATCGACGAAGCCGCGCCCGGCGCTGCCTCCGCCCGAGGCCCCGGCCACGCCGCGCTCGAGCTCGATGAAGCTCCCCCCGCTCAAGTGGATCGTCGGCGGTGGGGTGCTGGCGATCGCCGCGATCTGCGCTTTCATCGCGGTGCCTCAATTCTTGTCGTCGAAGAAAGTGCCGAAGCAGGTCCCGGCGCCGCCGCGGGCCGCGAAGCCGGCCGCGCGTCCCGCCTCCGCACCGGTGCCGGTCATGACGGCCGCGGAGAAGGCGAAGGCGATCGACGACAGCCTGAAGCGCGGCGGCGCGAGGATGGCCGCGGGAGATTTCGGCGCCGCGGTCGTCGCCTACAACGAAGCGCTCCGTCTCGACCCGGCGAACCTCGACGCGAAGGCCGGTCTCAACGAGGCAGGTGATCGCTACAAGGCGCACAAGTCGGAAGAGGACGCGCTGAGCTCGATCAAGACGAGCTTCAAGGAAGGGGAATACGCCTCGGCGCTGCGCGTCGCCTACCGCCTGCCGGCGACGGTGCCCGACTCGTTCGTGAGCGGGATCAAGCTCGCCGGCTGGTACAACCTCGCCGTCGTCGCGCTTCGGGCGGGCGACTGCCGCGAGGCGATCTCGCATCTCGACGAGGCGCTCGCCGCGGTGCCGGCCGATCCTCAGGCGACGAAGCTGCGCGAGTTCGCGACGAAGTACGCCGACGCGCCCAAGGACCGGGGGTTCCTCGACCAGGTCGAGGCGCTCCAGTTCCGGCCGCTGCCGTCTTCTTAGTGCCGGAAGTGGCGGCGGCCCACGAGGACCATGGCGACGCCGCGCTCGTCCGCCGCTTGCACGACCTCGTCGTCGCGGATCGAGCCGCCGGGCTGAACGACGGCGGTGATCCCCGCCTCGGCGGCGACGTCGAGACCGTCGCGAAACGGGAAGAAGGCGTCGGAGGCCATCGCGGCTCCACGGAGCGACGTCTGCGCCTTCTGGATGCCGAAACGCGCGGAGTCGACGCGGCTCATCTGGCCGGCGCCGATCCCCACCGTGCGATCGGCGAAGGCGTAGACGATCGCGTTCGATTTCACGTGGCGGACGACCGTCCACGCGAACTGGAGCGCGCTCCACTCCGCATCGGTCGGGGCGCGCTTCGTCGCCACCTTGCCTTGGCGAATCGACGGGTCGGGCCGGTCCCACTCTTGCGCGAGCATTCCTCCCTGGACGCGGCGTAGGTCGAGGCCCTCCCTCCGGTACGCGGAGAGCGGCCCGGTCTCGAGGAGGCGAAGGTTCTTCTTCTTCGCGAAGACCGCGATCGCATCGGCGGAGAAGCCGGGCGCCAGAACCCCCTCGTAGAACGCCTCGACGATCGCCGACGCGGCGTCGCCGTCGATCTCGTCGCCGAAGGCGATGACGCCGCCGAAGGCGCTCGTCGGATCGCACGCCAGCGCGTTGCGGAACGCCCTGTCGGGGCGCTCGGCGAGACCGACGCCGCAGGGGTTCCCGTGCTTGACGATGACGCACGCTTCGCGCCCGAGATCTGCCGCGAGCGACAGCGCGGCATCGAAGTCGAGGATGTTGTTGAACGAGAGCGGCTTCCCGGCGAGCGGACGGGCGGTGACGAGGCTCGTGCCCGCGGCGGCAGGATCGCGATAGAAGGCGGCCTTCTGGTGCGGGTTCTCGCCGTAGACCAGATCGGACGCCTTGGGAAAGACGAGGCCGAGGGTTCCCGGGAGGGCGTCGCCGGCTCCCGGCCCGGCGGCGCGCCCCAGGTACCACGCCACCGCGGCGTCGTACGACGCGGTGTGGGCGAACGCCTTGGCGGAGAGGGCGAGGCGCGTGTCGCGCGTGAGGCCCCCGTGCTCGCGCAGGGCGGCGAGGATTCCCGGGTAGTCCGCCGCGTCGACGATGACGCCGACGTCCTCCCAGTTCTTCGCCGCACCGCGCACCATCGAGGGGCCCCCGATGTCGATCATCTCCACGACGTCGGGCAACGACCTCGAGGGATCGGCGGCGGTCGCCGCGAACGGGTAGAGATTGACGACGACGAGATCGATCGTCTCGATGCCGTGCGCCGCGAGGTCGCGCATGTGCTCCGCGTTCCCGCGGATCGCGAGGATGCCGGCGTGGATGCGCGGATGGAGCGTCTTGACGCGGCCGTCGAGCATCTCCGGAAATCCGGTCTGATCGGCGACGCGCACGACGGGGAGGCCGGCGTCCTCGAGCATCTTCGCGGTGCCGCCGGTCGACAGGAGCGCGATCCCCATCTCATGGAGCGCTCGGGCGAAGGGGACGAGGCCGGATTTGTCGTGGACGCTCAGGAGAGCGCGACGGACGGGAGATGTCATCGAGACGGTGCCATGTATGGCGTCCCCGCGAGATCGCCGTGGCAGGTCCGCCACGCGGCGAGCCAGGCCTGGGCGATGTCGGTCACCGCGTGCGAGTACGCCAAAGAGGCAATCGCGAACGGGATCGACCGGTCGTCGAACGATGCCGGGTCGTCCCAGCTCGGCGCCGCCGCATAGGCGCCCGCGAGCGTTCCGCCCTCGCCGCGCGCCCGCTCGAGGACGCCCTTCGCGAACGCCTTCCAGTCTCCCTTCGCCAGGGCCGCGTTGTCGTGTCCGTAGAAGACGAGCGGAAAGCGGGACCGCCTCGTCTCGCAGAACGCGGCGAAGTGGGCGTAGAGGGGCGCACCGGGGGCGCCCGCTGCGCCGGGAGGGAACCCGGCGTCGGCCACGTAGTGCGCGAGCGCGCCGAACCGCTTCGCCACGTCGTGGAACGATTGATGTCCGTTGACCGCGGTGACGAGATCGCGCGCCGCGCCGTCGACCGTGCCGTCGAGCGTCCCATGGTCCCACGCGGGACGGTGCGCCGGATCGTCCTCGGTCGTCATCGGCGCGAGCATGCCGTTGAGGAGATCGTCGCGACGCTCGGTCAGGACCTCGCGGAGCGACGGCGGCATGAGCTTGACCGCGTCGTCGATCATCCCGACGCGCGTCGGCGCCGTCCACGCATGGGCGGCGAAGGGGACGGCGAGAACGGCGAGGACCGCGGCGAGTCGTGCGCGCACGGCGCGCATCATAACCGCTTACTGTTTCGGCGGCTTCGGCGCCTGGGCGGGCGGCTTGGCGGGAGCCGCCTTCGGATCGACCGGCTTCTGCATCTGCAGGAGCGGGAGGCCGAGCGCACCCGCCTGGTTCGCATAGATCGTGAGGCGGACCGCCATGAGGTTCTCGTTGTTGACGACCTGCGGGTTCTTCCGCGGGTCGGCGAGATCCGGGTCGAGCACGAGGGCCCGCCGGTACTCCTCGATCGCGTCGTCGTAGCTCTTCTCGGCGTCGTAGACGGCGCCGAGGTTGTAGTGCGCGAGCGCGTTGTTGGGATCGAGCGCGATCGCCCTCTTGAACGAGCCGGCCGCATCGCCCAGCGAATGGTTGGTTCGCTGGATCGTGCCGAGGTTCAGCCAGATCGTCGGATCCTTCGGGGCCAGGTCGGTGGCGTAGTGCTGGTAGGCGAGCGCGACCCGCGGCATGCCGCGCTTCGCCAGGTAGGCCGCGAAGTCGTTCACCTGGGCGGCGGTCGCCTTGCCGGCGTCGATGAGGTCGAGATAGGCGACGGCGTTCGGCTCCGCGCCGACCGGACCCTGACGGAGATGCTGGCCGAGCTTGTGAAGCGAGCTGCCCGGCGACTGTGTCGGAAGGATCGACGCCGCGACGGCCTCGGCGGAAGCGGCGCCCGGCGCGGGCGGGGGAGCCGCCGGGTTGTTGGGGACCTCGTCCGAGCCTGCCGGCTGGTCGCTCGGCGCGGCGTGCTTCTCGCGCAGGCGGGGCGTCCACCACGAATCGGCCGAAGCGAGCGTGGCCGTGCAGGCCGCCGCGAGGATCGCGGCCGCGATCCTTGACCTCGTTCTCCTCATGCTCACTCCCTCAGCGGCCGGGACGCGCTTTGACCGTGACCTTGCGATCTTGGACGATGACACGAAGCTCCACTTTAGCGCATCCCGTCTTGTCGCGGAGTCTCCCGGCCTGAGCGGCGACGCTCTTGAGGAAGCTGTCGAAGGTCAGTTTTCCCGTCGGCTCGCCCGATTTCTTGCGCGCCTCGAGGAGGCGCTGGTGGAGGAGGCGGAGGGCTCCGTTCTCGGCCGAGTCGGCGACCGTGCACCGCGCGACCACCTGCTCGGCGGCCCCGGCGCGGTCGGCGACCGCCGGGGCGGGACGGTCCCCCTCCTCCAGCGAGCGGATCGTCTTCGACCACAGCTCGGAGAGGCTGCCAAACCGGCTGACGAGCGTGTTGAAGTGGAAGCGCGACGCGTACCGTTTGATCGGCGCGTTCGCGTAACGCTTGATGATGCGCTCGACCTCCGCCCGGAGCTCGTGCGGCTGCTTGGGGACGGAGCCGGCGAAGAACATGTCGTACTGGATCTTGAGCTGCCGGATGGCCGCCTCGAGGCGCACGATGTCGGCGTCGAGCTCATCTCCGAGCTGGTCCTGCACGGCACCCCTCTATAATGAAGCGTCCGAAGCCGCCCCGAGGTCGCGCAGCGAATATAGGTTGGCGATGGGGCTGAGGCAATTTCGGGCCGTATTGCCCTGAATGACGACGAACGAAGCGCTCAAGTCGCTGCCTGCGGTGTCGCGCCTCCTGGACGATCCGGCGATGGCGCCGGTCCTCGCGAGCCGCGGCCGTCCGCTCGTCACGGCGCTTCTTCGCGAGGCGCTCGACGAGCTGCGAGAGGCGCTTCAGGACGCGGGACGCACGCCCCGGATCCCCGACGAGGCGGGCTTCGCGGCGCTCGTCGACGAGCGCGCGGGGGCGCTCCTCCGGGCCGCTCCCCGGAGGGTGATCAACGCGACGGGTGTCATCGCCCACACGAATCTCGGGCGCTCGATCCTCTCGGACGCCGCGGCGGCGCGTGTGGCCGAGACGGCGCGCGGCTACGTCGATCTCGAGTACGACGTCGCGAAGGGAGCGCGCGGCGACCGGCTGGGCCCGCTCGCGAGCCTGCTCGCCCGCCTCTTCCCCGGCTCGGCGTCGCTCGCGGTGAACAACAACGCCGCGGCGATCTTCCTTGCGCTCCGAGCGCTCGCGAAGGGGCGCGAGGTCGTCGTCTCGCGGGGAGAGCTCGTCGAGATCGGCGGCTCGTTCCGCATCCCCGACATCCTCGCCGCGTCGGGCGCGAAGCTTCGCGAGGTCGGCACGACGAACCGGACGCGGGCCGCCGACTACGAGGCCGCGCTCTCCGCGAAGACCGGCGTTCTCCTCAAGGTCCACACGAGCAATTTCAAGGTCGTCGGATTCGCCGAGGAGACGTCGATCGAGGATCTGGCCGCCCTCGCGCGCGCACGCTCGGTTCCTCTCGTCGTGGACTGGGGGAGCGGGGACCTCGTCGATCTCGGCCCCCTTGGCGTGAGGGACGAGCTGCCGGTCGGAACGATCCTCGCGCGCGGCGCCGACCTCGTCACCTTCTCCGGCGACAAGCTGCTCGGCGGCCCGCAGGCCGGCCTCGCGGTCGGACGGGCGGACCTCGTCGCGAAGATGAGGAAGGACCCGCTGGCCCGTGCGCTCCGCCTCGACCGCCTGCAGATCGCGGCGCTTCACGCGACGCTCGTCGCATACGTGACCGGGCGGGCCGAGGAAGAGGTCCCGACGCTGCGCATGATGGCGCTCGACGCGGGAGCCATCCGGTCGCGCGCCGAAGCGATCGGACAGCGTCTCACCGCGAGCTGGTCGCTCGTCCCCGGCGTGTCGCGTCCCGGCGGCGGGTCGTCGCCGGTCGGTGAGATCCCGACCGTCCTTCTCGCGATCGAGCACGCGAGCCCCGCGAAGCTCGAGGCGGCGCTCCGCCGGGGCGATCCGCCGGTCATCGCGCGGGTCGCGGACGACCGCGTCCTGCTCGACCTGCGTACCGTTCTGCCGGAGCAGGACGGGGTCCTGCTCGCGCGCCTCCTGAACGCCCTCTAGATCGCCGGGTACGCGGCGTAGAGGCTGCCGGGGAGATCGGAGTACCGGTCCATTCCCGGGGTCGCGCGGATCGATCCGTCTTCCAGCACCAGCGCGCCTTCGGCGCCTCCGCGCGCGATGACCGTGAGACCCTCGTCCGCGCCGAGGAGGAACGACGCGGTCGCGAGACGGCCGGCCTCGAACGCCGTCCGCGCGAGCACGGTCGCCGACGCGACGCCTCGCGCGGGGCGGCCGGTCGTCGCGTCGAGGAGGTGGTGGTAGCGGACGCCGTCCACGACGAAGCAGCGCTCGTAGTCGCCCGAGGTGGCGACACCGGCCGCGCCCGGGAACCGCAGCGCGAAGCGGACCCGCCCCGCCTCGCGCGGATCGGCGACGCCGACCGACCACGGCCAGCCGTCGCCCCGCCCTCCGACGGTCCGGACGTCGCCCGCGAAGTTGATGAGCGCCGACTCGACGCCGCCCTCCTCGAGCAAATCGGCGACGCGGTCGGCGGCGTACTCCTTGCCGACCCCCCCGAGGTCGAGCTCCATCCCGGGCCGGCGGAGGAACACCGTCTTCTCGCGGATCGACACTGCCTCGAAATTCACGAGCGGCAGGAGCGCCGCGATCTCGTCCGGTGCCGGGACGCGCCGCGCGCGGAAGTCCCACGCGCGACGGAGGACACCGACCGTCGGGTCGAACCGGCCGCGCGTGAGGCGCGCGAGATCGAGCGCCGCCGCGACGAGGAGCTCCGTCTCGTCGTCGACGGCGACCGGCGTCCGTCCCGCGTTGCGGGTGATCTCGGAGACGACGCTCGCCTCGCGATAGCGGGAGAATTTCCATTCGATGCGGAGCGCCTCCGCTTCGGCCGCGCGCGCGAGACGCTGCGCCTCCGTGCGGCCGCGGCGGTCGACGAAGCGGATCAGCCCCGACCCGCCCATGAGCGCGAACCGCGTGGTGTAGAGCGTCCTTTCGTCCACGCTCAGTAGCGCCAGGTGAGCCCGATCGTCCCGGTCGTGACGTTCATGTCGGCCGCGGAGGCGGTTCCCGGGCCGCCCCCGCCATCGTCCGACGGCGGGACAGCGGAGAGCGGCGTGATGCGGTCGCGTCCGTGCTGGCTCTGGTAGGTGGCGCCCACGCTCAGGACGAGGTTCGGCCGGATCGCGTACGCGATCGTCAGGCCGCCGAGGACGCTGTCGAACGCGGAGAGGCGATAATCGGCCGACATGTACGTCTGGGCGACGGCGAACTCGTAGCCGAAGAACGACGCGTGGGATTGCGTGTAGAGGCGCACCAGCGGCGAGACGGTCCACCTGGATCCGAACCGCTGGTCGTACAGCAGCTCGACGGTGTGGGCGCCGATCGCCCAGTCGTCCCAGTAGTACCGGTAGCTGACCTTGAGCGCGCCGTTCGCGTCGACGAAGAAGTGGCCGTACTTGAAGATCGCCGCGTAGCGCGAGCGCGCGTCGGGCCGGTGCTCGGGCACCGTCGTCGTCGGCGATCCGACGGGAACGACCTTGTACGGGTCGTCGAGATAGCCGGAGAGCCGGGCCAGCGATGCCGAGACGTCGAACAGGTCCCGCTCGCCGAGGATCCAGCTCCAACCGAGGGCGTAGCTGTCGCTCGACTTCGGATGGTCGACCCTCGTCGTCACGGGCGTCACGATGTCCCGCGAGAAGGCGATGCCGGCGTGGAGCGTGCCGCGCCCCTTCGCCATCGTCCACGCGTCCGAGAGGCCGGCGCCGCGCGCGGTGTAATCGTTCTCCTTCGAGTACGAGAGGTCGACCGAAGGAAGGTTCGCGCCGAACTTCCGCCCATACGAAGCCGTCACGGACTTGCGCGTGTCGTGATACTCGGCCATCGGGAACGAGCTCGACGTGTGCGATCCCGAGGCGGAGGTCGTCGTGTCGGTCGTCGGATACGCGCCCGTGGGCGAGGCGCCCGAGATCGTGTCGTAGCCGAGGAGCAGCGAGAGCTGCCCGCCCTTCTGCCCGAAGTCGTGGTTGAGGAAGATCCAGGGGTTCGAGACCTCGGTGCGGTTGTTCGATTCCTGGTACAGGAGATACCGGAACTCGAGGCTCGACTGCGCGCGCGCGCTCCCGGCGGCGAGACCGCCGACACCGGCGAGGACGAGGGGAAGGCGGCTTCGCCGGAGCGCCTGCTGGCGACGCCTCCTAGTTACAGCCACAGCCGCCGCCGGCAGCGCCGCCGTCGCCGGACGCTCCTTCCTTGCTCGCGTGGATGTGCTCCTTGATGATCCTCGAAAGCGGGCTTCCGTCGAGGCTCATGATCGGGTCGGCGAGATAGCCGCGCTCCCACGCCTTGAGGCTGCCGGTCGCATGGAGGCTCGACGCGACCCGCACGTCGGTCCCGTCGGGCAGCGCTCCTCCGGCGAGGAGCGTCTTGACCGCCGCCTCGATCTTCTCGTGGACGCTCACGTCGCCGCCCTCGAAGCGCGCGGCGACGTTCCCCTCGCGGTCGATCAGGAACGTCGTCGGCATCGCGACGACGCCGAACGCTTCGCCGGCGCGGCCGCTCGGGTCGCGCGCGATCGCGAACGACGCCGGGACCTCCTCGAGGAACGTCGCGACCGCCTCGTCGTCATCCTCGAGGGAGAGCCCGACGATCGCGAGCCCCTGCGGCGCGTAGCGCGACTCCAGCCCCTCGAAGAACGGGAAGCTCTTCCGGCACGGGCCGCACCACGACGCCCAGAAGTCGAGGACGACCACCTTCCCTTTGTAGCTCGAGAGCGCGACGGGCTTGCCGTCGCGCGTCGCCATCGCGACCTGCGGGGCGGGGGCCAGTGTCGCCGCGAGGAGGAGCGTCGCGATCATCACGCAGGCGAGGCTAATGCCCCCCGCCCAACGATGCCAGCCTTCTCTCGGGACACGAGAGGTCCGTTAGGCCGAGGTTCGGAGAAAGCTCAGACGTTGAACCGAAAGTTCACGACGTCGCCGTCCTTCATTGGGTATTCCTTCCCCTCGAGGCGCAGCGTTCCCTTGTCACGGCACGCCGCCCAGCTCCCGGCGGCGACGAGATCGTCGTAAGCGCACAGCTCGGCGCGGATGAATCCCTTCTCGATGTCGCTGTGGATCGCGCCCGCGGCTTGACGCGCCTTCGTCCCTTGCCGGATCGTCCACGCGCGGCACTCGTCCTCACCCGCGGTGAAGAATGAGATGCGTCCCAGCAGGTGGTACGACGCCCGGATCATCCGGTCGAGCGCCGGCTCGGCGATGCCGAGCTCGCCACGGAACGTCTCGGCGTCGGCGGCGTCGAGCTGGCTGATCTCCGTCTCGATCTTGGCGGAGAGCGCGACGACCTCGGTGTTCGGGCGCGTCGCGAACTCGGCGAGACCGAACGCCCCCGGTCCCTCGGAGAGCCTTGCGGCATCGGCTTCATCGGCGTTGACGACGACGAGGAGCGGCTTCAGTGAGAGGAACGTGAACCCGCGCAGGCGCTTCGTCTCCTCCTCGGAGAACTCGAGGTTCCGGAGAGGCGTCTCCTTCTCGAGCGCCGCGAGGCAGCGCTTCAGCATCTCCAGATCCTTCTTGTCCTCGTCGCGCCCCGCCTTCTTCACCGCCATCTCGAGCTTCTCGAGCCGCCGCTCGGCGATCGTATGATCGGCGAGGATCAGCTCCGTCTCCATCGTCGCAGCGTCACGTGCGGGGTCGATCGATCCTTCGGAGTGAGCGACCGCCTCGTCGCGGAAGGCGCGGACGACGTGGGCGAGCGCGTCGACCGTGCGGAGCTGGTCGAGCGGCAGGGCCTCCGCGGCCTCGCCCTTCTCGATCGCCGCGAGATCCATGTACTCGACCGTCGCCGGCGTCGTCTTCTTCGGGTTGTGCATCGCCGACAGACGCAGAAGGCGTGGGTCCGGGACCTTCGAGACGCCGATCTGGACGGCGTCGCGAGCGCCGGGCGGCGTCTCGGGCGCTCCGGTGAGCAGGCGGAAGAGGGTGGACTTGCCGGTCTGGGGGAATCCGAAGAGGCCGATGCGCATTTGTTCTCCGCGAAGGCGGGATGGTAGCAAGTGGCCGGCAACCTTGTTAGATTCGCCGTCGACCACCGTGTCGGGGCGTAGCGCAGCCCGGTAGCGCGCCTGCTTTGGGAGCAGGTGGTCGGGGGTTCGAATCCCTCCGCCCCGACCAATTTTTCGACGCACAAGTAGCCGCATCGCGGAAAGGCGATGTCATTGAAGACTTCGTGGGCGTGCGACCCCTCCGCAGGTTGGGCCTGACGTTGCTGCGGGCTAGGATTCCTACCTCGAGGCAAGCCATGAGTCGACGTGCGCAGGCCATGTTGCTGATGTCGATCGCGTGTCCGGCCTGGGCCGGAGAGGCGGTCTATCGCGTGGATCTGACCCTGGCGCCGTCCCCGCGCATCAAAGTCCACGCCACGGTTCCGAGCGACGGCGAATCTCTCGCGATGGCGACCTCGCGACCGGGCGACGTCCCGGAGGTGGCCGACGCAGGCTGGCCCGGGCTCGTGCGTCATCTTCGCGTGACGGACGAACGCGGCGCCGTCGTGGCGACGAGCCCGGCCGGCGCCGCGGGCTGGAAACTCGCGCGGCCGGTCCAGGGCACGCTGACGCTGGACTACGAAGTCGACTACGCGCCGCTCGCGGCAAGGAGCTGGCCGGCGCCGCGTGAGTGCGCCTTCGCCGACGGCGACCATGTGATCGTGATCGGGCGGTCGGTGTTCCTCACGACGCCGGCTCAGCAGGCGAGCGCCGTGCGCTTCTTGGCGCCCGGCGGATGGAGCGCGGTGACGCCCTGGCGCGGCACCGTCCCGACGACCGACGACCTGACGGAGAACCTGATCGCCTTCACGAAGAAGGCGCCGGATACGCTGACGGCGGGCGGCTTCCAGGTGAGGGTCGTGCCGATCGGGTCCTGGGAGACGGCGCGCGCGGAGGTGAGGCGCGTCATCGATCTGTCGGTGAAGCGCCTCGTCGCCTTCGTCGGGGCGAGCGGCACGGCGGATTACCTCGTCGTCCTCCTTCCGCAGAACGAGCACGGAGGCGAGTCGTTCCGCGCGAGCTTCGCCTTGACCCTCGACGCGGCCCCTTCGGCCGCGAATCTCGACGACTGGGGCAACACGATCGCGCACGAGATCTTCCATCACTGGAACGGGTGGATCCTGCAAGGCGCCGACTACATGGCGACGCAGTGGTTCCAGGAGGGGTTCACCGAGTACGCCGCGAACCTCGCGCTCGTCTCCGCCGGGCTCACGTCGCCGGAGCAATTCGAGGCAAAGCTCGCGTCGCACGTCGCGAACTATCGGAAGCTTCAGACGCCGCTCGACGCACCCGGGACGCACAAGGGGCCGCCGCTCTACGGCGGCGGGGCGCTCGTCGCGTTCACGTGGGACACGATGATCCGCGAGGCGACGAGAAACGCGCGCGGTCTGGGCGACGTCTTTCGCGCGCTCTTGCGTGACGCGAAGAAGCCTTATTCATGGACGGATATCGCGCGCGCGCTCGCGAACGTCGCTCCGCCGGACTGGACGGAGTTCCATCACCGCTTCATTCACGGCACCGAGCCGTTGCCTCTCGACGCGGCGTTCGCGCGCGTCGGCCTCAAATTGACGGAAGGCGAAGGCTCGGTGCGGGTCGACTCCGACCCGGCGGCGACCGAGGCCGCGAAGGCGCGCTTCCGTGCGCTGATTGGCCGCTAGTACCAGTACAGGACGAGGCTGACCGACCAGCTCCCTCGCTGGACGAGGACGTCGTAGCTCACGTTGTAGGTCCCGCCGGGCGGGAACTGCGACGTGAGATCGATGTCCTGATCGCAGCCGGGGGCGTTGCTCGTGCAGGCGAGGTACCCCGGGCACCAGCCGGCGCGCGAGAAGGCGCACGACGGAAAGCCGCAGGCATTCCACGACTGGCACGCGGTGACGGGGACGCTGCAGTCGGTGCGGAAGGGCACCACGGTGTAGACCGGCGCGCCGTTCTTCAAGATGCGGTTCGTGCGGTGGCAGAACTCGTCGCAGTTCTGGCAGCTGCCGCCGGGGCAGTTCGAGTTCGCCGTGCAGGCCGCGCCGTCGTTCGATCCGCCGTCGCAGTACTGCGTGCCGCCGTGGCCGGTCGTGAAGAGGCGACCCTTGACCTGCGTCGCGCCCAGGGGAATCGAGACGGAGCGGGACGGCAGCGGCGCGCCGCCGAAACCGACGACCTCAATCCCCGCCGCCGGATGCTTCGGCGACGCCTCTTCCGGGCGCTTCGTGAACTGGAACTGGGTCGTAACGTGCCAGCCTGCGGTCGCGAAGTTCGCGATCTCGGCGCCGATGAACCGGTGGCCGCTCAGGAGAGGCGCGTAGGGCGTGACGTCCATCGTGACGACGCGCGGCGGCACGACGCCGGTGCCGTTCGGCGCGGGGGCGTCGGTGCCGAACGGTGTCACGGCGTGGATCAGCTCGAGGTTGTCGTTCGTGATGCACGACCCGGTCCCGGCGAGACAGTTGTCGAGGACGAGGAAGGTTTGGGCAATCCGGTCCCACGGGTCGCCGCACGGGTTCCAGCCGCCGGGAGTGGGATTCGTGCTGCCGCACTTGTCGGTCGTGCCGTTCGCGCCGACCTTGCAGAGGCGTGAGTCCATCGTCAGCGTCATCGTGATCTTGGTCCACGCGCCTTCCGGGAAGTCGACGGGGACCATGAGCTGGAAGCCGTCGTCGCGCTGCACGGCACCGGCACGCACGGGGCAGCTCTGCCCGCCCGAGAGCCAGCAGAGCCCATCGTCATCGTGTGCCTTGAGGGCGATGCGCCCCGCGACGCAGTCGACGTGCTCGTTCGAGTAAGGCCCGGCGTTGCCTGCCGGGTCGACGGCGACGACAGCGAAGTAATAGTTGACGTTCGCCGACAGGCCCGTCATCGAGGTCGAGGTCGCCGGCCCGACATCTTTCACCGCGTCGTAGCGGTGCGGGGCCGTCCCGTAGTACACGAGGTACTTCGCGACTTGGTCGGCCGGTGCGGCGGCCGTCCAGTTCAGGTCGACCCCCGTGTCGGTGTACGTCCCCGAGAGCGTTGCCGCCGACACGGCCGTAGCGGGGCGGGTCGCCGACTCGTTGCCCGCCGCATCGACGGCGCTGACGAGGTAGTAACCGTCGAGCCCCGAGGCGATCGCATTGCCGTCGAGGAACGAAGGCGACGAAGACGTTCCGACCCGATTCGATCCGAGCGTCTTGTCGGGAACGAATCCAGCCGAGGTGCCGCGGTAGATCCGGTAGGCCGTGATCGTCTCCGCGCCGCCGGTCGCATCAAGGGACACCGGGTCCCACTGGAGCTGGACGTCGGCGCCCGACCTGGCCGCGAGGAGTCCGGTGACGGAGGCGGGAGGAGTGACGTCGGCCGCGAAGGCGAAACTTGTGGCCGAGCCGAGAAGGACCAGAGCCGCGAGTCTCATCGTTTCCCCCCGATTGACCGAGACGGTACGGCGCCGACGGCGCTCCGTCCAGCCTCCGATGAGCAGGCACCAAGAGAGTTGCGTGGTTCCTCATGAACGGCGAAGAGATTTTCCTTACCGATCTTCGAACAGTAGAAGAGTGAGCGTTTGCCCGTGTCATCGACGAGGTCTACGCTCGTAGCTTCACGGTCTTTCACGAGGAGACATCGCTCATGAATCAGAACGTCAAGTGGATTCCGCAGGGCTATCACACCATCACGCCGAATCTCACGGTAAAGGACGCCTCGAAGGCGATCGACTTCTACAAGAACGCCTTCGGAGCGCAAGAAGTCATGCGAATGCCCGGGCCGGGGGGGAAGGTCATGCACGCCGAGCTGAAGTTCGGCGACTCCACGTTCATGCTCGCCGACGAGATGCCGGAGATGGGGAACAAGGGACCCAAGAGCTACGGCGGAACGCCGACGAGCTTCTACGTCTTCGTGGAGAACGTCGACAACGCTTGGAAGAAGGCGCTGGGGGCAGGCGGCAAGGAGGTCATGCCGCTCGACACGATGTTCTGGGGCGACCGCACCGGCCGTCTCGAGGATCCGTTCGGGCATCACTGGGTGCTCGCGCAGCACGTGAAGGACGTCTCGCCGGAAGAGATGAAGAAGGCGGGGGAAGAGTGGATGTCGAAGATGGCGTCGAAGATGCAGGAGACGCATCGCTGAGGCTCTGACCTCCCGAGGACGGCCATGCTCTGGTGGCCGTCCTCTTCCTTCCGCTTCACGACCGTTCCCGTCCCGAACTTCGTTGTAATTCCTTAAGATTCATCGTATCTACGCTCCCAGAGTCCCTGGGGGCGTCCATGGAACTGCGTTCGATCCTGGGTCGGGCGGCGTGTGTCTGCCTCGCTGCCGCGGCAATCCGGGCAGCCGAGCCCGCGCCGCGCACACTTACCTTCGAAGATCGCGTCCGCGCCCAGGAGGCGATCGAGCGCGTCTACTACCGCCACCAGATCGGCACGACGAAGCCGTTCGAAGAAGCCGTCCCGCGCTCCGTCCTCGAGGCGAAGGTCCGCAAGTCCCTCGAGGAGACCGCCGCGTTACAGACCTACTGGAAGACCTCCGTCACCGACCTCATGCTCGACCGCGAGCTCGAGCGCATGGCGAACGGCACGCGCATGCCCGAGCGCCTTACTGAGCTCTATGCCGCGCTCGGCAACGACGCCTTCCTCATCAAGGAGACGCTCGTCCGCGCGACGCTCGTCGATCGGCTCGTGCACAACTTCTACGACTTTGATCCGTCGATGCATGTCGCGGAGAGGAAGGAAGCGGAGGAGTTGCACAGGAAGCTGGCTAGTGGGGAGTTGAGCGTCGAAGCGGAGCATCCGTGTCGGCATGCAGGCGAGGTCGTCCTCGGTGAACCCGCGCGCAACGCGTTCCGCACGGAGTCGCTCTCCGCGGCTGACTTTGCGGCACGACGGAAGAAGCTGCCCGTGAAGATCGGGCAGATGTCCGACATCGAGGAGCGAAGCGATTCCTTCGCTTTCACAGTTTCGTTGAGTGCGACGCCGGATCATCTCCGGTATGCGACCTACGCAGTTGCAAAAGCGGCGTGGGCCGACTGGTGGCGGACACGCAGCGTTGCGACGGTGCGCACGGATGCCCCGTTCGCCGCCGCGGCGTCGTCCGCCGGCCTTCGACGGCTGCCGCAGCAGCCGGTGCGTCCGGTGGAACGGGTGCCCGATGACACGTGGGTGAACGGAAGCCTGGACGACGAGCCGCACCCACGACAAAAGCCGCGTGCCGTCTGGACGGGAACGGAGATGATCGTCTGGGGCGGCGAGCCGAATGGTGTCATGAC
Source organism: Candidatus Polarisedimenticolaceae bacterium (assembly GCA_036275915.1). NCBI lineage: Bacteria > Pseudomonadati > Acidobacteriota > Candidatus Polarisedimenticolia > Candidatus Polarisedimenticolales > Candidatus Polarisedimenticolaceae > Candidatus Polarisedimenticolaceae bacterium. The sequence goes on along the minus strand of DASUCV010000004.1, from coordinate 438,537 downwards.
TGGCGCACGTTACGACCCCGCGACGGACACCTGGAGGCCGATCGCCCGCGCGCACGCGCCGACGGCGCTCTCGGATTACAGCGCGGTGTGGACCGGATCGGAAATGATCGTCTGGGGCGGCAGTCCCATTCAGAACTCCGGCGCACGATACAACCCCGTCAGTGACACTTGGGCACCAACATCGACGATGGGCGCGCCGTCCGCTCGCTTCGGACACACGGCGGTTTGGACCGGCACCGGGATGGTCATCTGGGGGGGCTTCATCACGAGCTCCGGTGCATCAACCGATACTGGCGGCATCTACGATCCTTCAACCGACTCATGGACCACCACTTCCGTGGTCGGCGCGCCTTCCCAATCGTCGGGAAACCCCGCCGTGTGGACCGGGAAGCGCATGCTCGTCATCGGATCGGGATCCATATCGGGAGGCAGCTACGATCCGGTCGCGAATGCGTGGAACTCGGTTTCCACGGTGGGCCAGCCCCACAGCGCTTTCGGATCGACCGTGATCTGGGCCGGTCGGGTCATGATCGTTTGGGGAGGGCTTGGGCCCACGAATGCGTTGAACACGGGCGCTCGATACGACCCATCGACGGACTCTTGGGCTCCGACGACCACCGCCGGTGCGCCCGCACCCCGCACACTCCACTCCGCCGTGTGGACCGGAAGAGAGATGATCGTGTGGGGGGGAGATCGCGGCGACGAGAACTATGTGCCGGGTGGCGCGGCCTACGACCCGAATGTAGACGCTTGGCGACCCATCGGCTCGGAAGGGCAGTTCCCTCGATCGTCTCACGCCGCGGTATGGACGGGCGACGAGATGGTCGTCTGGGGCGGTGATGTCGGCGGAACCGGGTCCTCGGGCGGCCGCTATTACCCGGTCTCGGACAAGTGGACGCCGACATCGACCGGTGGCCGTCCCTCCGGCCGCTGGTATCACACCGCTGTCTGGACAGGGAACGAGATGATCATCTGGGGAGGCTACGGCGATTGGGTTCTGGGGACCGGTGGGCGATACGATCCCGCAACGGACGCGTGGAGCCCCACCACGACGACCGGCGCTCCCACCGCCCGGGGCGGTCACACCACCGTCTGGACGGGACACGAAATGATCGTGTGGGGCGGCCAAGACGACAATGCCTATTCGTTTCCGATCTCGGGCGGGCGCTACGATCCGATCAGCGACTCATGGTCGCCGACCGCTCTCGAAAACGCTCCCGCCGGCAGGTTGGCTCAGAGCGCCATTTGGACCGGACATGAGATGGTCGTCTGGGGTGGCACCGACTACAACTACGACGATCTCGCCGACGGCGGCCGATACAGTCCCGGCTTGGATCAGTGGAAGCCGACCAGCCTGTTGAACGCACCGAGCGCGCGCCAAGGGCATGCGTGCGTCTGGACCGGGCGGAAGATGATCGTGTGGGGCAGGGGATATTGGAACGACACCACCGGCGGTCAGTACGACCCCGCGGACGATTCGTGGCTTCCGACGTCGATGGTCAACGCTCCTATCGCTTACGGTTACCCATCCGCCGTCTGGACGGGAAGCCGGATGCTGATCTACTCGTACGGGCTGTTCGGGAGCGTACCGGAATACGATCCTCAAGCGGACACGTGGACCTGGACGATTCAGTACAACCCTGGTCCAGGCGTGTATCGGCACTTCAGCACGATCTGGACCGGTCGCCACATGCTGATCTGGGGTGGCGATGGAAAGAATACCGGTGGAAAATTCGATCTGATCTCGAAGCAGTGGTCGTTTCCGGGGACGTCGCTGATCGATGCACCGTCCGGGCGCTCGCAGCACACTGCGGTTTGGACGGGCCACTCGATGATCATCTGGGGAGGGGCCGGCGGGCAGTATCTGGACTCCGGCGGCCAGTACTTCATCACGGGTTCGGAAACGTGCAACGGTCTCGACGACGACGGCGACGGCATCATCGACAACGGGGGCGATGCGCTCTGCGACGACGGTAACGCGTGCACCGCGGATACCTGCCGCGGAATTGATGGGTGCCAAAACATCGTACTCACCGGTGACTGCGACGATTCGAACGCGTGCACGACGGGTGACCACTGCCAGGACGGCTACTGCGTTTCGACCGGCCGGCTCAACTGCGATGACGGAGACGTTTGTACGTACGATAGCTGCTACCCGCTCACAGGGTGTTACCACAGTCCGCGCTCGACGTGCGACGACGGGAACAGTTGCACGATCGATAGCTGTGACAGGGTCACAGGCTGTTTGAATGCGCCCGCTCCCGACGGCTCGCCGTGTGACGATGGGAACGCCTGCATCGCAGGCGAATCGTGCCAGAGCGGATCGTGCTTGGGGGGAAGTCCGGTCGATTGCGATGACGACAATGTCTGCACGGCGGACTCGTGTCGCCCCGACGTCGGATGTGTGCACGAGCCGTCGGTCGAGTCTAGCTGCGACGACGGCAACCCGTGCACCTTCGATCTCTGCGATCCTCACGCTGGTTGCGTTTATCCGCAAGCACCGACCGGAAGCGCGTGCAACGATTACTACAACTGCACGTTGGACGATCGCTGTGACGCCGACGGTTACTGTGTCGGGCATTCGGTGTGCGACGACGGCAATCAATGCACCGATGACTACGCCGACGAGAATGCCGGTTGCCAGTGCTCGCATTGGCCGTCCTATCCCGATTACCCCTGCGATGACGGGAACGCGTGCACGACGAATGACGTTTGTAACGGGAACGGCGTCTGCGTCGGCGGGGTCCAAGCGTCGTGCGACGACGGCAATCCATGCACCGACGACTCCTGCGACCCGGCGACGGGTTGCGTGCACATCGCGACCGCCGAAGGCACCGAGTGCAACGATGGCAACGCCTGCACCACGCTCGACGCGTGCGACGGCGCCGGTCATTGCTTGAGCGTGATTCCTCTCGACTGCGACGACGGCAACCCTTGCACCGTCGATGCGTGCAATCCGGCGAGTGGGTGCACTCACGTTCCGGCAACGGCCGGAACGTCCTGCGCCGACGGCAACGCGTGCAACGGCGCCGAGTTCTGCGACGGCAGCGGGACCTGCCGCGCCAGCGCGCCCTTGAACTGCGACGATGGCAACCCGTGCACCGACGACTCCTGCAACCCGTCAACCGGCTGCGTCCACACGAACAACTCCGCGCCTTGCAACGACGGCAACGCGTGCACGAGTGGTGACGTGTGCGGCGGCGGCGCATGTCGCGCCGGCGCACCGGTCGTCTGCAACGACGGCAACGTCTGCACTGACGACGCGTGCAACCCGGCGATGGGCTGCGTCTTCACGAACAACACCGCGCCTTGCGACGACGGGAACGCCTGCACGCGGACCGACGTCTGCTCCGCCGGCGTGTGCACCGGCACGAACGCGGTCGTGTGCGCTGTGCTCGATCAGTGCCACGACGCGGGAGTCTGCAATCCGTCAACCGGGGCGTGTTCGAACCCCGCGAAGCCGGACGGCACCGCGTGCAACGACGGCAGCCTCTGCACCACCGGCGACGCGTGCATCGGCGGCACGTGCACGCCGAGCTTCAGCGGCCTGAACGAGCCGAACCCGCGCTCGACCGGCTACTACAAGCGCCTCTGCCTCGGGCCGCACTCGGGCGATGAATTCACCGACGCCGACGCGGTGTGCGTGGCGAGCGTGGCGCACGCCTTCGCCGGGATCTCGACCGTGGCGGATCTCTGCGCCGAGCTACAACCGAGTCAGCCGAACGGCGACGCGTGCGATCGCACCGACGACGACCTGATGGCGCTCGCTCTCAACATCTGCCGCGCGCGCGTGTGCACGCAGCAGGAGATCGACTCGCAGTGCGGGTCGAACACGACGGTGGGGCAGTCGCTCGCCGCATCGGACGCGATCCTCTCGAGCGCATCGCGCAGCTCGGACACCTGCGCGCAGGCGAAGTGCCTCGACGAGGAGATCAATACCGGCCGCGCGCTCGAGATGAACTCGCTCACGCTGCGGCGCGAGGGTTCCGGAGTGCGCCTGCAGTGGCGCATACCGTATTTAGAAGATGGGACCGGCGCACCGTCGAAATATCACGTCTGGCGGCGGATCCGCGGGTCGATGGCGGCGTTCACGAGGATCGGGACGACGGCCGACACCTCGTTCCTCGATGGGGCTTCGGGGTTCTTCGAGTACGAGGTCACCGCCGTCATGAATTGACACGCGGACCGAAGCGGGGTATCTCCATGGCAGAGTCGCATTCGACAAGGGGGCCGTGGAGTTGACTCGTCTCGGCGCCGTCGCACTGATCGCCGTCGCGGCATGCGTCGCATCTCTCGCTCAGGCCGAGACAGCGTCCACCTCGCCGAGCTATCGGCTGGAGCCGGCGACCCTCGACGCCGCCGGGCCGCAGGTGGCATCGAGCGCTCATGTCGCGAGCGCGTCGCTCGCCCAACCGCTCGCGATCGGGACGTCGTCGTCGCCGCACTTCGTCGTGCAATCCGGATTCTGGGGGTTCACGGGGTCCGGTCTCGTGCCGGTCGTACTGTCGGCGAACCGGACGACGGGACAGCCGCAGTCGATCGATCTCGCGTGGTCGGGGAACGACGCGCCCTACGATCTCTACCGCGCCGAGAGCTGCGCCACGATCTACTCGAGCATCTACGCGACGACGTCGAACAACGCCTACACCGACGCATCCGCTCCCACGAGCGGCCTGACCTGCTACAGCGTGCTCGCTCTTGCACCCGGGCCCGTTCCACCGCCGCCGGCTGCGCCGTGAGGTCGACATGAAAAGAAAGACGCTGATCGCCTGCTTCCTCTTGACCGTGACGGCGTCGCTCGCCGCCGCGGCGGTGCCGGCCGTCGTCAACTATCAAGGGCGTCTCACGGACAACACGCCGCAGCAGAACCCGCTCGACGCCACCGTCACGATGGACTTCTCGATCTGGGACGCCGCGTCCGGCGGAAGCTCGCTCTGGACCGAGACGCAGTCGGTGCAGGTGGTCAAGGGACTCTTCAACGTCCTTCTCGGCTCGTCGTCGGCGATGCCACCGACGCTCTTTTCGAGCGGCGAGATTCGCTACCTCGAGATCCACGTCACCGGAGAGACGCTCACGCCGAGGCAGAGGATCGCGACCGCGCCGTTCGCGAACGCCGCCGGGCGCGCCGACGATGCCGCGTCCCTCGGCGGCGTCGGCGCATCGGCCTACCAGCAGCGGATCGGAACCCCGTGCCCCGACGGGTACGCCATCAACGCGGTCGGCGCGGACGGCACGGCGACGTGCATTCAAGGGCCCCAGGGACCGGCGGGACCTCCCGGACCGGCCGGGAACGGTCTCGATACGGGCGGCATCGCAGGTACCGTCACCACGTGCACGGGACCCGCAGCGGGCGTCGTCGTCTATGTTCCGGGGAGATCGGCGGTGTCGTACAGCGCCGCCGACGGGACCTATGACCTCGCCTTCCTCGCGGCCGGCACGTACAGCGTTCAGTACAAGACGCCGGGGACGCCGGGGTCGACGACGGTGAACGGCATCGTGGTGTCGAGCGGCCTGAAGACGAACCCCGGGCCGATGAACGTGGCCGACGTGACGAGCGACGTGAACAACTGCGGCGGCTGCGGTCGTGCTTGCTCGACGAATCACATCACGCCTACGTGCTCTGGCGGCGGCTGCGGCGGCTCTTGCGCGACCAACTACGCAAATTGCAACGGTGATCCTGCCGACGGGTGCGAAGCATCGCTCCGGTCCACCGACAACTGCGGCTCGTGCGGCATCGTGTGCTCGACGAACCACATGACGCCGACGTGCAACCTCAACGGGTTCTGCGGCGGAACGTGCGATTCCGGCTACAGCAATTGCGACGGCACGTTTGCGACCGGCTGCGAAACGAACATCAACACGAGCAACGCGAATTGCGGCGGGTGCAACAACCCCTGCACCGGCGGGAAATCGTGCGTCGGTGGAAGCTGCGTCTGACCCCCACCTGTGTCGCGTGCTATCGTTCGCCGGTCGAGATTCGCGCGTGTAGCTCAGCCCGGATAGAGCACTAGCCTCCGGAGCTAGGTGTCGCAGGTTCAAATCCTGCCACGCGCACCACTTAGCCTCGGCGGCGGCCCTCGCGATTCTTGCGGGGGCCGCACCGTTCCGTTAGAGTTCACGCGGCGAAGACGGCCGAGGCTCTTTCTCGAAACAAGGGCGCCTGTAGCTCAGGTGGATAGAGCAACGGCCTTCTAAGCCGTGGGTCGGAGGTTCGAGTCCTCCCAGGCGTACCAATCCTGTCTCGTGGTGGGTGTAGCTCAGTCGGTAGAGCTCCAGACTGTGGATCTGGCTGTCGCGGGTTCAAATCCCGTCACCCACCCCACTTCCTACAACAACCCGGTCGGGAACTCGCCGCCTGCGCTACGCTAGGCGACCACGTTCGGGTTCACGCGCACGTAGCTCAATGGATAGAGCATCGGACTTCGGATCCGACGGTTGGGGGTTCGACTCCCTCCGTGCGCGCCAGCGCTCAGAATCGAGCGAGGACTTCCTCGAGATCCGGCTTGCCGATCTCCTGGAGCTCGTAGCCCACGCGAAGCGCCCGCTTGCCGATCGTGATCACGCGCCTCAGGTCGATCGGCGTCGCGATGAGCACGACGTCGGCGGGGCAGCGCTCGATCGTCGCCTCGAGATCGCGCATCTGCGCGTCGCCGTAGCCCATCGCGGGGAGGAGCGCGCCGATGTTCGGGTACTTCTCAAAGGTGCTCGAGATCGTGCCGACGGTCCAGGGGCGCGGGTCGAGGATCTCCGTCGCTCCGTGCTTCATCGCGGCGAGGACGCCGGCGCCGTACTTCATCTCGCCGTGCGTGAGTGTCGGGCCGTCTTCCACGCAGAGGACGCGCTTGCCGCGAATCGTCTCGGCGTCGTCGACGAGAATCGGCGAGGCGGCGTCGATGATGCGCGCCTTGGGGTTCACGGCGTGAACGGTCCGCCTGACCTTTACGATATCGGCCTCGTTCGCGGTGTCCTCCTTGTTGATGACGACGACGTGCGCGCGCCGTAGGTTCGCCTCGCCGGGGTGATACGACATCTCGTGCCCGGCCCGGTGAGGATCGGCGACGACGATCTCGAGGTCGGCCTTGTAGAACGGAAGGTCGTTGTTACCGCCGTCCCAGACGATGACGTCGGCCTCGCGCTCGGCCTCTTTCAAGATGGCGCCGTAGTCCACGCCGGCATAGATGACGCCGCCGGCCGCGATGTGCGGCTCGTACTCCTCCCGCTCCTCGATCGTGCACTCGTGGAGGTCGAGGTCCTCGAGATTCGCGAAGCGCTGGACCCTCTGCTTGACGAGATCGCCGTACGGCATGGGATGGCGGATGGCGACGGTGCGCCGGCCCTTGGCGCGGAGGATCTGGCAGACCTTCCGGGTCGTCTGGCTCTTTCCCGCTCCGGTCCGCACGGCGCAGACGGAGACGATCGGCACCTTGGACCGGATCATGCTGGCGTCGGGCCCGATCAGCCGGAAGTCAGCGCCGGCGGCGAGCACGATCGAGGCCTTGTGCATGACCGTCTCGTGCGCCACGTCGCTGTAAGCGAAGACGACCTCGTCCGCCTTCAGGTCGTGGATGAGCGCGGGGAGGTCCGCTTCGGGATGGATCGGGATCCCTTGCGGGTAGCGGGGGCCGGCGAGGGCGGCGGGATAGCGGCGGTCGTCGATGTTGGGGATCTGGGTCGCGGTGAACGCCACGACGCGCGACTCGGAATCGTCGCGGAACACCACGTTGAAGTTGTGGAAGTCGCGGCCGGCGGCTCCCATGATGATGACTCGCGTCTCCATGTGCATCTCCTTGCCGGACCGGCATCTTGGTTCAAATCTCCTTTCGATTGTGGAGTTCGCCCGTCCGGAAGACCGTGCGAGAATGCGCCGCTTCATGCTGCGCACGCGACACGTCCTCGCTCTGGCGGCGCTCCTCTTCCTGTGGAACGCGTGGGCGTACGACCTCTGGGCGCCGGACGAGCCTTACTTCGGCGAAGGCGCGCGCGAGATGGTCGTCGACGGCCAGTGGGCCGTCCCGCACGTCAACGGCGCGGTGACGACCGACAAGCCGCCGCTCTTCTTCTGGCTCATCGCGATCGCCTCGCTGCCGTTCCACCGCGTGACCTCGCTCACGGCCCGGCTCCCGTCGGCGCTCGCGATGATCGCCGCGGCGGCGCTCACGATGCGGCTCGCACGCCGCTTCGCCGGGGAGCGCGCGGGTCCCGTCGCCGGCCTCGTCTTCGTGACGACGTACCTGGTCTGGGACAAGGGACGGTCGGCACAGATCGACGCGCTGCTGTGCGTGCTCGTCCTCGCCGCCGTCTCCGCGTTCGAGGCGTACCGGGCGGGCGACCTCGGCGGCCGCCGGGCGGGGCTCCTCTTCTGGGCATCGGCGGCGCTCGCGACGCTCGCGAAGGGGCCGGTCGGGTTCCTGCTCCCGCTCGGCATCGCGCTCGTCACCCTTGCGCTCGACCGGAATCTGAGGTCCTGGCGCGCGTTCGCGCCGGCGAGCGGTCCCGTGTTGTTCCTCGGCCTCGTCGGGGCATGGATGGCGCTCGCCACCATCGGCGGCCACGGCACGTACTCGGTGTGGGGCGCGTTCGAGAAGCACGTGCTCGAGCGCGCCGTGCATGGCATGCATCACAAGCAGCCGTTCTGGTACTACGCGAAGGTGCTCCCCGTGCAGCTCGTGCCCTGGACCATGATGCTGCCCGCGGCGATCCTCGCCGCGTGGCGCCGCCGCGATCCTGGAGACCGGTTCCTGCTCGCATGGGCGGCGTTCGTCGTCGTCTTCTTCTCGGTGCCGGTGGAGAAGCGGGACCTCTACGTGCTCCCGGCCTATCCGGCGTTCGCGATCCTCGTCGCGCGCACCCTCGAGGCGCCGCTCCTGAGGCGGCTGGCGACGGCGCCTCACGCCGTCTGGGCGGCGGCGATGATCCTGGTCGGGCTCGCGGCTCCCGTCATCGTGCCGCGGGAGGGGTATCTGACGACGATTCGGGCGGTGATTCCGTCGATCGCGGTCGTCCTCACCGGTGCGACGGCCCTCTGGGCATGCTGGAAGGGCCGGCTCGAGGGGGCGATCAAGGCGACCGCTCTCGGCACCGCCACCGCCTACGTGCTCACCGCGACCCTCGTCTTTCCGGCGCTCAACGGCATCAAGTCGGCGCGGACGTTCGCCGGTCATCTGGCGGCGGCGACCGCGGAGTCGCGCGCGGCCGGGCACGACGTCGTCGCCTACGACGTCGGTAACCTGCCCGAGGCGCTCGCCTTCTACTCGGGCGGCGTCTACACGCGCGTCCTGGCCGAGCCCGGCGCGCTCGCAGCGCACCTCGGCCAGCCGGCGCGCGTCTTCGCGGTGGTCAACGAGGAGGCGCTCGAGGGGCTTCCGGCGATGCCCGTCGTGCTCGAGCGCACCGAGCTCGCGGGCCACCATGTCGCGCTCGTCGCCAACCGCTGATGCGGCAAAAGACCGTGTGCTAAGATCGCGCGCCTTCCTCAGGGAAGGTGGTATGGGCCGCTAGCTCAATTGGCAGAGCAGCAGACTCTTAATCTGCGGGTTCCAGGTTCGATTCCTGGGCGGCTCACCATGCCCCTTCCGTCCCCGAGAACCGTCGAGCGACGCGAGAGGAGCTCCGATGAAGATCGAGCTGACCGACGTCAGTCCCGTCAAGAAGACGATGGCCGTGGAGGTCGACGCCGAGGACGTCTCGAAGGAGACGGAGGCGGTGATCCGCCGCTACGCGAGCCAGGTGCGGCTCCCCGGGTTCCGGCAGGGGAAGGCTCCGGTCGCGATGGTCCGCAAGCGCTTCGCCAAGGAGATCGAGGACGACGTCCGCGAGCGGATGATCACGCGACTGTGGCGCGAGGCGACGCGAGAGAAGGGACTCCTGCCCCTCGGCGATCCCGTCCTGGAGGAGCTGAAGCACGAGGAGGGCGCGCCGTTCCGGTTCAAAACCACCTTCGAGGTCGTGCCGAAATTCGAGGTGAAGGACTACAAGGGCGTCGAGGCCAAGGAGCCGCCGAGCGCCGTCACGGATCGCGATCTGGAAGACGCCCTCGAGTCGATCCGCCAGGGGGCCGCGCGCTATGTCGCCGACGAGGCGCGGCTGGCGGAGCCGGGAGACGTCGTGGTCGCCGACCTGCGGGAGCAGGCGGAAGGCGAGGAGCCGAAGACCCGGGAGCGGATGGTGCTCGAGGTGGGCGCCAAGGAGAACCCGGAAGCGTTCAACGCCAAGCTCGGGGGGGCAAAGACCGGCTCGGTCCTCGACTTCGATGTCGCCTATCCGGCGGACCACACCGCCCCCGGGCTCGCCGGGAAGAAGGTCGCCTACCGGATCGCGGTCCACGAGGTGAAGCGCAAGGAGGTCCCGCCGCTCGACGACGAGCTGGCGAAGGACCTGGGGGATTTTGCCGACCTCGGGGCGCTCCGCGAGAGGGTCCGGAACGATCTCACCGAGAGAAAAAGCGCGGCCGCGCGCGCGGCGGTCCGGCAATCGGTCCTCGACAAGGTGCTCCTCTCCAACCCGGTCGTCCTGCCGGACGTGCTCGTCGAGGAGGAGATACAGCACCGATTGGAGGACATGGTGCGCGAAATGATGTTCCACGGCGTCGATCCGCGTACGATGAATCTCGACTGGAAGCAGCTCCGCGACCGGAACGAGGAGCCCGCAAGGAAGGTGGTCCATGCTCGTCTCGTCCTCGATGCGATCGGCGTCGCCGAGGGTGTCCGCGTCGAGCGCGGCGAGGTCGACGGCAGAATCCGGCGTGAGGCCGAGCGGATCGGCGAGAGTTACGAGATCGTCCGCGAGAGGCTCGCCAAGGGAGGAGGGCTACAAGCCCTTGAGACTCAGATAGTTAGAGAGAAATCGCTTGACTTGATTAGCTCCATTGCTAATATTCAAAAGGCGGAGTGAAGCATGCCACTCGTCCCTATGGTCGTCGAGCAAACGAGCCGCGGTGAGCGCGCTTACGACATCTATTCGCGTCTGCTCAAGGACAACATCGTCTTCATCGGCAGCCCGATCGACGACATGATCGCGAACCTGGTGATCGCCCAGCTCCTGTTTCTCGAAGCTGAGGACCCCGACAAGGACATCTCGGTGTACATCAATTCCCCGGGAGGCTCGATCACCGCGGGGATGGCGATCTACGACACGATGCAATACATCAAGCCGGACATCAGCACCCTCTGCGTCGGCCAGGCGGCCAGCATGGGGGCCGTGCTGCTGGCGGCCGGGGCGCGGGGAAAGCGCTTCGCCCTCCCGAACTCCCGTCTCTTGATCCACCAGCCGCTCGGCGGGGTTCAGGGCCAGGCCTCGGAGATCGAGATCCACGCCCGCGAGATCCTCCGCATGCGGGAATCGCTCAATGCCATCCTCCAGAAGCACACCGGGCAAGCCTTGGAGCGCATCGAGCGGGACACCGACCGTGACTTCATCATGACGGCGAGCCAGGCCCGGGAGTACGGGCTCGTCGACCACGTCATCGACAAGCGGCCCTAGGAGGGCGGATGTCGCGAAAGAAGCCCGACGGCGAAGGACTCAAGTGCTCGTTCTGTAACAAGAGCCAGCGCGACGTCCGCAAGCTGATCGCGGGCCCGACCGTCTACATCTGCGACGAGTGCGTCGACATTTGCCTCGACATCATCGCGGAGGAGAAAGAGACGGAAGAGACGGACGGCCGCGTCCGCCTCCCGAAGCCGGTCGACATCAAGACGTTCCTCGACGAGTACGTCGTCGGCCAGGAGGCCGCGAAGAAGAAGCTCTCGGTGGCGGTGTACAACCATTACAAGCGCAACGAGATGTCGCGCCGCCGGAACGACGTCGAGATCCAGAAGTCGAACATCCTCCTCATCGGCCCGACCGGCTCCGGGAAGACCCTCCTCGCGCAGACGCTGGCGCGCCTCCTCTCGGTGCCGTTCGCGATCGTCGACGCGACGACGCTCACCGAGGCCGGCTACGTCGGCGAGGACGTCGAGAACATCATCCTCAAGCTCCTCCAGGCGGCAGGGAACGACGTCGAGAAGTGCCAGCGCGGCATCATCTACATCGACGAGGTCGACAAGATCGCCCGCAAGGGCGAGAACCCGTCGATCACCCGCGACGTCTCGGGCGAGGGGGTCCAGCAGGCCCTCCTCAAGATCCTGGAGGGGACGATCGCCAACGTCCCGCCGCAGGGCGGCCGCAAGCACCCGCACCAGGAGTTCGTCCCGGTCGACACGACGAACATCCTGTTCATCTGCGGCGGCGCCTTCGTCGGGCTCGATCACATCGTCGAGCAGCGGATCGGCCGCAAGACGATGGGGTTCAAGGGCGAGATCAAGGCGCGGCGCGACAAGGACATGTCGGAGGTGCTCGGTCAGATCCAGCCGACCGACCTCATCAAGTTCGGGATGATCCCCGAGTTCGTCGGGCGTCTGCCGGTCATGGCGACCCTCGAAGAGCTCGACGGGCCGTCGCTCGTCCGGATCCTCACCGAGCCGCGCAACGCCTTGGTGAAGCAGTACCAGAAGATCTTCGAATTCGAAGGGGCAAGTCTCAGATTCACCGATGACGCGCTCGAAGCCGTCGCGCAACAGGCGATCGAGCGCAAGATCGGCGCCCGCGGCCTCCGCATGATCCTTGAAGAGCTCATGCTCGACATGATGTTCATGCTGCCCTCCCAGACGGAGGTCAAGGAGGTCGTCGTCACGAAGGACGTGGTGCTGAAGAAGAGCAGTCCGCTGATCGTCATGGAGAAAGCGGGTTAGACTCTTCTCGCCTTCGGTTCCGGTGCTTGACCTGTCCCCGATCCGGTCTTATCCGTCTTCTTTTCCGGAGGAGTCCATGCAGGAACGCCAACGGCGTTCGACCGATGCCGTCACCACGCTGCCGATGGTCCCGCTGCGCGACATCGTCGTGTTTCCGCACACGATGGTGCCGTTCGTCGTCGGGCGCCGCGGCTCGCTCCTCGCCGTCGAGCAGGCGCTCGGCGGCGACAAGCAGATCTTCCTCTCGACCCAGCGGAACGCGAAGGTCGACAGCCCCAAGACCGACGAGATCAACTCGGTCGGCACCGTCGCCACGATCGTGCAGCACCTCAAGCTGCCGAACGGGAACGTCAAGCTGCTCGTCGAGGGCTCCGCCCGCGCGCGCATCCTCGAGATCGAGGAAGACGCCGAGGGGTTCTTCCGCGTCGTCCTGAAGGCGATCGAGCGTCAGGCGGACATGACGCCGGAGCTCCAGCAGACCCTCGAGAAGGTCGCGCTCCTGTTCCAGAAGTTCATGAAGACGACCTCCGAGGTCCCCTACGACACCGCGACCTCGAGCGTGAAGATCACCGATCCGGCGCGCCTCGCCGACACGATCGCCGCTCACCTGCCGATCGGGATCGACGAGAAGCAGGCGCTCCTCGAGACGGTGGCGGTGACCGACCGCCTCGCCGAGGTCGAGCGTCTCCTCGAATCGGAGCTCGAGAAGCTCCGCGTCGACAAGAAGATCACGAACCGGGTCAAGAAGCAGATGGAGAAGGCGCAGAAGGAGTACTACCTCAACGAGAAGATCAAGGCGATCCAGCAGGAGCTGGGCCGCAAGGACGAGCGCGTCAACGAGATCGACGAGTTCCGCCAGAAGATCGAGGCGGCGCGGATGCCCGACGAGGCGAAGGAGAAGGCTCTCCAGGAGCTGAAGCGGCTCGAGGTCATGCCCCCCGTCTCCGCCGAGGCGACGGTCTCGCGGAACTACCTCGAGTGGCTCCTCGCCGTCCCGTGGTCGAAGAAGTCGCGTGAGCTCATCGACATCAAGCGCGCCGAGAAGATCCTGGACGAGGACCACCACGGTCTCGAGAAGATCAAGGAGCGCATCCTCGAGTTCTTGGCGGTCAGGCGTCTCGTCAAGAAGATGAAGGGCTCGATCCTCTGCTTCGTCGGGCCTCCCGGCGTCGGGAAGACGTCGCTCGCCCGGTCGATCGCGCGGGCGACCGGCCGCGAGTTCGTCCGCCTCTCTCTCGGCGGCGTGCGCGACGAGGCCGAGATCCGCGGCCACCGCCGGACGTACATCGGCGCGTTCCCCGGCCAGATCATCCAGATGATGAAGAAGGCGGGGACCAGGAACCCGGTCTTCCTCCTGGACGAGGTCGACAAGATGGCGGCCGACTTCCGCGGCGACCCGTCCGCGGCTCTCCTCGAGGTGCTCGACCCCGAGCAGAACCACGCGTTCCTCGACCACTACCTCGACACCGAGTACGACCTCTCGGACATCATGTTCATCGCGACCGCGAACGTGATGCACACGATCCCCCCGGCGCTTCGCGACCGGATGGAGGTCATCCGCATCGCGGGCTACACGCTCAACGAGAAGCTGTCGATCGCGCAGCGCTACCTCGTGCCGAAGCAGATCAAGGCGCACGGGCTCCAGAACGCGGAGATCACCTTCGAGGACGCCGCCGTCCTCGAGATCGCCGAGCGCTACACGCGCGAGGCCGGCGTGCGGAACCTCGAGCGCGAGATCGCGTCGCTCTGCCGGAAGATCGCCCGGAGGGTCGTCGCGGGCGAAGCCGAGAAGCCGATCGTGATGACCGCGGCGAAGGTGGTCGAGATGCTCGGCGTCCCGCACTACCATCCGCCCCGCGAGATCGAGCGGCAGCCGGCCGTCGGCGTCGCGACCGGCCTCGCCTGGACCGAGACCGGCGGCGAGATCCTGACCACCGAGGCGACGCGCATGGCCGGGCGCGGGAAGATCACGCTCACGGGGCAGCTCGGCGAGGTCATGCAGGAGTCGGCGCAGGCCGCGCTCTCGTACATCCGCGCGCGGGCAGAGGAGCTCGGGATCGATCCGCACTTCTACCGGAAGTACGACGTGCACGTGCACGTGCCGGAGGGCGCGATCCCGAAGGACGGGCCGTCGGCCGGGATCACGATGGCGACGGCGCTGGCGTCCCTCATGACCGGCGTGCCGGTGAGGGGTGACGTCGCGATGACCGGCGAGATCACGCTCCGCGGGAAGGTCCTTCCGATCGGCGGGCTCAAAGAGAAGGTGCTCGCGGCGTACCGCTACGGGACGAAGACGCTCGTCATTCCCCGCGAGAACGAGCGGGATCTGTCGGAGATCCCCGACGACATCCGTAAGATGCTGACGTTCCACTTGGTGGACGACATGGACGAGGTGCTGGAGATCGCCCTGGCCGGCCCGCTTCCGGGCGCGGGTCTGGGCGACGGCGGAAGCCCCCAGGGTGAGGGGCGAAGCGAGAGCGAGGGACCGGTCACGCACTGACGCCGTGAGCCGCTCCGACCCCCGGCCGCCGGTTTTCGGGGCCGCGGGGCTCGTCCGATCGGGAAGACTTGAAGATCGACGATTGCCGATTCGAGAGGGCGACCGCGCGAGCCGAGGACGAGCCTCGTCCGCTCGCGGGGGACGTCGTGTTCCTCGGGCGATCGAACGTGGGGAAATCGACGCTCATCAACGGGCTCCTCGGCGTGCACGGCCTGGCCCGGACGTCGTCGACGCCCGGCCGGACGCAGACGGTGAACTTCTACCGCGTCAACCGCACGCACTTCTTCATCGACCTCCCGGGCTACGGTTACGCCCGTGCCCCGAAGGAGATCCGGCAGCAGTGGGGGCCGATGGTCGAGGGGTTCCTCGAGCGGCGGAAGCGTGCGGTCGCGGCGGCGGTGGTCCTCGTCGACGCTCGTCACGAACCGAGCGAGCTCGACGGCGTCATGCTGCAGTGGCTCGTCGAGCGCGAGATCCCGTGCGTCATCGTGGGGGTGAAGGCCGACAAGCTCTCGGGGAACGCCAAGACGCAGGCGCTCCGGCGCCTCACGGCTGCGTTCCCGACCGGGGACGGCGCCCTGCCGCCGCTCCTCGCGTCGGCGGTCACCGGAGACGGCATGAAGGCCCTGTGGAAGCAGATCGACGCAGCGCTCGCCGCGCACCGACAGAATGTGGGGACATCGCATGGACATCCGTGAGCTGAAGACGATGGACGCGCCGCAGCTGGTCCGCCTCGCGGGCTCGTTCGACATCGAGAACGCCGGCGTGCTCCGCAGGCAGGAGCTGGTCTACCGGATCATCCAGGCCCAGGCGCGGCGGAACGGCCAGCTCGTCGCCGACGGCGTCGTCGAGCGGGTCCACGAAGGGTACGCCTTCCTGCGCGCGCTCGAGGCGAGCTACCTTCCAGGACCCGACGACGTCTTCGTCTCCGCGCAGCAGCTCCGGCGCTTCGGCCTCATGACCGGCGACGCCGTCACCGGCCAGGTGCGGCCTCCGAAGCAGGGCGAGCGCTACTTCTCCCTCGCGCGCATCGATACCGTCAACGGTCTGCCGCCCGATCAGGTCCGCGGCCGTAAGGCGTTCGATGCGCTGACGCCGCTCTACCCCGAGGGGCGCCTCTCGGTCGAGCTCCCCGGCTCCGACGTGACGGGCCGCGTGATCGATCTCATGACACCGCTCGGCCGCGGCCAGCGCGGGCTCATCGTGTCGCCGCCGCGGACCGGGAAAACGATGATGCTCCAGGCGATCGCGAACGCGCTCATGGTGAACCATCCCGACGCCCACCTCATCGTGCTGCTCATCGACGAGCGCCCCGAGGAGGTCACCGACTTCCAGCGGACGGTCAAGGCCGAGGTGATCTCCTCGACCTTCGACGAGCCCGCGAGCCGGCACGTCCAGGTCGCGGAGATGGTCCTCGAGCGCGCCAAGCGCCTCGTCGAGTCGCGCCGCGACGTGGTCCTCCTGCTCGACTCGATCACGCGCCTCGCGCGCGCGTACAACGCCGTCCAGCCGACCTCGGGCCGCATCCTCTCCGGCGGCCTCGACGCGAACGCGCTCCAGAAGCCGAAGCGCTGGTTCGGCACCGCGCGCAACGTCGAGGAGGGGGGCTCGCTCACGATCCTCGCGACCGCGCTCGTCGACACGGGGAGCCGGATGGACGACGTCATCTTCGAGGAGTTCAAGGGGACCGGGAACATGGAGATCAACCTTGACCGGCGCCTCTCCGACCGCCGCGTCTTCCCCGCGGTCGACCTCGCGCGCTCCGGCACACGCAAGGAGGAGCTCCTCCTCTCGAAGAAGGAGCTCGACCGCACGTGGGTCCTCCGCAAGGTCCTCCAGCAGATGTCGCCGGTCGAGGCGATGGAGCTCCTCCGCGACAAGATGCTGAAGACGAAGACGAACGAGGAATTCCTCAATTCCATGGCGGGTTGACAGCTCTCGCTACAATAGCGGGTCCGGCCCTCGGTATATGCCCCTGGGCCCATGAGGTCGCCATGAAAGCCAAGATTCACCCCGAGTACCACGCCGTCACGGTCATGTGCGCCTGCGGCGCGTCGTTCGAGACCCGCTCGACGCGCAAGGACCTGCGCGTCGAGATCTGCTCGAGCTGCCACCCGTTCTTCACCGGCCGCCAGAAGCTGATCGACTCCGCCGGGCGCGTCGAGCGCTTCCAGAAGCGGTACAAGAAGGACACGGGCGCGCCGGCGGCGAGCTGATCGCCCCGAGGGACCAAGGTGGCCGCCCTCGATCCGAAAGTCGAAGAGAAGCTCCGCGCGCTCGTCGCGAAGAGGGAGAGCCTCGCCGAGCAGCTCGCCGATCCCGCGATCGTCTCCGACATGTCGGTCTACCGTCCGGCGGCGAAGGCGTATGCGGAGCTCGGCCCGATCGTCGACACGTACGCGACCTTCAGGAAGGCCGAGGACGACCTCCGCGGCGCGAAGGAGCTCCTGGCCGCGGCCGACGACGCCGAGATGAAGGCGATGGCGCAGGACGAGGCGCGCGCGCTCGAGGCGAGGCTCGGAGAACTCGAGGCGAAGCTCAAGGTCCTGCTCCTCCCGACCGACCCGAACGACGCGAAGAACGTGGTCCTCGAGATCCGCGCCGGCACCGGCGGCGACGAGGCGACCCTCTTCGCGGCCGAGATGTTCCGCATGTACACGCGCTACGCCGAAGCCCAGGGTTGGAAAGTCGAGACAAGCGACCTCTCGGAGAGCACGGTCGGCGGCGTGAAAGAGGTCATCGCGATCATCGAGGGCGACCGGGTGTACAGCCGCCTCAAGTACGAGAGCGGCGTCCACCGGGTCCAGCGCGTGCCTCAGACCGAGACCCAGGGGCGCATCCACACCTCCGCCGTGACGGTCGCGGTCCTTCCGGAAGCCGACGACGTCGAGGTGCACATCGACGAGAAGGATCTTCGGATCGACACCTTCTGCTCGTCCGGCCCGGGCGGCCAGAGCGTGAACACGACGTACTCCGCCGTGCGGATCACGCACCTGCCGACGAACACCGTCGTCCAGTGCCAGGACGAGAAGTCGTGGCACAAGAACAAGGCGCGGGCGATGCAGGTCCTGCGGTCGCGCCTCTACGACCGGATGCTCCAGGAGCAGCAGGCGAAGATCGCCGCCGAGCGGCGCGGGCAGATCGGCTCGGGGGACCGCAGCGAGAAGATCCGCACGTACAACTTCCCCCAGGACCGGATCACCGACCATCGCATCGGGCTCACCGTGCACGACCTGCCGAGCCGCATGAACGGCAGCATCGCCGACATCATCGAGGCCCTCGTCGCGCAAGACCAGGCCCAGCGTCTCAGGGAAGAGGTCCGCGCGTGAGCGTTCCGGCGGGGGCCGCCACCGTCGGACGACTCCTCGACGAATCACGGCGGCGCCTCGAGGCCGCCGGCGTGCCCGATCCCGGCCGCGAGGCGGTCGCGCTCGTCGCGCTCGCGCTCGGGACCGATCGCGGAGGCGTGCTCGCCAGGAAGCCCGATCCCGTCGCGGAGGCCGAAGCGGAGAGGCTCGATACGCTCGTCGCCGCGCGCGTGCGCCGCGTGCCGCTCCAGTACCTCGCCGGCGCCGTCGAGTTCCACGGCCTCCGCATCGTCGTCGGGTCCGGGGTGTTGATCCCGCGGCCGGAGACCGAGGATCTCGTGGACGCCGTGCTCGCGCTCCCGTTGTCTGCCGACGCGCGGGTCGCCGATCTCGGCACCGGAAGCGGCTGCATCGCGGCGGCGCTCGCCGCGGCGCGCCGCGAGTGGCGGGTCACGGCGATCGATCGCTCGCCCGAGGCGCTCGCCATCGCCGCGTCGAATCTCCCGCAACGCGTCCATCTCGTCCAACGCGACTTCGCGAAGGTCCCGGAGCCGGAGCGCGGTGTCTACGACGTCGTCGTGTCGAACCCTCCGTACGTCTCCGAAGCCGAGTGGAAGGATCTCGAGCCCGAGGTGCGGGATCACGAGCCGCGCGCCGCCCTCGTCCCCGGGCCGGGAGGCGACGAGGCCTATCGCGCCGTCGCGCAGGCGTCGTCGTCTCTCTTGAAGCCCGAGGGTTGGCTGGCGCTCGAGCTGGGATTTGCGAGCGCCTCCGCCGCGTCGGGCCACGTCGCCGGCGCCGGTTTCGTGGACATCGAGGTTCGACCCGACCTCCGGGGCATCCCACGCATCCTCCTCGCGCGGCGGCCGCGATGAGGTCGGTCGCCGAGGCGCTCGAGATCGTGCTGGGGGCGGCCGCCCCGCTCGGCGCCGAGACGGTGCCCCTCGCCGAGGCCCGCGGGCGATTCCTCGCGGAGCCGGTCGCGGCCGATCGCGATGCGCCGCCGTCCGACCGATCGGCGATGGACGGATTCGCGGTGCGGGCGAAGGACGCCGCCGCCGGGGCGGTGCTCCGCATCGGAGGGGAGCTTCCCGCGGGGCGGAGCGCCGACGGAGTGAGGGTCCTCGCAGGCACGGCGATCCGGATCTTCACCGGAGCGGTTGTTCCGGAAGGCGCCGACGCGGTCGTCATGGTCGAGGCGACGGACGAAGATCGCGGCACCGGCCGGCTCACCGTCCGCGAGGCCGCCGTCCCGGGGCAGCACATTCGACGGCGCGGCGAGGACGCCCGCGCGGCGAGTCCGGTCCTCGAGGAGGGCCGGAACCTCGGCCCCGCGGAGATCGCCGCCCTTGCGTCGGTCGGCCGCGCGACCGTGCGCGTCGGGAAGCGCCCCTCGGCGGTCGTCCTCTCCACGGGAGACGAGATCGTCGGCATCGCGGACGCTCCCGCGCCGCACCAGATCCGGAACTCGAACGCTCCGATGCTCACGGCGCTCCTCCGCGACGAGGGCGCGGCCGCCGAGGAGCGCGGCAACGTCGCCGACGATCCCGAGGCGCTCGCCGCCGCGATCGAGGCCGCGGGCGCGTCGGACCTCGTGCTCCTGAGCGGCGGCGTGTCGGTCGGCGACTACGACCTCGTCGAGGACGCGGTACGGCGCTGCGGTTACGACGTCCTGTTCCACAACGTCGCGATGCGTCCCGGCAAGCCGCTCCTGGCGGCGCGGCGCGAGCGGCGCCTGCTCTTCGGCCTTCCGGGGAACCCGCTCTCCGCCTTCGCCGGGTTTCGCGTGTTCGTGCTCCCGGCGGTGCGCCGTCTCATGGGCGATCCGGCGCCGCGGCCGGCGAGGCGGCGTGCCGTGCTCGCCGAGGCGCTGCGTCAGAGGCCCGGCCGCGAGGGCTACGTCCTCGCCCGATTGACCTGGCCGGACGGGGAGCCGGTCGCGGTTCCCGTGCGGAGCGCCAGCTCGGGCGACGTCCTCTCGCTCGCCCGAGCCAACGCGTTCGTCGTCGTCCCCGCGGGTACGTCCTCGCTCGATGCGGGCGCGCGCGTCGACGTCATGGCGTGGGGCGCACGCGCTCCTGGCGAAGCGTGAGCCCCGAGGTGAAGAGGAAGCCGGCGGCGAACAGGACGAGGAACGGCGCCGCGCCCCAGAGCCCACACGTCGTGGCGATCGCCGTCCACGCGGCGAGGTAGACGCCGGCGGCAAGCTCGATCCAGGTGTCGGCATTCCGCCCTGCGCGGTAGCGGCGCGTCGCGAGCGCGACGTCGTCGACGACGGCGAGACCGTACTTCGGCGTGCGGCGGAACTCCGCGGCACGCCGGCTGAAGAGCCCCTGAACGACCGCCCGCGCGTTGTTGACGGACAGGCCGACGCCGACGGCCAGGACCATCGGCAGCACGCGGAGCCCCTCGCCGGCACGGCCGGTCGCGCGCCGCTCCGCCACGAGGTAGAACGTCGCGATCGACGCCAGCGAGATCGCGAGCAGCGGGAGATCGAGGAACACGAGCGGCGGCAGGCCCTGGCCGCGCCTCAGCCATGCCGCGGGTCCGAGGAGGAGCGCGAGCACGATCATGAGGAGGTAGGTGGCGTTCGCGGTCAGGTGGACGACCGACTCGAGCTTCACGGCGAGGGGCAGCGGCGCGCGCAAGATCGAGGGGAGGAGCTTGCGGGCGGTCTGGATCGAGCCCTGGGCCCAGCGATGCTGCTGCGACTTGAACGCTCCCATCTCGACCGGCAGCTCGGCGGGCGCGACCGCGTCCTCGACGAAGGCGAAGCGCCAACCCCGGAGCTGAGCCCTGTACGAGAGGTCGAGGTCCTCCGTCAGCGTGTCGTGCTGCCAGCCGCCGGCGTCCTCGATGCAGCGCCGCCGCCAGATGCCGGCGGTGCCGTTGAAGTTGAAGAAGCGGCCGGCGCGATGCCTCGCGGCGTGCTCGATCGCGAAGTGGCCGTCGAGCAGGACCGATTGGGCGCGGGTGAGGAGCGACGCTCCGCGATTCAGGTGTCCCCAGCGCGCCTGGACCATCCCGATCCTCGGGTCCGCGAACGCGGGGACGAGACGCCGAGCGAAATCGGGGGCCGGCTCGAAGTCGGCGTCGAAGACGGCGATGATCTCGCCGCGAGCCGCCGCGAGCCCGGCGGCGAGGGCGCCCGCCTTGAAGCCGCGGCGATCGGCGCGGCGGAGGTGCCGCACGTCGATCCCCGACGAGACGAGGCGTGCCGTGATCGCGGCGACGACGGAGGCCGTCTCGTCGGTCGAGTCATCGAGGACCTGGATCTCGAATCGGTCCCGCGGCCAGTCGAGCGCAGCGCACGCGAGGAGGACGCGGCGCGCCACGTGCAGCTCGTTGTAGAGCGGGATCTGGACCGTGAGGAACGGGAGCTCGTCCGGAAGCTGCGAGGGGGAAGCCGTCGTTCGCCGATGGATCGCGAGGAGCAGCAGCAGGTACGCGCGGTGCGCGCCGTAGAGGGCGAGGAGGCCGAGCACCCCGAAGTAGATCGGGAGGATGAGAGTCGAAAGATGCAACGGATCGCTCCGAACGGGCGAGTATATCCTGCCGATGCGCCCTCGCCTCGTCGTCCTCCTCGCCGCCGCCGGGTCGGTCGCGCTCTACGCGGCGCTCGCCGCGACCGGCGATCTCGCGGCGCACGTTCCGGCGTTCCTCGCCGTTCACGCGGCGCTGATCGCCCTCATGCTCGTCGCGCGGCACGCCGTCGATCGTGGCGGGGTGGGGGAGATACGGCTCGCGATCGCCGCCGCCGTCGTCTTCCGCCTCGTCGGTGCCGCGGCACCCCCGTCGCTCTCGGACGACGTGTACCGCTACGTCTGGGACGGCCGCGTGCAGGCGGCCGGACACCATCCGTACCGCTACGCACCCGACGATCCGCGCCTTGCGGCCCTGCGCGATTCCGTCGTGTTTCCGCGAGTCAATCACCCGGACATCCCGACGATCTATCCGCCGCTCGCCGAGACGCTCTTCGCGGCGCTCGCCTCCGCCGGGCTCGGACCTCTTGGGTTCAAGCTCGTTCTCGCGCTCCTCGACGTCTTGGCGGTCGTCGCGCTCGCGGGCCTCCTCCGCCGTCTTCGCGCCCCGCCGGGGCGTCTCGTGCTCTACGCGTGGAATCCTCTTGCGGTCGTCGAGGTCGCCTTCTCAGGGCACGTGGAGCCGCTCGGCGTCCTCTTCGTCCTGCTCGCGGTCGCCTCCCTCGTGGACGAGCGTCCCGCCCGCGGCGCCGCCGCGCTCGCGGCCGCGATCCAGGCGAAGCTCCTGCCGCTCGTTCTCGTTCCCGGGCTCGCCAGGAGATTCCCGGCGCGCGCCCTCGCCGCCGGTACCGCGGTCATCGCCGTCACGACACTTCCCTATGCGATCGGGGGCCCCGCGTACGGCGCCGGCGTGCACGCCTACGCCCGGAGCTGGGAGCACGGCGCCGTGTTCTTCGCCGGCGTCCGGGCCGCGTGCGCGCGGCTCGACCTCGCTCCCGCGCTGACCTCCGCGATCACCGAAGCGAAAGCGCGCTTCGGTGGCGGAGGAAGCGCAGTATGGGACCTCCTCTACCGGTCGGTCTGGCCGGAAACGCTCGCGCGGATCACCGTCGCGGCGGCGGTCGTCGTCTGGTCGATCGTCCAGTCGTTCCGGCGCGGGCTCGATCCGGCCGCCGAGGCCCGGCACGTCCTGGGCGCGGCTCTCCTCCTGTCTCCCACGCTCCACCCGTGGTATGTGCTCTGGGTCTTGCCGCTCGCGGCGGCGCAGGAGGCGTGGGGCTGGATGATCCTCGGCGCGGCGGTGCCGCTCGGCTATCTCGCGGGGCCGGCGGATCTCTCATGGCCGCTCCGGCTCCTCATCGTCGTGCCCGCGCTTCTGTGGATGACGAAGGACGCGCTACGATCCCGCCGGTGAGCGAAGGGCCGTTCGCATCGATCGTCTCCCGGGCGCGCGAGCGCCGCCGCCGGATCGCGCTTCCGGAGGCGACCGATCCGCGCGTGCTCCTCGCCGCCGCACGGCTCCTCCGGGAGGGGATCGCGGAGCCGCTCCTGGTCGGCTCGAAAACCGAAGTCTTCGCCGCCGCGAAGGCCGCCGGTGTCGCGCTCGAGGGGATCGCCGTGGAGGACCCGGCGGCCTCGTCGCGCGGAGCGCTCGTCGCCCATGCGATCGCCGAGGCGATCGCCGGAACGCGCACCACGCCCGACGAGGCGGCGGCGTGGATCGCGGATCCCGTCTACTTCGCGAACGGGCTCCTCCGCGCGGGGCTCGCCGACGGCTGCGTCTCCGGTGCCGCGCACACGACCGCCGACACCCTCCGTGCCGCGCTCAAGGTGCTTCGTCCGGCCCCCGGCGTCGACCTCGTGTCGTCGTTCTTCCTGATGGCGCTCCGGGAGCCCACACCCTCGGGCGATCGCCTGCTCGCCTTCGCCGACTGCGGGCTCGTGCCGGATCCCGACGCCGCGCAGCTCGCCGAGATCGCGCGACGGACGGCGGCCAGCTTCCGGTCGCTCACCGGGGAGACGCCGCGCGTTGCCCTCCTGTCGTTCTCGACGAAGGGGAGCGCCCGCCACCCGCGCGCCTTGAAGGTGGCGTCGGCCGTCGAGATCCTCCGCCGCGAGCCGCCGGACTTCGCCTTCGACGGCGAGCTTCAGCTCGATGCGGCGCTTGTGCCGGAGGTCGCGGCGTCGAAGGCGCCCGGAAGCGCGATACGCGGCGACGCGAACGTCCTCATCTTCCCCGATCTCGACGCGGGCAACATCGGCTACAAGCTCGTGCAGCGCCTGGGCGGTGCTGACGCCGCCGGCCCGATCCTGCAAGGACTGTCGCGTCCCGCGAACGATCTCTCGCGCGGCTGCACGGTGGGCGACATCGTGCTCGTCGCCGCGATCACCGCTCTCCAGGCCGCGGGCTGATAGGATCTGCCGAGGAGGTTCCGACGATGCGTCCTTCCACGCCCCCAGGAGGCGGCACCGGCGCCGGCGCCGATCGTCCCCAACGGCGCATGCCGCCGCCCGACGTGACCGGCCAGGAGGCCGAGTATCTGGCGCGCCTCCGGGAGCAGCGCACGGCGGTCGTCGTCGAGATGATCGACGGCACGGTGTTTCGCGGCGTCGTCGAGTACTACGATCGCGACGTCATCAAGATCAACACTCCCGAGGGCTCCGGGCCGAACGTCTTCCTGCGGAAGAGGCACGTCCGGCACCTTCACGAGGAGTGACGCGGGCTCAGCGCACCCGCGTTCCCGGCTTCACCGGCTCTTCGAAGGTGGCGACGATCGGACGTCCGTCGAGGTCGGCCGCGAGGAGCATTCCCTGGCTCTCCACCCCGCGCAGCTTGGCGGGCTTCAGGTTCGCCACGACGACGATCGCCTTGCCGACGAGCTGCTCGGGCGCGTAGGCCTTGGCGATCCCCGAGACGATCTGACGCGGCTCGCCCCCCACGTCGAGCTGGAGCTTGAGGAGCTTCTCGGTTCCCTCGATCCTCTCGGCCGCGACGACTCTCGCGACGCGCAGGTCGACCTTGAGGAAATCCTCGATCGTGATCGAGTCACCTGCCGGTGAGGGAGGTGGTGCGGCCGGTGTCGGTGCGGGAGTCTCGCTCACGGGAGTCGTCTCCTTGAAGTAGCCCGCCTTGTCGACGCGGGCGAAGAGCGGGGCGCCCTTCTTGACAGGTGCATGATCGGGGAGCAGCCCCCACCGGAACGTCGAGAGATCGCTCGGAAGGGTCGTCCCGAGGCGCGCGGCGATCTCGGAGGCGGCCTGAGGGATCGCGGGGGAGGCCATCGCCGCGATCTGGAGGAGCGCCTCGGCCGCCCCGCGCACGACCGCGGCGTGGCGTCCGGCCTGAGCGGGGTCCTTCGCGAGCGTCCACGGCGCGTGCGTCTGCAGGAAACGGTTGAGCTCGGCCGCGAGCTTCCACACCGCGGCGAGCCCCCCCGCGAAATCGTAGTCGTCGAACGCGGCGCGCCACGCGGCGTGCGCCTCCGCGGCGGCGCCCTGCAGCTCCGTCGCCTCGGCAAGCCTCGACGGTGGAGGCAGCGCTCCGTGGAACCCGGCGTCGGCGAGCGTGACGACGCGGCTCGTCACGTTCCCGATCTCGTTCGCGAGATCGCCGTTGTACCGGTCGAGGAGCTGCTCGTCCGAATAGCTCCCGTCGAGACCGAACGTCATCTCGCGCAGGAGGAAGTAGCGCAGCGCGTCGGGGCCGACGGCGTCCATGAGCGGGCCGGGTCGCACGACGTTCCCGAGGCTCTTCGACATCTTGGCCTCGTCCCGGAGCCACCAGCCGTGCGCGTAGATGCACTGCGGAAGCGGCAGCCCCGCCGACATGAGGAACGCCGGCCAGTAGACCGCATGGAACCGGACGATGTCCTTGCCGACCAGGTGAACGGAGGCCGGCCAGTACCGGCGCCAGAGCGCGTCGTCCTCTCCGCCGAATCCGAGCGCGCTCATGTAGTTCGTGAGCGCGTCGAGCCAGACGTAGACCGTGTGAGTGGGATCGCCCGGCCACGGGACGCCCCATTTCACCGTGGTCCGCGAGACCGACAGGTCCTTGAGGCCCGACGCGACGAACGCGCGCACCTCGTTGCGCCGGGACACCGGTCGGATCGCCTCCGGATTGCGGTCGATCCAATCGAGGAGCGGCTGCTGGTACTTCGACAGCCGGAAGAACCACGACGACTCGCGGAGCCTCTCCACCGGATGACCGAAGTCGGGGCACTTGCCGTCCTTGATCTGCGACTCCGGGTAGAACGCCTCGCACCCGGCGCAGTACATCCCCTCGTAATCGCCGAGGTAGAGATCGCCTGCGGCCTGCATCCTCGCGATAAGCGCGTGGACACCCTGTCGTTGGCGCGGCTCCGTCGTCCTGATGAAATCGTCGTGGCTGATCGCGAGGCGCTTCCACAGCTCGTGGTAGCGGGAGACGACGCGATCGGCGAGCGCGATCGGGGCGATCCCGAGCTTGGCGGCGGCGCGCTCGATCTTCTGGCCGTGCTCGTCGGTGCCGGTGAGGAACCGGACGTCCCAGCCGGTCATGCGGCGGTAGCGGGCGAGCGCATCGGCGACGACGGTCGTGTACGTGTGCCCGATGTGGGGCTCGTCGTTGACGTAATAGATCGGCGTGGTGAGGTAGAAGGGCTTCATCGCGCTCGTCCTCCCCGGCGGCGGCGTGCGGCGAGCGCGGCCTGCTGCACCGCGGACAGCGAGACGCCGTGCCGGCGGGCGGCGCGGGCGCAGTCGTCGTATTCGGGCCACGCGTGCAGCTCGTCCCGCCCGAGCGTGCCGGCCTTGACGCGGATCGGGCCGTAGGGCGTTGCGACGCGCTCGACCGCGCGGTCGAGCTCGATCCGCCCTTCGCGCCGGAACCTGAGGCCGAGCGTCGTCGTCTCGGCGAGCGCGACGCGCGTCACCGCCTCGAACCGGTCGTCGTCGGTGAGGAACGTGACGAGGTGGCCGAGCCGTCCCTTCTTCATCTGGACGGGCGCCGTGAACACTTCTCTGGCACCGGTCTCGAAGAGGCGCTCGGCCGCGTAAGCGAGCGCCTGGGGCGTCGCATCGTCGACGGTGAACTCGACGACGACGACCTCGCGTGCGTCCGGCCGGGCGGCCTCGGCGGGCGCCTCGCCCAGGAGCACACGGACCACATTCGGCCGGTCGGGGAAGTCGTGCTTCCCGGCGCCGTGGCCGACGGCTTCGAGCGTCATCGCCGGCGGCCCTCCGTAACCGCTCGCGAGCGACGTCAGGAGGGCGGCGCCGGTGGGCGTCAGCCGCTCGCCGTCGGCCGCGGCTCCGGTGAGCGGAACGCCGACGAGGAGGTGACTCGTCGCAGGCCCCGGGACGGGGTAGAGCCCGTGAGCGCACCGTACCGTCCCGGAGCCGGTCGTGACCGGCGAGACGACGACGCGGTCGACGCGGAGCGCCGCGAGCGCGACGCAGACGCCGACGACGTCGGCGATCGCGTCCGCGGCGCCGGCTTCGTGGAGGTGCACCGCGTCCGGCTCCATGCCGTGCGCCCGCGCCTCGGCCTCGATGAGCCGCCGGAAGACGACGAGAGCGCGGTCGCGCACGGCGGGCGGCAGCCCCCCTGACGCGATGACCTTGCGGATCTCCTTCCATCCGCGGCCGTGACCCGCCCCGTGGTGGTCGTGCACGTGATGGTCGTCGCGGCGGGCGCCGGCGACCTTGACCTCGACCCGCGTCGCCGAAACTGCGCCGCGGACCGTCTTCGTCCGCGCGAGCCGCACGCCCTTCAGAGGAAGGCCGGCGAGCGCGCGGCGGATCGCCGGCAGCGAGGCGCCGAGATCGACGAGGGCGCCGAGGATCATGTCTCCCGACGCTCCGGCGGTCGCGTCGATCCAGAGCAGGCGCGTCATGCGGCCGCCGCAAGGAGCGCCGGCAGCACCGTCCCGGCCGGACCTTCCAGGTGCTCGTGCGCATCCGGGGTGAGCGGCGTGCGCTCGGGGTTGACCTCGACGACGTAAGCACCGGCGTCACGCGCGATGAGCGGCAACGAGGCGGCCGGATACACGAGCGAGGAGGTGCCGACGACCAGCACGAGCTCGGCCCGGCGCGCGAACGCCGCGGCGTCCTGGAACTCCCGTGCCGGGAGCGGCTCCTCGAACCAGACGACCGCGGGACGGAGCAGGGCGCCGCACACGCATCGCGGCGGAAGCGGGGCCAGAGAGGGGCTCAGGTCCTCGCGCTCGTTTCCCTCCCGCGTGCACCGCACCCGCCAGAGGCTGCCGTGGAGACGCACGAGCGACGCGCTGCCGGCGCGCTCGTGGAGCCCGTCGACGTTCTGCGTGGCCAGGAGAAAAGGCCTCCCCGTTCGCTCGAGCGCGGCGATTGCGTGATGCGCCGCGTTCGGCTGCACCTCGGCCGCACGCGCGCGGCGCTCGTCGTAGAAACGCCAGACGCGGAGGGGATCGCGGGCGAAAGCCCCCGGGGTCGCGACCTCCGTGGGATCGACGCCCTCCCAGAGGCCACCGGCATCCCGGAAGGTCGCGATCCCGCTCTCGCGCGACACCCCGGCTCCCGTGAGCACCAGGAGCGGTCCCGAGGCGCGGAGAAGCTCGACGAGGCGTGGAGTCGGGGCCGGCTGTTCCAAAGGCGTCCTCGGGTGCGCGGGGAATCGGGGGGAGCCTCGCCCCGGAAAGGGCGCATCGTAGCACTTTCAACCTCGGTCGCCGGTCGCTTGCTACACTCTCCGGTACGCCGCGTTTCGGCGGCGACGAGGTCATCTCATGAGCGAGATCGTCAATGCGACCGACCAGAACTTCGACGCCGAGGTCTTGAAGAGCGCCTCGCCGGTGCTCGTCGACTTCTCCGCCGTCTGGTGCGGGCCGTGCAAGAAGCTCGAGCCGATCGTCCACGAGATCGCGGCCGATTACGGCGCGCGCCTCAAGGTCGTGAAGGTCGACGTCGATTCCGCCCCCGGAACCGCGGCGAAGTTCGGGGTCTTCTCGGTGCCGACGCTCATGATCTTCCGCGGCGGCCAGGTCAAGGACCAGGTCGTCGGCGTTCTCTCGAAGAAGGCGCTGGCGGACAGGGTCGACAAGGTTCTCTAGCGTGGAGACCCTCAACGAGTGGGGCTACCACCTGAGCCAGACGCTCCAGGCGCAGCTCCAGGCCGGCTCGGTGGGCGCCGTGTTCGTCGTCTTCGCGGCCGGCGTCCTCACCAGCCTGACGCCCTGCGTCTACCCGATGATCCCGGTGACGGTCACCTACATCGGCGGGGCCGCCGGAGGGAACCGCCGGCGCGCCGTGGCGCTGTCGGTCACGTACGTCCTCGGACTCTCGCTCATGTACGCGACCCTCGGCGTCGTCGCGTCGCTCCTCGGCAAGATCTTCGGAGAGTTCACACGCTCGCCTTGGGTCTTCGGCGCCGTGGGGCTCGTCATCATGGCGCTCGGCCTCTCGATGCTCGACGTCTTCACGATCCCGGCGCTCATGACCAGCGTGCAGGGCCAGGGCGCCAGGCGCGGCGGGTTCGCCGGCGCTGCCCTGATGGGGGTCGCGGCCGGGTTCGTCGCCGCCCCGTGCACGGCGCCGGTCCTGGGCCTCCTCCTCGCGTACGTGGGCCAGAAACAGAACGTCGCGTGGGGTGCGACGCTCCTTTTCGTGTTCGCCCTGGGGCTCGGTTTGCTCCTGATGCTCCTGGGCATATTTTCTGGACTGCTGACGAGCCTGCCGCGGGGCGGGGCATGGATGGACCGCATCAAGAAGGGGTTCGGCATCGCGATGATCCTGATCGGCGCTGGGTTCCTATGGAAAGCCATCGACCTCTGGAGGCACATGGGGGGTCGCGCATGAGCCGCGTCCGTGTGCTCCTGGGCGCGGCGCTCCTCGCCGGCGCGGCTCTCGCTGCCGAGCAGCCCGCGTCGCTTCCCTCGCCGGTTCCCGCCGCCACCGACCCCGCGACGGGAGAGAAGGTCGCGCTCGACCCCGCGCAGGGGCCGATGCACGTCGTGTTCCTCGCGACGTGGTGCCAACCCTGCGTCCAGGAGCTGCCGAAGCTCTTCGACCTCGACGACCGCTGGAAGGCGGACGGCTATCGGCTGTTCCTCGTCGCGGTGCCGACGCGGCAGACGGCGGCGCGCTTGCAGGAGTTCGGCGCCTCGCAGCCGCATCCGGGCCGGCTCCTCTTCGATGCCGACGGTACCGTCACCGCGGCGTTCGGTGCCACCAACATCCCGGCCCACTTCCTCATCGACCGGAAGGGGACGATCGTCGCGCGCGCCGGGACGATCGACGCGGCGTTCAAGGCCGCCGTCGAGCGGGTCGTCCGCCAGGAAGGGCGGGCGCGGCCGTCGTGACCCCTCGCGCGCGCGTCGGTCTGCTCTTCGGCGGAGCCTCGGTCGAGCACGAGGTCTCCGTCGTCTCCGCGCGCGGCGTCGCCGGCGCGCTCGACCCAGCTCGCTACGACGTCGTGCCGGTGGCGATCGCCGAGGACGGCCGCTGGCTCGCGCCTGCCGCGTCGGCCGCGATCCTCGCTTCCGGAGCGTCCCGCGCGCAGGCGGACGGAGATGCGGGGCTCGTCGTCGATCCGGGCGCCGGCGGGCTCCTGGCGACGGCGAACGGGCACGCGCCGTCGCGCCTGCAGCTCGACGTCATCTTCTCCGTCGTCCACGGCTGGGGCGGGGAGGACGGCCGGATCCAGGGGCTGCTCGATCTCGCCGGCATTCCGTGCGTGGGGTCGGGCGTTCTCGGCTCCGCGGTGGGGATGGACAAGCAGGTCGCGAAGGCGCTCTTCCAGGAGCGCGGGCTCCCCGTCGGCCCCTGGCGCTCGCTCCTGCGGAGCGCGTGGTCGGCGGATCGCGAGACCGAAGAGCGGCGCCTCGCCGAGGCGCTCGGCTTCCCGATGTTCGTGAAGCCCGCCAACGGCGGCTCGTCGGTGGGGATCTCCAAGGTGCGCGACGCGAAGGCGCTCCCCGAAGCGCTCGAGGCCGGGTTCGAGCACGATCGCAAGGTCGTGGTCGAGAAGGGTCTCGACGTGCGCGAGATCGAGTGCGCGGTCCTCGGAAACGACCGGACGGAGGTTTCGATCTGCGGCGAGATCGTCCCCGCGGGCGAATTCTACGATTACGCGTCGAAGTACCAGGACGGCTCGTCGCGCCTGCTCATCCCGGCGCCCTTGGCACCGGAGATCGGAGAGCGCATCCGCGCGCTCGCGCAGGAGGCGTTCGGGGCTCTCGATCTGGCGGGGATGGCGCGCGTCGATTTCTTCCTCGAGCGCGGGTCCGACCGGATCCTCATCAACGAGGTCAACACGCTTCCGGGTTTCACGCCGATCAGCATGTATCCTAAGCTTTGGGAGGCGTCGGGGCTGTCCTACCGGGACCTCCTGACGAAGCTGATCGACCTGGCGCGCGCGCGCCATGCGGAAGAGCGCATGCGCCGGACGCGCCGCGACGGATGAGGCGATGGCGGAGAGCGCGGTTCTCGTCCTGAACAACGTGTACCAGGCGGTGCAGATCACCGGGGTGCGCCGCGCGTTCCGTCTCTTCTACGCGGGCCGGGCCCGTGCCGTCGCGCGCGATTTTCGGACGTACGATTTCGAGAACTGGTGCGATCTTCCGCCGGGCGCCGACCACGAGACGATCGTGACGCCGCGCCGGGAGATCCGGATCCCGCGCGTGATCCAGCTCGTGCACTACGATCGCGTGCCGCGGCGCGACGTCCGGTTCACCCGCCGCAACATCTTCTTCCGCGATCGCAACCGGTGTCAGTACTGCGGCAAGGTCTTTCCCCAGGCCGAGCTCAACCTCGACCACGTCGTACCGCTCTCGCGGGGCGGCGTGTCGAGCTGGGAGAACGTCGTCTGCGCGTGCATCCCGTGCAACAGCCGCAAGGGCAATCGCACGCCTCACGAGGCCGGGATACATCTGGTGCGCACGCCGAAGCGGCCGGCCGGCCATCCGGTACTGCGCACGGGGTGGATCGGCCCTCGTTACGACGAGTGGAAGACCTTCCTCGACGTCGCTTACTGGAACGTCGAGCTGTCGGAGGATCTCGTCCCGCCGCCCGATGGGCCGGCCTGATCCTTTCCCCTCAGACCGAGAGCGTTCATCTTCCGGTAGAGCGTCGGCCTGGACCAACCGAGGCGCGCGGCGGCGGCCGTCAGATTGCCGCGCGTCGCGGCGAGCGCACCCTCGATCATCGCCCGCACCAGACCGTCCGCATCGGGGGGAGGCTCAGCCGGGGTCGCCGTGGCGGGTGCGAAGTCGAGGTCGTCGGCGTCGATGACCCCCGAGGGCGCCCGGAGGAGCGCGCGCGCGAGGACCGATTCGAGCTCGCGGACGTTCCCCGGCCAGGCATGCGCGGCGAGACGCGCCTTGGCGTTCGCCGAGAGCCGCTTCGGTGCGATCCGGCAGCGTGCCGCGAGGCGCGCGAGGAGATCGTCGGCGAGCAGGGGGAGATCGGAGGTGCGCTCGCGCAGCGCCGGCACGCGGACGACGAGCACCTCCAGCCGGTAGCGTAGGTCGGAGCGGAAGCGGCCCGCCGCGACGAGGCGGTCGAGGTCGCGATGGGTCGCCGCGACCACGCGGACGTCGACCGGCGTCTCGTCGAGCGCTCCGACGGCGCGCACCGTGCGCTCCTGAAGGACACGCAGGAGCTTCGCCTGGAGGGGGAGCGGCATGTCGCCGATCTCGTCGAGGAAGACGGTCCCGCCGTCCGCCTGCCGGAGGAGGCCCGGATGATCGCGGTCGGCGCCGGTGAACGCGCCTCGGGCAGCGCCGAACAGCTCTCGCTCGAGGAGCGTCTCGGGGATGGCCGCGCAGTTGATCGCGACGAATCGGCGCGTGGCGCGCGGACCCTCGGCGTGAAGCGCCCGGGCGACGAGCTCCTTTCCCGTGCCCGACTCGCCGAGCACGAGCACCGGAAGCGGAACGGCGGCGGCCGCATCGATCTCCCGCATCAACCGCAGAAAGACGGGGCTCCGGCCGTTGAGGACGGCGGGACCCTCGGCGACGGCGGACGGGGAACGGACGTGAAACGGGCGCCTCAGGAGCCCGACGAGGCTCGCGAACGCGCGGACGAGTCGGCGCGCGGAGGCCCCGTCGACGAGCATCGCCGCGCGGTGATCGAGCACGAGGGCGGCGCGTCGCGGATCGTTACCGGGGACCGGGCTCGCGACCGCCGAGCGGAGGGCGAGCGCCCGGACGGACGCTCCGTCGACGAAAAGAGGCTCGCGGGCCAGGTCCGGCCAGAAGAGCGGCCGGTCGGCGGCGAGCGCCCGCACCGCGAGGCGGCGGCTCACGGCGGGCGGCGTCTCCGACGGCGGCGATGCGGCGACGACCCGCGCGTTACGAGGCGGGGGAGCCGCCTCCACGAGAAAGGCGCGCTCGGCGCCCGCCGCGGCGCGCAGGTGCTCGAGCACGATCCCGAGCGCCGCTTCCGGCGCTTGGGACGCCGCGAGGCACGCTGCCGCCAGCGGCTCGTTTGACGCTCGGGAAGTGCTGACGCTATTCTCGGACCGGCCGTTCGACGGAGCATCCTTGGTCATACCGCGAGCATGGATCGGTGCTGGGCCTCCGCTCAAGCGGGAGCGCGGCGGTCGCCGGTTGTGTCCCCACAACGCATGACGGCGCGCGTGCGACGGGCACCTTGGCTCGAGGTCTCGCTCTGGGTCCTGATGATCGCGCTCGTGTCGCCGCTCGTGATCTACTATCGCTCGGGCGTCATGCCCCTGGCGGCGCTGTTCGGCATCGCCGCCGGGATCGCGCTCGGACTGGCGCTCACCGGCCGGCGGCTCCATCAGAGCCTCCTCGACGATGCGCTGGCGGGGCGGGACGGGAAGGGCCGATTCCTGATGACGTTCGGATTCGCGCTGTTGTTGCTCTTCCTCGTACTCCTGGGAGGGGTCGTGTCGCTCGTGCTGCTGCTCCGCTCCGCTTCCCCCGGGCTCAAAGTCTGATGAGCTATTACCGCAGCACGCCGCCGCGCGGGGGATGGAGCGGGGATTCCATCGGCCTACCGGTCGTCACGCCCGTCAACCGCAACCTCATGATCCTGTGTGGGGTCATGTTCGCCGTCCAGCTCGCCCTTCGGCTCGCCGGCATCGACATCACGCCGCTCTTGGGGCTCGTCCCCGTGGCGGTCGTCCACGGATGGATCTGGCAGCTCGCGAGCTACATGTTCCTCCACGCCAATATCACGCACATCCTCTTCAACCTGCTCGCGATGTGGATGTTCGGCGGCGACGTCGAGCGGCACTGGGGCGGACGGAAGTACCTTGGTTACTGGTTCGTCTGCGGTGTCGGCGCGGGATTGTGCGTCACGGCCGCCGGAGCGCCGCGGCACGTCGCCATTCCGACGATCGGCGCGTCGGGGGCGATCTACGGTCTCATCCTCGCCTACGCGACGCTCTTCGGCGAGCGGCGCATCCTCTGGAACTTCCTCTTCCCGATCAAGGCGCGGACGTTCGCGTGGATCGTCTTCGCGATCGCGTTCGTCTCGAGCCTGCAGGAGCAGGGCGACGGCGTCTCGCACGTCGCGCACCTCGGCGGCATGGTGATCGGCTGGCTCTACCTGAAGCGCGCCTGGCGCGTCGGCGCGCTGTGGCAAGAGCTCTCTTGGCGCGTTCGGCGCCGCCGTTTCAAGGTGATGCCGCCGAACGACGACGACCGCTGGATCCACTGACTGTCGACTGTGAACTGTTGACTGTCGACTTCCGGTCAGTGCCCGCCGAGGCTGTTGTTGATGTCCTCGATCAACAGGCGCGCATCCGACGCAGAGGTCTGCGGTGTGATCTCGACGACGCGTATGTCGGCCCAACGCCCGTTCGCCAGTGTCGTGTAGTACACGAGGTTGGGGGTCGTGATCCAGAGCGTCAGCCGGCCTCCGACGAAAGCGGCGTTTTGCGAGTTGATCACGTGGATGTCGCAGGGGAGGACGAACGACTGGTGATAACCGACGGGAACCGGCTCGTCCCGTACGCCCCAGATGTAGGCGCGACTCGGGTCCGCCATCGTCCTCCCGAGCGTGCTCGTGCAGAAGTACTGGGAGTCGGTTGGCGCGGTCGCGGGCTCCGGTCCGCCTTCGGGGGGAATCGGCGTGGCATC
The DNA here is from genome assembly GCA_036275915.1 of Candidatus Polarisedimenticolaceae bacterium. Taxonomy (NCBI): domain Bacteria; kingdom Pseudomonadati; phylum Acidobacteriota; class Candidatus Polarisedimenticolia; order Candidatus Polarisedimenticolales; family Candidatus Polarisedimenticolaceae; species Candidatus Polarisedimenticolaceae bacterium. The sequence goes on along the minus strand of DASUCV010000004.1, from coordinate 403,458 downwards.
GTCGACCGGTAGCCGCTCGGGTCCGAAGAGGCGCTGGAGCGTCGCCGGGTCGAAACTGGCCCGCCAGTAAGCGGAGGAGTTGCCGACGCTCTGCCGCCAGGTGACGTGCAGGTACTCGTCGCCCAAGTGGATTTGAGGCTCGAGCTCATCGCCGTCGAAGCGCAACAGCATCTGCGGCGCCGACCACGCCGTGTCGAATCGGCTGAAGAACAGATTGAAGCTCCCGCCTTCGTTCCGGGACCACACGAGGACGGGTTTCCCCGTCGCGGGATCGATTTCCAAGGCGGGGTCGCGATCGACGACGGCGTCGTCGGTGCCGGTCACGACGAACGTGTCCTTGCCGCCGCGGGGCCTCTGGCGCGTGGTTCGCAGCACGGTGCCGCTCGGCTTGCCGCTCCCGTTGTACGTATCGACGTCGACACGGTAGACGGTGCCGTCGGCCGCGATGCGCTGCACTTCCGCCCGCGCCGGCGCCGCGGCGAGCGCCCCGACGGCGATGAGCGAGAGGAGGATCGCGTCGCGCTTCATCGCTTGAGGGTGATGACGTCGGTGACGTCGACGGTGCAGAGGAACTCGCGAAGGAAGGGAACCTCCGGGTGCAGATCCTGGAGCGCGTCGAAGTGCGCGTCGCGCATCTCGAGCCGGTTTGCTCGCGACCCCAGCTCGCCGAGCAGGTAGTGACAGTTCTCGACGATGTCGGGGAACCGGCAGGCCTGAGCGGCCTCGAGCGCGCGCTCGCCCTCCTCGATCGCTTCGTCGATCCGGCCTTGCATCAGGTAGGCGTAGCAGAGGTCCTGAAGGCACTCGGCCCGGCAGCGCCGGTCGCCGACTTCTTCCGCGAGCGTGAGGGCGACCGCGAGGCGCTCGAAGCCCGCGTCGAAGCGGCGCTTCAAGATCAGACAGTAGCCGATGTTCTCCTCGAGGATCGCGCGCGAGAACCGCGTGTCGCACTCCTGGCGCTCACGCAGCGACAGCGCGATCCGGTACTCGGCCAGCGCACGGTCGAGGTAGTTCTGATTCAGGTGCACGTTGCCGAGCAGGTTATGGACCGGCGCCAGGAAATCCGCCGAGTCCAGCGCCTGGGCGCGCTCGAGCGCACGCCGAGCGTACGAGAGAGCCCGCTCGTACCGTCCCTGCTGTCTGAGGCTGCACGCCAGGTTGTAGGCGGCGTGGAAGGCGATCTTCGGGTCGGAGGTGCGCAGGAGGATCTCGCGCAACCCTTCCTCGCCGCGGCGCGCCTCTCCCATCTGCAGCCGGACCATCGCGATGTTGAGCTCGGCCTTGTCCGTGTCGTCGGTCGTCGAGGCCGCCTGGCGGAGATGCTCGTACAAGGCGATCGCGGCGGGGAAATCGCCGCTCTGGACAGCCGCCGCCGCGCGCTCGGCACGGTCGTCCGAGCCGTCGCTTCGCAGCTCCGGGGGGGGCGGCGTCACCGCTTCCAGGCCTCCACGCGGCGGGAGGCCTTGTAACGGACGAAGTCGAGGACCTCGGCCTGCGAGACCTCGTCCAACCGCTGGAAGAGGCGGACGATCTCATGCTCGCCGTCTGCGGCGCCACCGCCCGGCTGCTCTTCACGGAAGAAGTCGCCGATGTCCATCCCGAACACGGCGAGGATGCGGAAGAGCGTGTCGAGGGAGACCTTGTACTCGCCGTTCTCCATCCGGCACAGATCGGACTGCTGGACGCCGATGCGTGACGCGAGTTCGGCCTGCGTCAGGTCCCGCTCCTTGCGGAGCTGTCGGATCTTGCTGCCGACGAAAATCGTTTGCCGTCGGCGAGGATTCCGGGATGTCATCGCCCCACTCCTTGCTAAGTCAGAATACCCCGAAAAGCCTTGCCCACCCTGGATTCTTTACAATGATCGCTATTGACACTGTTGTGCGCTCCCCATAAACTTTGGGCCATCGGGGGAAAGTACAAGCGCCCACCACGTGCTCCAATCGGGGGAGGCACGAGGGGTCGCGCGTTGGAGGGTGGGACGGGTGCCAGGTCAGGCTTTCCGCAAGTCCATCGCGCCATGTCGATCGATCAACGTCCGTCACGCTATTAGCGTCATCCTTCCGCCGAATTCGCGAAAGCGCCCTCAACCTACGGCGGCCCTCTGGGCGTGTCAAGCCGAACGTGTACTTCCTTCCCGCTCGCGTCGCGCGATCGAGGTGAACTGAATGGAGACCTCCGCCAAGGAAAGAGGGTCGGTGCTCTCGCGGTACTTCTCGGAGATCCGCGAGTACCCTCTGCTCACCAAGGACGAAGAGATGGCGCTCGCGGAAGGCGTGAAGAACGGTGACCGCTCCGCGCTGAACGAGCTGATCGAGTCGAACCTGAGCTTCGTCGTCAAGGTTTCGAGCGAGTACCGCAACCTCGGGTTGCCGTTCGAAGATCTCTTGAACGAAGGGAACATCGGCCTCATCGAAGCGGCGCACCGGTACGACGCGAGCAAGGGAACGAAGTTCATCACCTACGCGATCTGGTGGATCCGCAAGTCGATCCTGAAGGCGCTCTCCGAGCATTCGAACCTCGTCCGCGTTCCGAACTATCAAATGAAGAAGGTGCGCGAGATCCGCGACGCCGAGGCGTCGCTCCGCCGCTCGCTCGGACGCGCCCCGCAGCGGGAGGAGATCTCGAACCGGCTCTCGAAGAGCGTCACGAAGATCGATCAGGTCCTGCAGTTCACGATGCGCGAGGTCTCGCTCGACGAGAAGGTCGGGAAAGACCGCGACAAGCCGATCGCCGAGTACCTCGTCGATCCGGCGTGCATCAGCCCCGAGGAAGATCTCATCAGCCGCGAGTCCAACTCCCTCGTCGGCGAGGCGATGGCCCACCTCACCGAACAGGAGCGCATCGTCGTCGCGTATCGGTTCGGCCTCGCCGGCGGCCCGCCGCTCACCCTGAAAGAGATCGGCGAGAAGATGGGCATCAGCCGGGAGCGCGTGCGCCAGATCGAGTGCCAGGCGAAGAGCCGGCTCCGGAAGCTCTTCGCCAAGAAGCGCCTCGTCAAGGCGCCTCCGAAGAAGCCGTTTCCTGTGCGCACCCTCGCGAAGACGCGGGCGGTCGTCGAGCACTGATAGACTTTCCCCGGCGCGGTGCCGCGACAGTGCACCGCGCCGAGGGAGACGATGTCCTCCGGCGATCTCGCCGCGGTCATCTGGCCGCGGATTTTCGATTGCAAGCAGCTCGAGGCTCTGAGCGCGGAGCTCTCGTCGCAGCGGGTCGACGGCGCCGCCGCCGACGCGGTGTGCACGGCATGGAAGGCGCACCGCGCGACGATCGACGACAAGCTCGATGCAAGGATCCGCGACCTCGAGGCGCTGAACGGGCTGGGCCGCGCCCTCGCGGACGCGCGTTCCCGTGACGAGCTTCTCGATCGCGCCGCCGAGGCGCTCGCCGGGTTGATCGGTGCCGATGCGATCGCGTGGGCGGGTCTCTCCGGCGGCCAGTCCGACGTTCGCGTCCACGTCGCCCGCCCGCTCGCCGGCGGTGACGCCGAGAGGCTCGGCGAAGCCGCCGCGCACGGATTCGTCCCGCCCGCCGCCTCGGGGATCGTCGCGCGGCCGCTCGCGGTTTGCGACCGTCTGCTGGGCGCCCGCGCCCCGTTCCACGACGCCGACGTCGTCGTCGTCCCGATCGAGCGCAGGGGTCGCGAGGTCCTTCGGGCGGCGGTCCTCCCCCGAGCGGGCTCGGACGAGCGGACCTTGAGGCTCCTCTTCGGCGCCTCGAGCCACGTGGCCCTGCACCTCGACCGCGTCTTGACGGTCGCCGAAGCGGAGGACGGCCGCTTCCGCGCGATCCTCGACGCGATGCCGCACGCGGTCGTGCTCGCGGACGCGTCGTTCGAGGTCGTCTCGGCGAACGCCGCCGCCGAGTCGCTGCTGCCGTCGGTCGGTCTGTCGACGGCGGGAGCCCTGCGCAGCCTCGGCGATCTCGACATCGTCGCCCTCGCCTACGACCTCCTCTGCGGCCGCCGTGCCGAGTCGGCCGGCGAAGCGCGCTTCCCGGACGGGCGGTGCCTCGAGGTGGCCTTGGCCCCTTGGAAGGGACCTTCCGGGCTCCCGGACGGTCTCGTCGTCGTGATCCACGACGTGACGACTTCGCGGCGCTTGCGCGAGCAGGTCACGCAGTCGGAGAAGCTTTCCGGGCTCGGACGGATGATCGCGGGGGTCGCGCACGAGCTCAACAACCCGCTGACCGCCGTCATCGGCTACGCGCAGCTCCTGAAGACACTTCCGCCGGGGGAGAAGGCGGCCGCCCGCCTCGATACCGTGCGGAAGGAAGCGGAGCGGTGTCGCAGGATCGTCCAGAACCTCTTGCGCTTCGCGCGGCCGCGCGGACCCGAGAAGCGCGTCGTCTCGCTGAACGAGATCGTCGAGAACGTGACGCTCTTGCTGGCATATCCCGTGCGGACCTCGGGCTCCGCGATCGAGGTCGCCCTCGACCGTGGCCTGTCCGCGACGGTCGCCGATCCTCACGAGCTCGAGCAGGCGCTCGTCAACCTCGTCACGAACGCTTACCAGGCGATGAGCGCCGCCGGCCGGCCGGGGACGATCTCCGTCTCCACTTACCGGGCTGGCGACGACCGCGTCGGTCTCGAGGTCGCCGACGACGGTCCGGGGATCCCGGAGAGCGCGCGCGCGAAGGTCTTCGATCCGTTCTACACGACGAAGCCCGAGGGCTCGGGAACGGGGCTCGGTCTCTGGCTCGTCTACAACACGATGACCGCGCACGGCGGGACGATCGATCTCGGCGCGTCGCCTTCGGGAGGGGCGCGCTTCCGGCTCGAGTTCCCGGCGGCTTCCGGGGAGGCGCTGCACGACGACGCGCCCACCGTCAGGGACGATCCTGGACGCGGAGTCTCCGCGAAGATCCTCGTCGTCGACGCGGAGGCGGCGCTGGCGTCGCTCATCCGGGAAGCGCTCGAGGCGGATGGACACGATGCGGTCACCGCGTCGGGACCGGACGAGGCGCTCGACCGCCTCGCCGTCTCCACCTTCGACCTTCTGGTCACGGACGCCGAGATGCCCGGCCTCTCCGGCGACCGGCTCGCCGCCGAGGCCGAGCGCCTGCGGCCGGGCTCGGCGCCGCGCCTCGTCCTGACGACGGTCCGCTGGGACGATCGGGAGACCGAGGCCGCCGCGCGGCGCCTCGATGCGGCCCTCCTGCGCAAGCCGTTCGAGCTCGACGAGCTGCGGAGCCTCGTCCGGAGCCGGCTCGGCTCCCTTCCGGAGCCTTGACGTTGCGGCATCTGGTCGTCGGAACGGCGGGGCACATCGATCACGGAAAGAGCGCGCTCGTCGAAGCGTTGACCGGCGTCCACCCCGATCGCCTCAAGGAAGAGAAGCGGCGCGGGATCACGATCGATCTCGGATTCGCCGACCTCGACCTCGAGGACGACGGGGTGATCGGCTTCGTGGACGTGCCCGGCCACGAGCGGTTCGTGCGGCACATGGTCGCGGGCGCTTCGGGCCTGGACGCGGTCCTTCTCGTGATCGCGGCGGACGACGGCGTCAAGCCGCAAACGAGGGAGCACCTCGCCATCGCTTCGCTCCTCGGGGTCGCCGCGGGGCTCGTCGTGATCACGAAAGCGGACCTGGCGGAGCCGGACCTTCGCGAGGTCGTCGCGATGGAGACCCGGGAGCTCACCGCCGGCACGTTCCTCGAGGATGCGCCGATCGTCGCCGTCTCCGCCCGAACGGGCGAAGGCCTCCCGGCGCTCCGCGACGCGCTTCGCTCGTGGCTGCGGAAGCTTCCCCCGCGCGCGGCCGCGGGCGTGGCCCGCCTGCCGATCGACCGGTCGTTCGTGCTCAAGGGGTTCGGCACGGTCGTCACCGGAACGCTCGTCTCCGGTGCGCTCGCGGAGGGAGACGAGATCGAAATCCTGCCGCGGCACCGGCGCGGGCGCATCCGGGGACTGCAGGTGCACAAGCGGCAAGTCTCGCGCGTGCTCGCGGGATCGCGCGTGGCGGTCAACGTGCAGGGTCTCGATCGCGCCGAGTCTCCGCGCGGAGCGACGCTCGCGCACCCAGAGACGCTCTTGACCACGCGGCGTGCGCGCGTCGCGGTCACATTCCTCGCCGGAGCGCCGGCAAGACTGCGCCGCGGCGGCGCCGTACGCTTCCACCAGGGCACGTGCGAGCGCGCGGCGCTCCTCCGCGGCCTGAAGGCCGACGATCGGGGAGCCTCGGTCGGGGAGATCACGTTTCGAGAGGACACGGTCCTTCTCCCCGGAGACCGTTTCATCCTGCGGCGCCCGGCGCCGGTCGACACGATCGGCGGCGGCGTCGTCCTCGATGCGCACCCGGCGGGGTCGCGCGCGGCGGCGGCGCCGTCGACCGGTGAAGGCGCATGGGTCGCGCGCATCGCGGCCGCCGGTGTGGCGGGGAAGACCCTGGAGTCCATCGCCGCCGAGCTGGGCGCGACGCTCGAGGACACGGAGCGCACCGCCGTCTCGCTCGCCTCCGCGGGACACCTCGTGCGCGCCGGCGCGCTGCTCTTCGCCGCGCCGGTCTGGTCCGATCTCGGCGCGCGTGTCGCCGGGGAGCTGGCCGCGTTCCACGCGCGCGAGCCTTTGCGGCCGGGGATGACGCGCGAGACGCTCCGCGCCGCCGTGGCGCGCGCGATGCCGGGCGAGGCGTTCCGCCATCTGCTGGAGTCGCTGGCCCTCGAGAAGGTTCTCGTCCTGAGCGGCGATCGGGTGGCGGGCGCCGGCTTCCGGGTGGTACTTTCGCCCGCGGATGCGGCAGGAATCGCGCACATCGAGTCAGCCTTTCGCAATGCCGGGCTCGACCCGCCGGCCGCGGACGAGATCCTCCGCGCAACACCCGGACAGAACGGCTCGCGCCTCCTCGGCCTGCTCGTCGAGAGGGGAGTTCTCGTGAAAATCCGGGATGGACGGCTTTTTCACACGGAAGCGCTCGAAGGCATGCGCCTCAAGCTCCGCGAGTTCGCCCGGACATCGGGTACGATTGATGTCGGCGCGTTCAAGGAGCTCGCCGGCGTGACGCGCAAGAACGCCATCCCGCTCCTCGAGCAGCTCGATGCCGAGCGGTTGACGCGGCGCGAAGGGAACGTGAGAAAGATCCTGATCGACCAGGCGGCCTCCTAACGGCCGCGGGAGCACGCCATGGGTTCCATCGGCTGGACCGAGATACTCGTCATCGCGCTGATCGGCGTCGTCCTGTTCGGCGGGCGCCGGCTCGCCGACGCCGGCCGCGGCTTGGGCGAGGCGATCCGTAACTTCAAGGAAGGGATGCGAGGCGACGATCCGGGCAAGCCCGGCGGCGACTCGAACCGCAACAGCAACAGCAGCGACCGCTGAGGGACCGCGTGCGGCGCCACCCGGTGGCGGGCGCCGTCGGCCTGCTCGCTCGCCAACGATCGGCGGTTCGGCGCCTCAAGCGCGACCTCTTCGGCTCGGACGGCTCGCTCAGACATCCGTACTTCCGCGACCTCCGTCGCGATCTGTCGCGGCCGTTCGACGGCTCGACCCGTGCGAGCCTCCATGCCGCCTGCGACCGCGCCGACGTCGTCTACGTCGGCGATTTCCACGCCGACGCGGAATGCCAGTACCTGGCGGCTCGCCTTCTCGAGAGCATGGCGCGGCCCGGCCGGCATCTCGCGCTCGGGATCGAGTTCGTCTACACGCGGCAGCAAGAGATCCTCGACCGGCGCCAGCGCGGCGCGATCGATGACCGGACGTTCCTCCGCCGGATCCATTATCGCGAGGAGTGGGGTTACCCCTGGGACGGCTTCCGCGATCTGCTCGACGCGGCGCGCGCCCTCGGTGTCCGGGTCGTCGCGCTCGACCGGCCGCCGCGGGGAGGTTTCGACGGCTTGCGACGCCGCGACGCGCATGCCGCGCGCGGGATCGCTTCGATGCTCCTCGCGCGTCCGCGCACCGCGATGATGGTGCTCTTCGGCGAATCGCACATCGCTCAGAGTCACCTCCCCGGTCAGGTCGAGCAGCTCCTCGCGGCACGCGGGGTGAAACGGCGGGCGATCACCGTCTTCCAGGATCCCGAGGATGTTTATTGGGCGGCGCTCGCGCGCGACGGTTTCGTCCCCGACACCGTCCGTCTCGACGGGGGCTCGTTCGCCGTCTTCCACACGCCGCCGCTCGCGCGCTACGAGTGCTACCGCCAGGTCCTGGAGCGCTGGCGCGGCGAGATGCCCGCGGACGAGGAGGCCGATCTCACCCCCGCGGTCCACCATCTCATGGACACGCTCGTCGGCTGGATGGGCCTCCGTCCCGACCGTCACAGGCTCCGCCATCGCGCGGGATGGGTCGACGACCTGCAGGACGCCTACCCCGAAGTCTACAGCGGCTCCGACGCGGGCCAGCTCCTCGGACCCGTGCTCGCGGAGCACGGGAGGAGTCCGGCGGAGATTCGCGAAGCGCGGAGGCTCCTCGCCGCGCGCGACGCCCTCTACGACGCGCGCTCGAACACGTTCTTTCTCCTCCGCTACTTGCCGGGCTCGGCGGCGGGAGAGGCCGCGAGGTTCCTGCGCATCGCGATGTCGGGCCGCCTTCATCGTGACGTGGACGCGCCGGCGGCCGACCCCTCCGAACGGATGTATGGTGCCGCTTACAACGAGGCGCTGGCGTATCTCGGCGCGCGTCTCGTCGACCCGGCGAGCGACTTCGTCGCCGGGTGGACCGACCCGCAGCCCTCCGGGAGTACGACGCGCGCGCGATGGCTCGGCGCGCACGAGGAGTTCGAGGGAAGCAGCCGTCTCGACCTTCCGCCCAAGCTCAAGGCGCCGCTCATGCGCTCGCGCGATCTGCGCCGTGCGCTCGCGCGCGATCTCGGTCGCCGCCTTGGCCGTCTGCTCTACGAGCGCGTCGTGCGCGGGCGCATCTCACCGCGACGGCTACGCACCCTGTTCGAGCAGGACCTCGACCCGCCGCGCGCGCGGCGGGAGGTCCTTCGCCTGCTCCGCCTCGCCCGTCCCTGGAAATGAATTGCGGCCGCACCGAGGTGCGGCCGCAAGAGGGGGAGAGGCGGTGTCAGTGTGGGGGCACTGAGTTCACCAGGCCTTCAATGGGGGTGGCCGTCGAAGGTCTTGTGGCACCGTCTCTCCCCCATGCCGATTTCGGATCAGTCGCCGGAGCCGATGACGGCGTCGCCCCAGGTGGCGGTGTCGCCCCAGGTCGCGGTGTCGCCCCAGGTCGCGGTATCGCCCCAGGTGGCGGTGTCGCCCCAGGTCGCGGTATCGCCCCAGGTCGCGGTATCGCCCCAGGTCGCGGTGTCGCCCCAGGTGGCGGTGTCGCCCCAGGTCGCGGTGTCGCCCCAGGTCGCGGTGTCGCCCCAGGTCGCGGTGTCGCCCCACAGCGCCGAGTCGCCCCAGATCGCGGTGTCGCCCCAGATCGCCGTGTCGCCCCACACCGCCGTGTCGCCCCAGGTCGCGGTATCGCCCCAGGTGGCGGTGTCGCCCCAGATCGCCGTATCGCCCCAGATGGCCGTGTCGCCCCAGGTGGCCGTGTCGCCCCAAGTGGCCGTGTCGCCCCAAGTGGCCGTGTCGCCCGAGGTCATCGCTGCGGTGTGCGTGAGCACGAAGCCGCCGGCGGGATTCAGCTCGACGGTGGGGGACGCGCTGTTGAAGCGCACGGAGCGGAAGTGGCCGGTCATGGCGACCGCGTGGATGAGATTGAGGTAACCCGCGCCGATCGCGAAGCGGTCGATTCCGGTGAGACGGTCGGCGGAGTAAACGAGGATCGATTTGACTTCGTCGGGGCTCAAGTTCGGATTCCGCTGGAGCAGGATCGCGACGGCGCCCGAGGTCACCGCGGTCGCCATGCTGGTTCCCGAGAGCTCGAGGCGATCGCGACCGATCACACGGTCGGGGTACATCTGGGCCAGCCTCGCACCGGGCGCGAGCGCCGAGATGATGCGGTTGCCCGGCGCGACGAGATCCGGCTTCAAGATGTGGTCGCCGATCGACGGCCCGCGGCTCGTGTAGGTCGTGATGATGTCGTCCGACCGGTCGGGGGTGTTGAGATCGTTCATCGCGCCGACGGTCACGATGTACGGATCGTTGCCGGGCGAGTTGATCGTGAAGTGGCCGTCGCGACCGCGGTTGCCGGCCGACGCGATGACGATGAGGCCGGCCGCCCACGCGCGCTCGACGGCGTGCGCGAGCGGGTCGTCAACGTAGGACTCTCCGGGAGGATTCCCGAAGGAGAGGTTGAGCACGCGGATCCGGAGCTTGTCCTTGTACTGGATCGCGAAGTCGATCGCGCGGATCACGTTGCTCACGTAGCCCTGGCCGTTGCCGTCGAGCACGCGCAGGTTGACGAGGCTCGCGGCGGGGGCCACGCCCTTCACCGCACCGTTCAGCCCCGATCCGCCGATCGTGCCGGCGACGTGCGTGCCGTGGCCGAACGCGTCGAGGGTCGAGCCGGTCCCCGTGAAGTCGACCGCGGCGACGATGCGCGATGCGGGCACCGCGCTGACCGGGGTGATGCCGGAGTCGATCACGGCGACCGTGACGTTCTTCCCCGTGTAGCCGAGGTACTTGTTGATGCGGTCCGCGCCGATCGTCGGCACGGCGATATCCATGTTGGCCTGGACCGGACGATCGGGGGAGATGTGCGCCACCCGATCGTCGCCGGCGAGGGCTTCGATGTCACGGCGCGACAGCGTCGCCGCGAAGGCGTGGCCGCCGGTGAAGCGCTTCGCGCCGACTCCGGCACGCGCGACCAGCGACTGGATGCTCGACTCGCGCAGTCCGTCGGTGTAGGTGACGATCACGCGCTGGCTCTTCGTGATCGACATCGATTCGCGCAGGTCGCTGGACAGCTTCGTCACGGGTCGCGCCGCCGCGCTCCAACCCGGCGCGATCGACGCCGCGACCGCGACCACCATCCCCAGGATCGATTTCATCGTCGTGTTCATCGGGTCTCCCCCCACTTTCCGTTTCGGTTCGTTTCGGGCGGCCGTCCTTAGAGCAAGGGGTGGACCCGCAATGGAGTGGAGGCACCCAGATCGGATGAAAATCGTTTAAATTCAGCTAGTTAGCGACTGATGATCTTGCGCGGTGCCTCCGAGCATGCAAGTCTCAACTTGATACGAGTCATCGGAGAGACATCTGGAATTGCTTGATCTGCGGTCCAATCTCAGAGGATTGAGACGGACCTGAGACCAGTCTCATTCTGAGATGAGACGATGGATTTCAAACTTCACGCTTGAGTCGTGCTATGTCCCGCCGTAGACTCGGCCTATTCGATCTGACGGATACGACTGGTGAGGGGCGGCCCTGATGTATAGAACGAATGAAGACATCGCACGACGCGTCTATCGAGCTCTGAAGACCCCGACCGACAACAGTCCGCGGACCGACCCGATCCTCGCCTTCCATTTCAAGGGGAAGGACGACTACATCATGTTGCGCTGCAACAAGGTCCCCGAGCTCTCGATCAAGGGGAAGGACCAGACCGCGGGCGAGGTGAAGTTCTTCGCCTACAGCGATTTCTCCGAGCAGCGCGAAGACGACGTTCTCTTCAAGCTCAAGGACGAGATCGCTCTCATCGAGCTGTACCGCAAGGGTGCCATCGAAGCGCAGTCGTTCAAATCCTGGTCCGAATTCGAGCGTTGGCTGGACGGTCTCGACGAGAACGGCGTCCAAATCTCGCTCAAGCTGCCGTGCCTCGTCTATGCGGCCGTTCGCAATCAGCCGCCGTCAATGCAGAACTTCATCGTCGAGGCGATCAAGAAGGCGCTGAAGACCGGGGTCGAGTAGGACGGGGCGCGGTTCAGGCCCGGCCGACGCGGGCGTCGCCCCGCTTCAGGCGCGAGAGCCCGTCGCGAACGATCTCGGCGTGCTCGCTCCCGCTCGAGGGGGAGAGGCGCTCTCGGAGACGGCGCTGAAGGAGTCGTCGGGCCGCTTCGAGATCCGCGCAGCCGAGCGGCTGTCCCTCCGGGCCGAGGAATGTGACGCATCCCGAGCGGAGCAGGTGGATGCCTTCCTTCGAGTCGGGACGCACGATCCGGATCAGGCGTCTCCCGAGGCGCTCTTCGATCGGCCCGGGCCGCCCGACGCCGCTGAGGGTCGTACGAAACGTCCCGCGCGCGAGCGGCTGAGCGGATGCGGAGGCCACGTCCGCATGCTAACACGCGGGCACACCCCAACGCGGAGAGAGTTCAGCGCATCTTCGTCCAATCGGGAGAGGTCGGCGGCGAGCCCGGGCGTGCGAAGAGGAACCCCTGCGCGCACCGCACGCCCACGTCGACGAGCGCCTCGAGCTCGTCGCGCGATTCGACGCCCTCGGCGACGAAGGTGATCCCCGTGCTGTCGGAGAACCGGCGGATCGTGTCGATGAGCTGGCGCTTGATCGGGCTCTCGTGCAGGCCTCGGACCAGGTGCATGTCGGCCTTGATGAAGTCCGGACCGATCTCCGCGATCGACTGCAGCCCGGCGTAGCCGGATCCGACGTCGTCCATCGCGAGACGGAAGCCGAGCGAGCGGAAGCGCTCGAGCGTTCGCCGGAAGGCGACGAAGTCGCGCACGGCGGAATGCTCGGTCAGCTCGAGGACGACCTGGGTCGCCGAGAGCCCGACCGCCGCCAGGCCGTCCAGGAACTGCGGCCCGCCGAGGTGAGGATCGTGGATCGAGTCGGGCTCGACGTTCAAGAAGAGGAGCTGACCCGGCCCGAGGGTCGGAAGGTCCTCGAGGGCTTTACGCCGGCAAAGACGCTCGAGAGCCCAGAGGGCGTCGTTCGCTTCCGCCGCCTTGAACAGGAGCTCGACGTTCTCGAAGCGACCGCTGCCGACGCGCGTGAGAGCCTCGAATCCGATGACCCGCTGGTCGACGATGTCGACGACCGGCTGATAGACGGAGTGGACGAGGCCGAGGTGGAGCACACGCGCGAGCTGCACCGCGTGACGGCGGCCTTCGCGCTCCTTCTCTCTGAGCGCGTCCGCGAACGACTCTTCGAGCGCCCGGTGGACGATCCGCTCGAACGGGATCTCCGCCTCCGGGGCGATGACCGCAGCGCCGACGTACCAGCCGAACGCGTCGCCCACCTCACGCGGGAGCTGTCTTGCGAGGTGGACCTTCAGGCCGCGCGCGAGCCGGGCCCGCACGCGGGCGAGATCGCCGGGATCGAGCGCGCGTCCCTTGCGCGGAGGCTCGAGCATGACCGCGAAGGCGTTGCCGTTCATGCTGGGCTCGAAGAGCCGGTCGTCGCGGCGCATGCGCTCGGTCCGATAGCTGCGGAGGAATGCGCCGATCTCGCGGATGAGCGCGTCGTAGGCGTGCCAGTCGGCCCCGTGCGACAGGTGCCGCCTCTGGAGCACGGTCACCGAGAGAAGTCCGAATTCGTGATCCGCGGCGAGACGCGGCGCGGCAGATGCCAGCAGGTCGTCGAGACGCGGAAGCTCCGGGGGCAGCGACGGCGCCGCTCCGTCACGGGGACTCGCCATGGCGTTAGCGATCGCTCGGGCGATCGGTTTGCTGTACCCAGACCGGCTCGTCGTTGCCGTCGCCGCCGATGTCGACACCTCGGTACTGGACGACGCGGTTTCGCCCGGCGGCCTTCGCCTGATAGAGCGCTTGGTCGGCGTGAAGGATGAGATCGGTGCCGCTCGTGCCGTCTTGGGGGAATTGCGCCACGCCTCCGCTGATCGTGATGCGGCCGAGCGGCTGCGTCTCCGACTTCGGGAAGCGGGTGCCCTCGATGGCGGCACGGATGCGCTCCGCCGCCGCGCAGCCGTCGGGCGCCTTGGCGCCCGGCATCGCGACGATGAACTCTTCGCCGCCGTAACGGCACGCGACGTCGCCGGGCCGCAGGTTCTCGCGCACGACCTGGGCGACGGCCTTGAGGATCTCGTCGCCGGCGAGGTGGCCATGCGTGTCGTTGTACTTCTTGAAGTGGTCGATGTCGAAGATGAAGACCGCGAGCGCGCCCGCGTCGCGCTCCGCCGCGTTGATGAGCAGCCCGAGACGCTGGGTCATGAAATAGCGCTTGTTGAGGAGGCTCGTCAGCCCGTCGTGGTTCGCGAGGTCGCTCATCTGACGCATGTTCCGCGAGTTCGTGTAGGCGATCGAGGCGAGGTTCGTCACCATCTGGAGCATGAGCTTCTCGTCGCGCTGCCGCGACGACGAGCCGCCGACGCAGAGGACGCCCAGCAGGCGGTCCTTGCCGTCGTCGTGGTGGACGAGCGGTCCGATGAGGTCGAGCTTCAGCGAAGGGTGGTTGTCCTCGATCGTCCGGCCTTCCGTGCGCGTCATGTTGAGCCAGTCGTCCGAGCTCATCTCGACCTTCGACTCCGCGACCCAGCCGATCTTCCCTTCGCCGACGCGAACGCGGACGACCGAGGGAGGAACGTCGGCCGCGCCGAGACGCTCCACGAGCTGGAGCACCTGGCCACGCTCGTTGTCGCCGCTGGACGACCGGGCGAGGTAGAGAAGCGTCTGCTGCGGCTCGAAGATCGCGTCGACGAGCTGGAGGATCAGGCGCGGGATGTGGCGCTCGTCGAGGTCGGAGCGGTTGAGATCGCGCACGATGTTCGGCAAGAGACGCGAGAGGTCGGCGAGCGCGCGCTGCTCGTTGCGGAGCTTCGTGACGACGCGCGCCTGCTCGCGGGACTGCGCTTCCGCGCGGGCGACGTCGCCCTCCAGACGCTCGATGTCGGCGAGCAGCCGCGGACGGCCCTTCCGGGAGAGGTAGGTCCCGAGGCCGGTTCCGAGCCCCGCCGCGACGACGAGCCAGGGCATCCGGATGGTTCCGAAGAGAATGTCGGCCAACGGCACGGGCGCCCTCCGGGACCCCCTCCAGACGGCCCGAGCGGTCCCAGGGCAATGTGGGTTCCCGATGCTCCCGAGGCAAGTCGTGGGCTCGGCCCGCTAGAATGCGGGGATGCTGCGGGTGAACGAGATCTTCCACTCGATTCAAGGCGAATCGACTCACGCGGGGCGCCCCTGCGTCTTCGTCCGGCTCACGGGGTGCAATCTCCGCTGCGTTTGGTGCGACACGGCGTACGCGTTCCACGAAGGGGTCTCGATGAGCGTCGGGGACGTCGTCGACCGCGTCGTCTCTTATCGATGCCCGCTCGTCGAGATCACCGGAGGCGAGCCGCTCCTGCAGCCGGAGTCGATCGATCTCATGCGTGCGCTCGTCGCCGCGAGGCTCGAGGTGCTTCTCGAGACTGGCGGCAGCCTGCCGATCGACGACGTTCCCCCCGAGGTGCGACGGATCGTCGACGTGAAATGCCCAGGGAGCGGAGAGAGTGAGAAGAACCGGTGGGAGAACCTCGACGTGCTCCGGCCGGGCGACGAGCTGAAGTTCGTCATCGCGGACCGAGGCGACTACGCGTGGGCCGCGGCCGAGGTGCGTGCGCGCGGGCTTCACGCGAAGGCGCCGGTTCTCTTCTCTCCCGTCCACCCCGGCCTCGACCCCGCGGACCTCGCCGGCTGGGTTCTCGCGGATCGCCTTCCCGTGAGGGTCCAGCTCCAGATGCACAAGCTCCTCTGGCCCGGCGTCGAACGCGGCGTCTGATGGAGCGCGCCGTCGTCCTCCTCTCGGGAGGGCTCGACTCCGCGACGTGCCTGGCGTGGGCGGTCGCGCAGCCCTTCGAAGTGCATGCCCTCACCGTCGCCTACGGACAACGCCACGCGATCGAGGTCGAGCGCGCGGCCCAGATCGCGCGCCGGCTCGGGGCGGCGTCGCATCGCGTTGTGCCTCTCGATCTCTCGTTCCTCTCGGGAAGCGCGCTCACGGACCGGAGCGTCGACGTGCCGAAGGGCCGCTCCGCCGAGGCGATCGCGACCGGAATTCCGTCCACCTACGTTCCCGCAAGGAACACGGTCTTCCTGAGCCTCGCTCTCGCCTGGGCCGAGGTCCTCGAGGCGCGCGACCTCGTCCTCGGCGTGAACGCCGTCGACTACAGCGGATACCCCGACTGCCGGCCGGCGTTCCTCCGGGCGTTCGAGGCGATGGCGGCCGTCGGGACCAAAGCCGGAGTCTCGGGTGCGCCGGTCCGCATCCACGCGCCGCTCTTGGAGGCGAGCAAGGCGGAGATCGTTCGGCGTGCTGCCGCTTGGAACGTGCCGCTCGACCTCACGATCTCCTGCTACGACCCCGGGCCCGACGGTCGTCCCTGCCGGAGCTGCGACGCCTGCGCGCTGCGGGCGCGGGGATTCTACGAGGCGGGACTCTCGGACCCCGCCGACTCTCTCTGATCGTTCCGCCCGCGGCGCTCCTCGTCGAGCGCCACGGCCAGGGCGTTTACGGCGTCGGCCAGCTCCTGGAGGTGGTCACCTCTCCGGAGGCGGACCCGCGCCCCTCGCTGGCCGTCGCGGACGGCGTCGATCGTGCGCCGGATCGCGAACGCCGCGCCGGCGGTACGGTGGGACTCGAGAATCCCGATCGCCACGATTCCAGTGAAAAAGACGACCGATCCGGTGATGAGGAGCGCCCACGACGTGGCGCCGGAGTCACGTCCCGTGAAAACCGAGAGATTCAAGAGGACCAGGAGGCCCAAGGTCAACGAGCCGACGAGGATCCCGGCGCGAAGCTGCGAGCGAGCGTCGACGACATAGCGGCGGCGGCGCCAGGCCGGGTACTTCCCGGCCTCGATCGCGGTCCCGTCTCTGAGCTCCGTCTCGGTCACGTCATCGGCCTCCGGCGGAAACATAGGGACCGGACCGGACCCCGGGCAAGAAGGGCGCGCGGTAACCGCCCTTTTTTTGCGTATCCCCATGGGGTGCTGGTAGGATTCGGCGTCGGCGGGACGGTTCTTGCGTCTTCCCGGAGGCCGCCATGGAGCAGAAAATCGTCGTCCACATGCGGGACGGCGCGATTCACAAGGGCGTGACCCACGATTTCAGGGCCAAGCAGCCTACGTTTCATCTGCTTCCGGCCGAAGGAGGCGGCGTCCCGCTCCGGGTTTCCCTCGACGGGATGAAAGCGCTTTTTTGGGTCAAGGACTACGTGGGGAATCGTGAGTTCGTCGCCCGGCGCGACTTCGACCCGGCGCGAGCGAGCGAAGGCCGCAAAGCCGTCCTCACTTTTGTGGACGGAGAGACGATCTGGGGGGTGGTGACCGAGGACGACCCGTCGTGCCCGGGGTTCTTCTTCGTACCCTCGGACGATCGGGACAACAACATCAGGATCTTCATCATCCGCACGTCGTTGAAGGAATTGCGCTGGGCGACATGAGAGCGGCAAGGAGAGCGACTTGAACAAAGCCGAACTCACAGACAAGCTGGCCGAGAGAACGGGACTGTCCGCGCGCGACGCGCGGGCGGCGATGGATGCGATCTTCGACCCGGATCCGGCGATCGGCCTCATCGCCGCCGCGCTGGTCGGAGGCGACAAGGTCGCGATCAGCGGCTTCGGGACGTTCGAGGCCCGCGGCCGCAAGGCGCGGGCGGGGCGGAACCCCCACACAGGCGAGACCCTGGACATCCCCGCGACCCGCGCTCCGGCGTTCAAGGCCGGTAAGCCCCTCAAGGAAACGTTGAAGGGCTGAGCCCGGGGCCCATCGGCCGCGCTCGCGGGTAGCCTAGGTCGCGATGGCGAAGGAGGCGTCCGCCCAGAAGAAGACCGCCCCGCGGCGATCGGGCCGCCGAGGGCGGCGTGCCCGCTGGCTCCTCGGCCTCGGGGTCCCTCTCGCTGTCGTCGTCGCGATCGTCCTCGTCGTCGTCTACGCTCAGATCACCGCCACGTTCGAAGGGCGAGTGTGGACGCTCCCGGCGCGGGTCTATTCCGCAGGTCTGCACGTCGTGACCGGCATGACGATCGACGGCGACACGCTCGCCGCGCGGTTGCAGCGCACCGGCTACGAAAAGGTCGATTCACTTCCGGCGAGGCCCGGGCAATACCGAGTGCACGGCCGCACGCTCGACGTCTACGTCCGGGCGTTCGCCGGCGGCGACCGGCCGACGAAGGCGATCCGAGGGACGATCGCGGTCGACGGCGGCACGGTCACCTCGATCACCGGGGACGGCGGGAGGCGCGTCGACGCGATCGATCTCGAGCCCGAGCTGCTGTCACTCCTCTTCGGCAAACAGCAGGAGGAGAGGCAGGTCGTCTCGCTCTCCCAGGTCCCGAAGAGCCTCGTCTCCGCCGTACTCGCCGCGGAGGACTCGCGCTTCTTCCATCACGCGGGCATCGACCCGCTCGCCATCTTGCGGGCGGGCTTCGCGAACATGCGCCGCGGCGGAATCGTGCAAGGCGGGAGCACGATCACGCAGCAGACGGTCAAGAACCTCTACTTGAACCAGGAACGCACCCTCTGGAGGAAGGTGCGCGAGGCGCTCATGGCGGTCATGCTCGACCTCCGTTACCCGAAGGACCGGATCCTCGAGGTCTACCTGAACGAGGTCTACCTCGGCCAGAGGGGCTCGGTCGCGATCTGCGGCATGCAGGCGGCCGCGAACTATTTCTTCGGGCGAAACGTCCAGGACCTCTCGCTCGCCGAGTCGGCGACTCTGGCCGGGATGATCCGCAATCCCGGCGGCTACAACCCGTTCTCCCACGCGGACCGTGCCGTGGCGCGACGGAACCTCGTGCTCGACGCGATGCTCGAGGACGGCACGGCGGACAAGGCCTCGGTCGAGAAGGCGAAAGCGGAGCCTCTCCGGGTGGCGAGCGGCGGAGCGGGATACGCACGCGCCCCGTACGTCGTCGACTTCGTCCGCGCGCAGCTCGGCGAGATGTACAGCGCTCAGGCGCTCTCCGAGGAAGGGCTCGCGATCTACACGACGATCGACACCGTGGCGCAAGCACGTGCGGAGGCGTCCCTCTCGAAGGGGCTCGAGCGCCTCGAGACCGACGCGCCGCTCGTGCGCCGCCAGAAGAAGCTCCGCACGCTCCAGGGCTGCGTCGTCGTCACCGACCCCAGGAGCGGCGCCATCCTCGCGCTCGTCGGGGGCCGCAATTACCAGGACAGCCAGTTCAACCGCGCGGTCCAGGCGCGCCGTCAGCCCGGCTCGTGCTTCAAGCCTTTCGTCTACCTCGCCGCGTTCGAAGCGGCGATGGACGGTGCCGCGGGGGGGTTGACGCCTGCGTCCGTGCTCGACGACAGCCCGTTCGAGATCACGAGCGGCGGCAAGGTCTGGAGCCCCGCGAATTACGACGGCGAGTTCCGCGGCGACATCCCGGTGCGCGCTGCGCTCGAAGATTCGCGCAACGTGCCGACGGCCAAGGCCGCGCAGGCGGTGGGCCTACCCCGGATCATCGAGGCCGCGCGCCGGTGCGGGCTCGACGAGAACTTCCAGCCGCTGCCCTCCCTGGCGCTCGGGGCGCAGGAGGTCACGCCCCTCGAGGTGGCCACCGCGTACGGGACGCTCGCGACGTTGGGGCAGCGGACGAGCCCGCGCATCATCCGCGAGGTCGTCGCGCGCGACGGACGCACGCTGGAAATGCACGCACCCGAGATCGAGAAGGTGGTCCGGCCCGCTGCCGCGTTCCTCGTCGACGACATCCTGAGGGGGGTGCTCACGCGCGGCACCGCGGCGTCGTCGTCGGCGCTCGGATTCCGCGGCGACGCCGCCGGGAAGACGGGGACGACGGACGACACGCGCGACGCGTGGTTCGTCGGATTCACCCCGGAGGTCTTGGCGCTCGTCTGGGTCGGCTACGACGACAACGCGAAGACCGGTCTCACCGGTGCGGCGGGGGCGCTTCCCATCTGGGTGGATCTCATGATGCACATCCGCCACCGCTGGGAGGGCTCGACGTTCCCCGAGCCGCCCGGCATCGTGCGCGTCGAGGTGGATCCGGAGAGCGGCGGGGCCGCGACAGGCTCGTGTCCCTCACGCGTCGCCGAGGTCTTCGCCGCCGGCACCGAGCCCCCGCCGTGCACCCTCCACGAGGGCGTCTTCAAGCGCTGGTGGAACCGCATCTTCCACCGCGACCGGCCGAGGACCTAGACACGCCCGGCGCTCCGCCCGTACCTTGAATGCGCATGCGAGCCCGATTCGGGAACCGGCGGGGACTTACGGCGGTCGAGCTGATCGCCGCGGCGGGCGTGCTCATGGTCCTCATGTCGATCGCGATCCCGCTCAAGCGGTGGGACGAGAAGCGGCGTCGCGAGGAGGAGCTGCGCCTCGAGCTTCAGATGATGCGCGAGGCGATCGACCAGTACAACAACCTCGTCAATCAAGGTCGCATCCAGCAGAAGGACGTCGAACAGCGCGGCTACCCGGAGGATCTTCAGGAGCTCGTCGACGGCGTCGACGTCGGCGACCCGCAGAGCGGGCAGACGCACAAGGTGCGCTTCCTCTTCAAGATCCCGACCGACCCGTTCACCGGCGAGACCGAGTGGGGGAAGCGGTCGTATCAAGACGACTGGGACGGGACGTCGTGGGGTGGGCAGAACCTCTACGACGTCTACAGCCTCTCGGATCTCAAGGCGCTCGATGGGACGATGTACAAGGACTGGTGAGCGCGATCCGGGCTGGTGCCGAAGGAGGGATTCGAACCCTCACGCTCTTGCGAGCGCCACCCCCTCAAGATGGTGTGTCTGCCAGTTCCACCACTTCGGCTGAGGATCGAACGCCGATCATAGCAAACGATCGACGGCGTTACTTCGAAGGCGCGGGCGCCGGAGCCGGCTGTTGCGGTGCCGGCGGAGTTCCCGGCGCGGGCGTCGGCGTCGCCGGTGCCGTCGAGGCCGGCGGAGCGGGCGCAGGCACCGTATCCAGGACGGAGCCGCCACCTCCTCCGCTCGACGAGGCCATCAGTGAGAGGAGGAGCGAGGTCACCATGAAGATGCCGGCCGACCACGCCGTGACGCGCGAGAGCAGCGTCGCCGCGCCGCGCGCGCCGAACGCCGTCTGACTGCCGCCGCCACCGAAGGCGCCCGCCAGGTCGGCCCGCTTCCCCGTCTGAAGAAGGACGACGAGGATCAGGACGAAGGCGACGCCGACGTGAACGATGGTGAGCAAGATCTGGATCATGGCGATTCCTCGAATTCAGCCGCTAAAACCGCGGGAGCCTAGCACGCCGGGGCGATCCGCTCAAGCCGAAGCGATCGCCACGAAGGTGACGGCGTCCAGCGACGCGCCGCCGACGAGCGCCCCGTCGACGTTTTCCGCTGCCAGAAGTCCCGCCGCGTTCGCCGCGTTGACCGACCCGCCGTAGAGGATCCGGACCGCGGACGCGGGCGGACCGAGGCGGCGCATCAGCTCCTCGCGAATCGCGCCGTGTGCCGCGGCGACGTCCGACGGCGCAGGCGTGCGCCCGGTTCCGATCGCCCATACCGGCTCGTAGGCGATCACGACCTCGGGATCGGTTCCGACCGCCGCGCGGAGCTGCCTCACGACGACGTCGTGGGTCTCTCCGCGGTCGTGCTCGCCTTCGGACTCGCCGATGCAGAGGATCGGCACGAGGCCGTGGCTCCGGGCCGCCACCAGCTTGCGCGCGATCGTCGCGTCGTCCTCGCCGAAGAGGATCCGGCGCTCGGAGTGGCCGACGATGACGAAGCGGATCCCCATCTCGGCGAGCATCGGCGCCGACACCTCGCCGGTGTAGGCACCGCGGTCGTCCGGATGGACGTTCTGCGCCGCGACGGCGAGCGCGGATCCGCGGGCGGCGTCGAGCGCGGCCCTCAGGCACGGGAACGCGGGTGCCACGGCGCCGTCGGCGCGCTCGAACGGAAACGCGGCGGCGACGGCGGTGACCAGCGCGCGCGCGTCGCGCTCGCCGAGGTTCATCTTCCAATTGCCGACGACGAGGCGCCGCCGCCCCACAGGCGTCACGGCGCGTCGTCCAGTGCCAAGACGCCGGGCAGCGGCAATCCCGAGAGGAACTCGAGCGAGGCGCCGCCGCCGGTGGAGACATGGCTCATTCGGTCGGTGAGGCCGAACGCGTGGACCGCTGCGCCCGTGTCGCCGCCGCCGACGACGCTCGTGGCGGAAGACGCCGCGAGGGCTTCGGCGACACGGCGGCTCCCGGCTGAGAACGCCGCGACCTCGAATCGTCCGACCGGGCCGTTCCAGAGAACGGTCCGGGCTCGGCCGATCGCGCGGGCGAATCGCTCGGCCGTTTCGGGACCGATGTCCATGCCGGCCTCGTCGCCGGCGATCGCCGCGTCGCGCGTCGTGCGTACGCGCGTGTCGTCGCCTCCCACCGCGATGACGTGATCGACCGGAAGCTCGAGCGTCTTGCCCGCGGCTTCGATCTTCGCCGCGACGGAGCGCGCGAGATCGAGACGCTCGCGCTCGACGAGCGAGCGGCCCACCGCGACGCCTCGGGCCTCGAGAAAGGTGTACGCCATCGCGCCGCCGATGAGGAAGCCGTCGACGTGCGGCAGGAGGTTGTCGATCAGCTCGATCTTGTCCGAGACCTTGGCTCCGCCCAGGATCGCCAGGAAGGGACGCTCGGGACGATCGAGGAGGCGGCCCAGCTGCACCAGCTCGTCCTGCATCAGGAGTCCCGCCGCCGCGGGCTTGAGGAGCGAGGGCACACCGGCGGTCGACGCATGGGCACGGTGAGCGCTCCCGAACGCGTCGTTGACGTAGAGGTCCGCGAGAGCGGCGAGCTCCGCCGTGAAGGCGGCGTCGTTGGCTTCTTCCTCTGCGTGGAACCTGAGGTTCTCCATGAGCGCGACCCCGCCAGGCCTGAGCCGCGCGACGGCGAGCTGCGCGGGGGCGCCGACACAGTCTTCGGCGAAGGCGACCGGGTCGCCGAGGAGCTCGGCGAGGTGGCGTGCGACGGGTCCGAGCGACGCCTCGGGCTTCTTCTTCCCTTTCGGGCGGCCGAGGTGCGAGGCGAGGACGACTTTCGCGCCCGCTCCCGAGAGAAGATGAATGGTCGGCAACGACGCGCGGATGCGCGCATCGTCGGTCACGCGGCCGTCGGCGAGGGGGACGTTGAAGTCGACGCGGCAGAACACCCTGCGGTCCTCGAGGCCCGTCAGATCCCGGACGCTCAGCTTGCGTACCACCGCGAAGGGCTACCGGCCCGGCCGGCGCCGTGCGGACTTGCGCGGCTTGCGGCTCAAGATGCCGTCGAGCACGCGCCTGAGGTCGGCCGGGAGCGCGCGGAGCGCCACGCTGTTCCTGCGGATCCGCTCGCGCTTCATGATCGTGCGCACGACGCACGCGAGCTTTCCGCGCAGGAACGGGTCCTCACGTTGATAGCCCTTGAGGAGAAGCGGGATCTCGTCGCGTTTCCCGATCAGCTCGACCGCCGAGAGCGCCTCGAGCGGCAACCGCCGCTCGCCGTCGGCGAGGATCGATTGAAGGTCGGCGATCGCGACCCGGCTGCCGATGCGCGCCAGCTCGAAGTGGGCCTTCGCGCGGACCCGCTGCATCGGATCGAAGCGCGTCGAACCGCCGTCCGCCGGAGCGACACGCTCGATGACGCTCTTCAACCGGTAGATGAGAGGCTTCTCGCCGATCGCGCCGGCGACCTCGACCAGGACCTGGAGAGGGAGGGGCTCGTCGACGACGTCGAGCGCCTCGGCGAGGCCGCGCACGCGGCGCGAACCAAGGGTCTTGAGCGCCATGCCCGCGCGCGTGCAGTACTCGGGGTCATTCGAGCGTTTGCGCATCTCCGCGATGATCGACTCGGAAGCGGCGGCACCCGCTCCGGCGACGCGGTGAAGCGCATCGTTCCACACGGCATAGTCGCCCGACGCGAGATCCTTCGCGATGCCGTCGATCTTGGTCCGCTCACGCGGAGCGATGGTCTCGTCTTCCTCGGCGATCTCCGCGGCGCGGCGGGCGATCTCCTCGACCGCATCGGCGCGGAGGCGGCGAAGGAGCCCGCGGCGCGCCGCAGGCTTGAGGAGGGGGAGGAGCGCGCAGGCCGCGGTGCGGACGCGGACCTCTTCCCGGACGTCCAGGAGCACCTCGAGAAGCCGCCTGACCGCGCCGTCTTGGCCCGACTCGACCAGCTCGAGCAGACCGTGCACGGCGGCGAGGCGGACCTCCTTCGACTTCTCCCGCTTGAGCAAGCGCTCGAGCGCGGCGACCGCGTCGGGAGAAGGGAAGCGCGCGAGGGATCGAGACGCGATCTCGCGCATGCGCGCATCGCGGTCGAGCAGCATCGCGACGAGCGGGCCGCGGCCTCGCGGATCCTGGATGAGCGCGAGAAGCGGCATCGCATGCGAGCGCACGCGATTGTTGTCGCCCTCGAGCGCTTGCACGAGCGCCGCGACGGAATGCGATCCGATGATCGAGAGACGCGCGCGTGCGCGATCGACTTGCTTGGGTCGACGGCTTCCGAGCCTCCGCACGAGCTCCGGGACTTCGGTTGCCCTGGGCCGAAGCGTCATCTACAGTGAGCCCACCGGCCGGACGCCGCATGCGACGCCCGGACGCGAAACGATCTCGTCAGAAGGAAACACCGTGCTCGAAGGCGCGCGGATTATGAAACGGGGTCACGGCGAAGTCAACACGCGTCGCGTGCTTCGCTCTCGCGTCGCGCGTCTCCTCGTCGTCGTGCTCGTCGCGTCGGGAGCGATCGCGTGCGGCGGTCGCGAGCGTCGCGCGGACCGCCTGTGGCGACAGGCGCAGGAGCGCATCGAGAAGTCCGACACCGACGGCGCGATCGTGCTCATGCAGAAGATCATCGACGAGTATCCGGACGCGGAGATTGCCGCGAAGGCGCGTGATCAGATCGTCCTCTACCGCGGTCTCGCACACGCGGTGGAGTCGTACCCGGCGCGCCAGGCGCGCGACACGATGATCCGCGTCGCGCGCGCGATCGAGTCGTTCCACGCGCGGTCTCAGCACTGGCCGTCGCGTCTCGAGGATCTCGTCCCCGGATCGCTGCCGGAAATTCCGAAGGATCCGTGGGGCCACGGCTTGACCTACGAGGTCACGTCGCGCGGCTACCGCCTCGTCTGCCTCGGCGCCGACGGTGCCGTAGGCGGTGCCGGCGAGGCGGAGGACATCACGGTCGTCGACGGCCGGTTCGTGGCGGGCGCGCCATGACCGGCACCTTTCCCTGGCTTTCGCTCGTTCTCGCTGCCACGACGGCGGCCTCGGCAACGGCCCCTCGCTGGGCGGTGGCCGTCCTCCCGTCCGGCCACGAGTTCGCCCTTGAGGTCGCCGCCGACGATGCGTCGCGGGCCCGCGGCTACATGGGGCGCGAGCACGTCGGCGCGCGGGACGGCATGCTCTTCATCTTCGACGCCGACGCGCCCCATGCGTTCTGGATGAAAGACTGCAAGACCTCCCTGGACATGGTGTGGCTCGACGCGCGCCTTCGCATCGTCTGGGTCGCCGCGCGGCAAGCGCCGTGCCCGGCGACAGGCGAATGTCCGTCGGTCGCGCCTCCGTCGCCCGCGCGCTACGTTCTCGAGTTCGCCGCCGGGACCGCCGAGTCGGAAGGCTTGCGCGCCGGTGGATCGATCGTCGTGATCTCCGAGCCGCCTCTCCCATGATCGTCCGTCCGAGCGCCCTCGCGTGCGCGATCGCGCTCGTCGTCGGTGGCGGTCGTGCGGCGCTCGGGCAGGATGCGGCGCCGACTCCCGAGCCGGTGAAGGGTGCGGACGTCGAGCTCCTTCGCACGGTCCGCTCGGTCGGCGATCGCATCGCGACGATCGTCGGGCGGCAGGCCAAAGCGGATCTCGTCGCCGTGCGCGCCGACGAGGGTGTCCGCGCCGCCGCCGCGAAAGCGCGTGCCGAGACGCTGTGTCCTTCCACGGTCGCCGCCGCCCGCGGTCGCGCCTGGAAGGATCTCGGTCTCGGCGGGATCGACGAGCCTGCGGACCTGGCGCTCAGTCTCGCTCTCGACCTTCCCGGCATGACGCTCGATGCCGTGGGCACACGGCTTCTCGTCGACCCGAACCGCCTCACGCCGGGCAGCGGGCGCGGCGATCCCAACGAAGACGCAGAAGCGTCGCTCCTGCTCGCGACCGGCGTCGCCCCGGATGAGCCGGTGGCCGGACACTATGCCGCTCATCTCTTGACCGACGACGCCTCGCCACCGCGCACGACCGATGCGCTCGTCGCGAGGGCCGCGCTCTCCGAGGGCACGGCGAACGTGGCGTCGCTCATCCTTCTCTTCGGCGGCGTCGGTCTCGAGGCCGAGGTCGTCGGCGGGAAGCTCCGGCCGGAGGACGCTCTCGGGGGGCGCCTCGTGGCGTCCGCCCAACACCCGGGCGGACCAGCGGTCGGCGCTTTCATCGACTTCATCTATCTGGACGGTTTCGCGCAGGCGGCCGCCCTCGCGAAGAGCGGCGAGTTCCGGCGGCTCCTCGCCGAGCGGAAGACGCGCCGGACGACGCGCGACGTCATGCACCTCGACCGCCCGCCCGCTCCCGCGGCCTCCTTGCCGCAGCCGGTCCTGCCGCCGGCGCTACCCTGGACGGTGGCCGATCAGGACACCCTCGGAGAGGAGGGGATCGTCGTCCTCGTCTCTCTTCTCACCGGGAAGGACAACCTCGGCCTGATGGCGGGCGACGGCTGGGCGGGCGACGCGCTCTGGCGCTTCGAGGCCCCCGATGGAAGCGACGGGCTCACAATTTGGTCGACCCGCTGGATTTCCGCGGACGAGGCCAAAGATTTCGAATACGCCTTGGAGCGGTCGTTGATGGGACGGTTCCCCGGGGAGGAGGTCCACGACGCCGGCCCAGGCGTTCGGATCCTCGCTCGCCCCGATCGCCAGTACAGAATCGACACCAAGGACATCGACGTCACGCTGACGGTGGCCGCGCCGGCGATCGATGCCGTCCTTCGCGGCGAAGCGCAAAAGAAAAAAGGACCGCCGGCTCGGTCCTCGGCCCCCAAGAAATAGCAAGTTTATAAGAATTCGGCCTCGTTAGGGGTTGCGTCGGCTCCGGTCGGTCCGTACCCTCCCGGCATGCGGTGGGTCATCCGGACGGCATCGGTGCTGACGGTCGTGTGCTGGATCGTCGTCCAGGGACTGTTCGCGCGTCCCGGGGCACCCGACCTTCCCGCGCCGGTGAAAGCGGCTCCCTCGACCGAGGGGGCAGAGGCGGGGCTGCCGGCCGACTGGGCCCGCCTCGTCCTCGCCTCGTCCCGAGACACGTTTCCCGGCGTCTCGACCCAGCAGACCGAGAAGATCGTTCCGATCGTCCAGCGGTACGCGACGCGCTTCAAGGTCGATCCCTTGCTCGTGCTGGCGGTGATCCAGGTCGAAAGCCGCTTCGAGGCGACCGCCATCTCCGATCAGGGCGCCATGGGGCTCATGCAGCTCCGAGGCGACACGGCGCGCGAGCTCGCCGAGGACCTCGGCCTCTCCTGGCGGGGGGACGAGCAGCTGTTCGATCCCGAGACGAACGTCATGCTCGGTTGCGCGTACCTGAGCAGGCTGACCGCCAGGTTCGGCGACGTCGACGCGGCGCTTGCGGCGTACAGCTCGGGACCGGCGCTCGTCGAGGCGCGGCGCGACGTGAACAGTCGCATCCCGCTCGCCTATCCTGATCGCGTGTGGGACGTGCTCATGACGCTCCACGCCAAAGTCTCCGCGTAGTCCCGAGCGACCTTTCCCTTTCATCGCCCGCTGTGATAGGTTCTCGCGCTTCGCGAGGTCTTCGGGATGAACCCGTTCGGGCCCCACCTCCTCAACGTCGTCACCTATCTGCCGCTGGCCGGCGCGATCCTCTGCCTTCTCTTGCCGAAGGATCGTCCGGCCTTGATCGCACGGGTCGCGACGGTCGTCGCCGCCGCCGATCTCGTCGTCAGCTTGCCGCTCTGGTTCGGCTGGGGCGCGGCGCCGGCCGACGCGTACGGGTTCCGGTTCGTCTTCGACCGCCCATGGATCGGGGCGTTCGGCGTCCACTACCTCGTCGGCGTCGACGGCATCTCGATGCTGCTCGTCCTGCTCACGACGATCCTGGGATTCCTCGCGGTCCTCTCCTCCTGGACCGCCGTCCACAAGCGCGAAGGTGCGTACTACGCGTGCCTCCTCTTCTTGCAGACCGGGATGCTCGGCGTCTTCATCAGCCTCGACATGTTCCTGTTCTACGTCTTCTGGGAGGTCATGCTGATCCCGATGTACTTCCTCATCGGGATCTGGGGCGGGCCCCGGCGCATCTACGCCTCGGTCAAGTTCTTCCTCTATACGTTCCTCGGCTCCGTCCTCATGCTGGTCGGGATCCTCGCGCTGTACGTTCATCACGCGGATCTCACCGGTATCTCGACGTTCGACGTACGTCTCCTCCAGGCGATGGGCGCATGGCCGGATTGGATCGGCCTCCAGACCTGGGTGTGGCTCGCGTTCTTTCTCGGCTTCGCGATCAAAGTTCCGATGTTCCCGTTCCACACGTGGCTCCCCGACGCGCACGTCGAGGCCCCGACCGCGGGCTCGGTCATCCTCGCGGGCGTGCTGCTCAAGATGGGGACCTACGGGTTCCTCCGGTTCAGCCTGCCGATCCTTCCCGACGCGACGCGCCGGTTCGCGCCGTTCGCCCTGGCGCTGTGCGTGATCGGCGTGATCTACGGGGCCGCCGTGGCCCTCGTCCAGAAAGATTGGAAGAAGCTCGTCGCCTACTCGTCGGTGAGCCACCTCGGGTTCTGCATGGTCGGCGTCTTCGCCTTGAACTACCAAGGGCTCACAGGCGGCGTCCTGCAGATGATCAACCACGGTCTGTCCACCGGAGCGTTGTTCCTCCTCGTCGGTATCGTCTACGAGCGCCGTCACACGCGGCTGCTCAGCGACTACGGCGGGCTCGCATCGGTTATGCCGTGGTTCGCCGTGATCTTCATGATCATGACCCTCTCCTCGATCGGGATGCCGCTCATCCCCGGCAACGGGTTCACCGGCGAGTGGACGATCCTCCTCGGCGCCTTCCGGCTCGAATCGAAGGTGTGGGCGGTGCTCTCGGCGACCGGTCTCGTGCTCGGGGCGACGTACATGCTCTGGCTCTACCAGCGGACGATGTTCGGGAAGATCGATCGCGACGAGAACCGTGGCTTGAAAGACCTCGGGGCGCGCGAGCTCGCGTACCTCCTGCCGCTCGTCGTCCTCGCGTTCTGGATCGGGATCCGTCCGGAGCCGTTTTTCAAGATCCTGGACGAGCCGGTGACGCGTCTCGTCCGGCAGGTCGAAAAGACCTACGAGTACCCGGAGGCCCAGGCCGGACTCGCGCGCACATCGCCGTGATGCGGGTTGACCGACCTGCTAGAGTAAGCGCCTTTGCGGCGACCCGAAGGACCTTCGCCCCTTGAGTTTGCCGGGCTCGGGTTCGAGCTCGTGGTGCCGCTCATGGTCGGCCTCTTCGGCGGCCAGTGGCTGGACCGTCGATTCGGGACGACGCCTTGGCTCGTCCTCACCGGCGCGCTACTCGGCGCCGCGGCGGGCATGTTGAATCTGTACCGGCGGGTCGTCCCGCCGAAGGGACCGGGGCCGGGGGGATCGGCGTGACGGACAGGCGGACGGCGGGATTCGTCGTGGGAGCCCTCGCCGCATCGGCGGTGGGCGCGCTCGCGATCGCCCGCGCGGGCGCTTGGGCCTATGCGGGATTCCTCGCGATGGCCGTCCCGGGCCTCATCGCGGCGATCTGGCTCGTCCGCACGCACGGGCATCCCGGCGCGCGCTTCGCCGTGGGGCTGGGAACCGGATTCATCGCGCGTCTCGTGCTCGCCGCGGTCGCCGCGGCGTTCGCGGCGCGCGCGGGAGGCGCCGCCGATCTCGCGCTGCTGACGGGCCTCGCGGCGGGATTCGTCCCGCTGTTCCTCTTCGAGACCTACTGGTTCATGCGGAAGGCGCTCATGGTTCGTGGCGACGCGCGATGAGCGAGCCGGTCACGCAGGCGGCAGCGGGTGCGAAGGAGGCGGGATTCAACGTCTCCGACCTGATCATGCACCACATCACCGACAGCCGCTCGATCGAGATCCCGTTCACGAGCCGCGAGATCCATCTGCCGCCGATCCACATCGCCGGCGTCGATTTGTCGATCACGAAGCACGTCGTGATGTTGTGGATCGCGGGGGGCGTTCTCTTCGCGCTGGCGACCATCGCCGCGCGCGGCGTCTCGGATCCCGTTCCCACCGGGTGGCGGAACGCATTCGAACTCCTCATCAAGTACATTCGCGACGAGATCGTGCGGAAGGCGATCGGCCACGACGCCGACCGTTACGTCGGGTATCTGTTGACCTGCTTCTTCTTCATATGGACCTGCAATCTCCTCGGCTTGATCCCGGGCATGTCGACGCCGACCAGCAACGTCGGAGTCACGGCGATGCTCGCCATCGTCGCCTTCGTCGTGATCCAGGTCGCCGGCATGATCAAGTTCGGCGTGCTCCATCACCTCAAGAACATCGTGCCCGGCGGACTCCCGATCTGGCTCTACCCGATCATGATCCCGGTCGAGATCCTGAGCCTGTTCACGAAGCCGTTTGCGCTGTGCATCCGTCTCTTCGCGAACATGATTGCGGGACACGTCGTCATCATCGGGCTCATCTCGCTCATCTTCATCCTGCAGTCCGGCTGGGCGGCGACGGTCTCCGTTCCGTTCACCCTGTTCATCTTCGTGCTGGAGCTACTGGTCTGCTTCATCCAGGCCTTCATCTTCACGACGCTCGTGGCGACGTTCATCGGCATGTCGGTCCATCCGGCGCACTGAGCCGGAGACACGGACGAGGAGGAGTTTCATGGATCCGAAGGGTCTTGCGTTCTTGGGAGCTGGTTTGGGGGCGGGTCTCGCGCTGATCGGCGCCGGCATGGGAATCGGCCGGCTGGCCGGCTCCGCGATGGACGGTATCGCGCGCCAGCCGCAATCGGCGGGCACGATCCAGACCGCGATGCTGATCGCGGCGGGCCTCATCGAGGGCGCCGCGCTCTTCGCGCTGGTCATCTGCTTCCTCCTCGCCGGCAAGTAGCCGGGAGCCTGTCGATGTCCGCAAGGCTGCTGACCCTGCCGATTCTCCTCGCCGCGACGGCGCTGCCGGTTGCGGCCGAGGAAGGCGAGCATGCCGCCGCGGGAGCGTCCGCGCTGATCACGCCCGAGATCGGGCTGATGTTCTGGACGCTCGTCACGTTCGTGATCCTGCTCGTCCTCCTCGGGAAGTTCGCGTGGAAGCCGATCATGGACGCGATGAACGCCCGCGAGGCCGGGATCAAGGGCGATCTCGACCGCGCGCGCGGCGACCGCGAAGAGGCCGAGCGCCTCCTCGTCGAGCACCGTGCGCTCATCGACCAGGCGCGCCGCGAGCGCGCCGAGGCGGTCGAGGCCGGGCGCAAGGACGCGGAGCGCCTGAAGGGCGAGATCCTGGACGAGGCGCGCAAACAGAAAGACCAGCTCGTCCAGCAAGCGCAGACCCAGATCGAGGCCGGCCTGCGCCAGGCCCGCGGCGAGCTGAAGAGCGTCGCGGCCGATCTCGCCATCCAAGTCGCCGGGAAGCTCATCGGCTCGAACCTTGACGATGCGACCCAGCGGCGCCTCGTCGAGGACTATCTCGCCGATCTCGAGCGCCTCGGCGCGAGCGGGTCCGAGCGGCCCCACTGATCGACGCGTTCCGCTCCGGGGCCACGCGCGTCGTCGTCGGACGGGGCATCCTCGAGGCCGCGTCCCGCACGATCGCACGCGATCACCGCGGGAGCCTGATCGTCATCGTCTCGGACGCGCGCGTGGCCCGCCTCTACGGACTGAGTTTCGCGCGCTCGCTCGCTCGCCGCGGCGCAAACACGCTCCTGCTCAAGTTCCCGGCGGGGGAGCGCTCAAAGACGCGCGAGACGAAGGCGCGCCTCGAGGACCGGCTCGCGGCGGCCGAGGTCGGACGCGACACGGTCGTCGTCGCGGTCGGCGGCGGGGTCACCGGGGATCTCGCCGGTTTCCTCGCCGCGACCTGGCACCGGGGCGTGCCGGTCGTCCAGGTGCCGACGACATCGCTCGCGATGCTCGACGCCGCGCTCGGCGGCAAGACCGGTGTCGACCTTCCGTCCGGCAAGAACCTCGTGGGCGCCTTCCATCCGCCGCTCGCCCTATGGGCGGACGTCGCGGTGCTCGAGACGCTGCCGGCGCGCACTTACCGCGCCGGGCTCGCCGAGGCGGTGAAGGCGGCCGCGGCGCTCGACGTCGCACTCTTCCGCTACCTCGAGGCGAACGCGGCGCGTGTGCTGCGACGCGAGCCCGGAGCGATCGCGCACGTCGTGTCGCGATGCCTGCGCACGAAGGCCGCCATCGTCGCCGAGGACGAGCGCGACCACGGACGCCGCGCGATCCTCAACTTCGGCCACACGGCGGCTCATGCCCTGGAGGCGGCGTCGGCGTACGCGATCCCGCACGGAGAGGCGGTCGCGATCGGCCTCCTGGCGGAGGCACGCTTGGCCGAGAGGAAGACCGGGCTCCCTCGCGCGCATGCCGACCGGATCGAGGCGCTCCTCGGCGCCTTCGCGCTCCCGACGAGGGCGCCGGCCGGACTCTCGCGGCGGGCGCTCGCGGCGGCGATGCGCCGCGACAAGAAGTCCAGAGCCGGAGTCCCGCGGTGCGCGCTCCCCGAGGCGCTGGGCCGGATGCCCCGGGGCGGCGATCCGACGGTCGCCGTCGATCCACTGCGGGAACTCGTGCCTTTCCTGTGCCGTCATTGACTTGGTGGTTCGGCGCGACCTAACGTAAGGTCGAGGTGGAACCCCAAGCGAAGGTGCCCTCGCCGATGCAGGTGGATACTCTCGGACGTTACCGCATCGACAAAGAGCTCGGTCGCGGGGCGATGGGGCGCGTCTTCCTCGCCTACGACCCGACGATCGACCGCCGCGTCGCGATCAAGACGATCCAGATCTTCGCCGCGCTCCCGGCGGCCGAGCGCGACGCCGCGCGCGAGCGCTTCCTCAGGGAGGCTCGCGCCGCCGGGAAGCTCCTCCACCCCGGCATCGTCACCGTCTTCGACGTCGGCGAAGCGGAGGGAGTTCCTTATCTCGCCATGGAGTACGTGCAGGGCCGCACGCTCGACGCGTTCTGCCGGCCGGACGCGTTGCTGCCGGTGCCGACCGTCGTCGCGCTCGTGGCCGGGGCCGCCGAGGCCCTCGCGTTCGCCCACAAGAACGGCATCGTCCATCGTGACGTCAAGCCCGGCAACCTCATGCGGGTCGGCGACTCCGGCATCAAGGTCATGGACTTCGGGCTCGCGAAGGGACCGGCGTCGTCGATGACCCACGACGGTGCGCTCCTCGGAACTCCGAACTACATGTCCCCCGAGCAGATTCGCGGGGAGACGCTCGACGGCCGGTCGGACCTCTTCTCGCTGGCCGTCGTGCTCTACGAGCTCCTCACGGGGGAGAAGCCGTTCTCCGGCGATTCCGTCTCCTCCGTTCTCTACCGCATCGTCCACGAGCCGCCGCGTGCGGCCGACCTGCACCTGGAGCGCGTGCCGCCGCCGCTCGCCGCATTCCTCGCGCGAGCCCTCTCCAAGGCTCCCGACGCGCGGTTCCAGGACGGGGCCGCCTTCGTCGCCGCGCTCCGGCGCGCGGGAGCCGCTGCCGACGAGGCGCCGCTCGCGCATCGGCCCGCATCGAGCGGCGACGCGGCCGCCGTGACCGAGCGCGCGAGCCAGAAGGCCCCCCGGCGCTGGCCGTACATGGTGGGAGCGGCCGTGGTGATCGCGGGCGTCGGCCTCCTCGTCCTCGGGCTTCCCGGTCGCCGCGCTCCCGTCGTTCCGGCATCGCACGCGACCGTGCGGACGGAGCCTCCGGGGGGAACGGTCCTCTTCGACGGGAAGCCGGTCGATCAGTCCGGCCTGAGCTTTCCTGCGGGCGGCCCCTTCGGCCTGCTCACGGCGACGCTGGGCTGCCGCGAGGTGAAGCACCGGCTGGAAGCCGCGGACGCGGGGAGGGAGATCGTGCTCGCCGCCGATCCGCTCCAGGCGGAGATCACGGTCGATCCGGGAGCGCCCGGGGCGCGCGTGCGCGTCAACGGACGAGAAGCGGGCAACGCTCCGATCACCGTCACCCTCGACCTCTGCCGCGAGAACACGATCGAGGCGGGTGCCGTGAACTTCCGCTCCGCGGAGGCGACGATCCGCGCGCAGGCGACGCCTCTCGAGGCGCGCAACGCCGCGGCGGCGATGAGGCTCGAGCCTCTACCGATGGGGCGGCTCTCGATCCCGGCGGCGGTCGCCCGGCTTCACGTCACGGTTGACGGTCAGCCGACGCGCGCCGGAAACGCGCCGATGGAGATCCCGGCAGGCCGGCACGCGGTCCGGGCGGTCGACGACGAGCGTTTCCTCGACGTCGCCGCGGACGTCGACGTTCCGGAAGGGGGCACGGTCGAAGCGCCGCTCGCCGTGCCGGCGATGGCGCGGCTCGTCGTCCAGACGTTTCCACCGAACTGCCGCGTCGAGCTTCGACGCAGCGGCGCCGCCTGGAGAGCGATCGGTGAAGCGCCGCTGCGCCGGGACGTCGCTCCGGGCCGCTACGACGTGCGCGTCGCACCGCCCGAGGGAGGCGAGCCGCACGAGGAATCGGTGAGCGTTCGCGCGGGCGACAACCCGCCGGTGAGGATCTCCTTCGGACGGCCGGCGCGTTGAAACGCGACGTCGCCATCGTCGTCCTTCTCGTCGCATCGGCTCCTGCGTGGAGCGTTGCGGCACCCGCGTCCGATCCGGCGGCGGCCGAGGCCGCCTATCGTCTCGCGCAGCGCTTGGCAGCCGACCGCTCGCCCGACGCGGCGGCGGCGTTCGAGAAGGTCGTCGATCTCGCTCCGGCAGGCCCGCTGGCGGACGACGCGCTCCTCGGGCTCGCGCGTTTGGCGGGTGCCCCCGACTGGCCGGAGGACGCGGCCGTACTCGATCCGGCGCGCGTCCCGAAGGCGGTGGCACCGCTCGAGCGGCTGCTCGCCGAGCACGCCGACGGCGATCGTGCCCTCGAGGGTCGCTATCTCCTCGGTCTCTTGAAGCTCGCCCCCGCTTCCTCGCGCCGGATCGACGACGCGCGCGCCGCGCTCATCACCGTCGCCACGTCACCGTCCGGCGATCCGTGGCGGGCGCGAGCGCGTTACGCCCTCGGCGCCCTGTCGGAGATGGAAGGGGCCACGGAGCGAGCCGCGGGCGCGTATGCGCGCGTCGTCGTCGAAGCGCCGGGGACCGAGGCCGCCGCGCGGGCGCAGGTCGGGTTCGCGCGCGAGGAACTGCGGCTCGAGCGGTACGCCGATGCCGCGGTGCAGCTCCAAGAGGCTATCGAGGCGCAGGCCCCGGCGAGGCTGCAGGCGGAGCCACTTCGGGCGCTCGCCGTGCGCGAGCTGGCCGTCGCCCGCGACCCGCGTCGCGCGTGGTCGCAGGGACCGCGGCCGCTCCCCACCGTTCCGACGACGCGCGGTGCCGCCCTGCTCGCGTCGGGCGACGGCGGCGTCCTCGCCGTCTTCGACCGCAAGAACGCCGCCCTCCAGATCTTCGATTCCCGCGGCGGCGGACGTCCGCCGTTCTCCCGTGACGAGGTGAGCGCGATGGCGAGCGACGCTCCCGGCCGGATCTACGCGGTCGCTGGCGATGCGCTCCTCCGCTTCGACGGCGCCTCGTGGACCGCGATCGCGAAGCTCGGGGCCTACGCCGGGTCCCGTGCGCTCGCGGTCGACGCGGCGGGGACCGTCTGGCTCGCCGACCGGAAGGGAGACCGCATCGGTGCGCTCGCACCCGGGGCTGCGGCGCCCGTGCTCGTTCGCGAGAGCCGTGGGTCCGACGTCACGGCGCTCGCAGCGGCGACCGGAGCGATCGTCGCCGCCGAGGCGAAGACGGGACGGCTCGTGAAGATCACCGCGGCGGGAGCGGAGACGCCGTTCGGCCCGACCTTTCGCAAGCCGGTGAGCCTCGCCGTCGACGCGGCCGGTCGCGTGTCGGTGCTCGACTCGAAGTCGGAGAGCGTGACCCGCCTCTCGCCCGGAGGCGACGTGCGCGAGACGCTGCCCCTCGCCGGCACGGGCATCGAGCGCCCGCTCGCGATCGCCGCGACGGAGGACGGATCGCTCCGCATCCTCGACGGGTCGACCGGCGGCGTGGTGGTGACGCCGTGAGGCTCGGAGCCTTCCTGTGCGCGGTCGCGCTCGCCGTGGCGGGCGCTGCGGTGGCGCAGACCGAGCCGCTCGACGCGATCCGCGCGAAGGTCGTCGCTCTCGACCTCGAGGGAGCGGTCGCGGCGGCGGATGCGCTTCTCGCGACGCCGGGAATCGACGACGACACGCGTGTCGGTGCCATCGATCTCAAGGCGCAGGCGCATGTCGCCGCGGGCGAGCTCGATGCCGCCGAGCGCGACTTCCGCGCGATCCTGGCGCTGCGCGCCGATTACGCACCGAAGCCGGAGCTCGTGGGCAAGCGCGGGATGGAGCGGTTCGCGCGCGTGGCCTCCTCGACGATCGGGACGATCGCGGTCTCGCTCGATCCGCAAGACGGGGTGCTGACCGTCGACGGGCGTCCCGTGACCCGCGACGCGGCGGGGATCGTCAAGGCGGCCGCGGGCGACCGGGTCGTGCACGTGGAGAAGAAAGGCTTCGATCCGGCGGACGCGACGGTGCACGTCGTCGCCGGCCAGGAGGCGAAAACGAAGATCGATCTCGTGCCGAATGCGCGTGCGATCGTCGTCCTCACCGACATTCCGGAGGTCGCGGTCACCGTCGACGGCGTCGGCGCCGGCAAGACCGCTCGCGCTTCGGCGGACGGTGCCGCCGAGCTCCTCGTCGACGGTGTCGGCGTCGGCACGCACGAGATCCGTCTCGAGAAGCCGTGCTTCGCGGCGGAGAGCATCGAAGCGATGGTTCGGATCGACCTGGCCGATAGGTCGCCAGAACGGATGAAGGTGGTGACGATGCGCCCGGCGCGCGCGCGCGTCGCCGTCGCCGGCGCGCGCTATCCCGGAGATCTCAGGGTCGACGGGGAGACGGTCGCGACGCTTCCGGCGGAGACCTTCACCATGTGCCCGGGCGAGCGGCGGCTCGAGATCGTCGCGGGCGGCCGCGTCGTTTGGTCGGGGGTCGTCGACGCCGGCGAGGCGGACATGACCGTCGATCTCTCGCCGCGCCCGAGCTGCGCACTCGTCGGGGCCGAGTGGCCCCGAGCATGGGCGCAGGCCGCGTCGTCGTGGAGTCTCATCGGCCGCGTCGACCGCCCGGCTACGGACCTCGCGACGGCGGACGGCTGGAAGGGGCTCACGCTGCCTCCCGGAACCGACCTCGCGGTCGCCGTCGTGCCTCGAGGCGGCGTGGCCGGAGAGGATCGCATCTTTCTTTATTCGCCCGCGCTCGCGGTCGTCGAAGATCCGGGAGGCCCTCCTTCGCCGGTGCATCCACGGTGGACGGTCGCGTCGATCGGGGCGGACCTCGTCGACGGCCCCGACGGCGTCCTCGTCGCGCGCGTGCTCCCGGGAGGACCCGCGGAGCGGATCGGGGCCCGGGCGGGGGATCGGGTCGCGTCGATCGCGGGGCACGCCGTGAGTCGTGCGTCGGAGGCGCGCGTGGCGCTCAGAGGACCATCCGTCGCAATGGTGCTTGCCGGTCCCGAGGGCTCGAGGACCGTCGACGTGCCGGTCGTCGACACGCCGCAGCCGCCCGACGGCGGTCGCGACGACGGACGTGTCATCCGCGCCGCGTGGGCGGCGGCCGACGGCGCGGCGGGCGGCCCAGGCGCCGGAATCGCGCTGAGCCAGCTCGCCGCCATGCTCTCGGACGCCGGCCACGAGCGGGCCGCAGCCGAAGCCTGGCGCAAGGTGCGGGTGCTGCCCGACGTCCCGGCGGCGCTCGTCGCGCGCGCCGACTACGCGCTCGGCGCCGTCGCGCCGAAGGGCGAGGCGGAAGCGCTTCTGGAGAAGGCACGTCGCGAGGCAGAAGCCGCCGGAGATCTTCGTCTCGCCGCAGCGGCCGCCGACCGGCTCGCGGACCTCGGAAAGTCGATCGTCGATGGTCGGTAGTTACGACGCACTACTCGCTACCAACTACTGACTTCCCATATACGGATTGCTCGCGAGCGCGACGTTCTTGATCGCCTCGTTGGTCTTGCCGATGCGCGAGCCCGTCCGGAGCTCCGAAGCTTCGAGCTGTCCCAGCATGTAGTCGAGATCGGCGGCGCGGGCGTCGTTGACCTTGCGCTCGAACTTGGCGAGCTGGGACTGGACGTCGGCGGCGCTGAGCCCGGCCGGCTTCTCGACAGGTTTTGCCGCGGACGCCGCGGCGAGGCGGCGCGCGACCTCGTCACGGACGAATTGCTGGGTGGCGTCGTCCAAGGCTGCCGGCGTCGTCATCGCAACGGGTGCCGGCGCGTTCCGGCGCGAGCCGATCGCGTAGCCGGCGCCGATCCCGGTCCCGGTCAGGAGCGCGGCGCCGGCGATCGAGGCCGCCAGGGCCGCGGTCCGCCAGCGGGCGCGGGGTCTCAAGACGAGGACGCGGGGGATCCGCGGCACCGCCGGCTCGTCCTCGGCGAGGATCGACCGGACCCGCGCGAACTCCTCGAGCGTGGTGCGGCACGAGGCGCATCCGGCGAGATGCCCGTCGAGCGCGGCGTCGTCTTCGGCCGCGAGCTCTCCGTAGAGGCGTCCGATCAGATGATCGTGAAAGCTGGCGCATTCCATGATCGACTCCTAGTGGATCCCGAGGCTCGTCAAGGACGAGCGCATCGAGTCCAGCGCGGCATACATCCGCGATTTCACCGTGCTCTCGGGAATGCCGAGCACGCCCGCGATCTCACGGAACTTCAATCCTTCGTACTCCTTCAAGAGCAGCACCTCACGCTGGTCGTGCGGAAGACGCGCGAGCGCCCGCCGGACCGCGCCCTGCCGCTCGCTCTCCTCGAGCGCGGCGACAGGGCTCGTCGCCGCCGAGTCCTTTGCGACGAACTCGTGCGCCGGCGCGTCGGCCGGCTCCGACGAGGCGACGACGAGGTGCCCCCATCGCCGTTTGCGCCGGGCCTGATCGCGGCAGAGGTTGAGCGCGATCTGGTACATCCACGTCGAGAAGCGCGCGCCGTCGCGGAACGCGTCGGCCTTGTCCAGGATCCGCATGAACGTCTCCTGGCAGACGTCGCGCGCATCCTCCGGACGGTCGACCATCCGCGAGACGAAACGGAAGAGCGGAGCCTCCCAGCGAGCGACGAGCACGCCCAGCGAATCGGCATGGCCCGTGCGGAGCGCCACGAGCAGCTCCTCGTCGGTCTGGACGGACACCGCTTCCCTCCGTTCGGCCATCAATGATGAGACGTCCGAGGGGACCGTTCGGACGAATCCGCACCCTGATCCTTGGGTAAACCATACATATGTGTGTTTTGTCGCATTGATATTCAAAAATCGATACATATATTGCTGCTTCGTGCCGGCCACGAACGCCGGGCGAGGAGATCGATTCCGTGCTGCCGGCGAGCCTGTCCGAATCCGCCCTGGCGGCGCGTCTTGCCCGGCAAGAGCACGAGATCGCGAGCCTCTGCCGTGAGGTCCTCGACCGGTACGAAGAAGCGACCTGCGTCTACCGTTTGAGCGAACGCATCGGTACGGTGCTGGGCGAGCGCTCGATCGCGCAGCTCGTCGTCGACGATGCGGCAGCGGTCCTCGGCGCGCGGTCGGCGGAGATCTGGTTCCGGACCACGGGGGGTGCCGCGCTCGCCGCGTCGAGCGGTCCCGCCGGCGCCGAACCCGGGCCTTCCGTCGCCGACGTGCTCGCGGAGGGCAGGCCGGTCGCCGGAGACGGCGACGCCGGGTCGGCCTGGGCGGCCGTTCCTCTCCCCGATGCGTCCGGAGGCGCTCTCGGTGTCCTCGTCCTCCGCGGCCGGCCCGAGGGGCGCCGGTATCTCACCGGCGAGGTCAAGCTGCTCGGCGCGATCGCGGCCGTGGCTGCGGCGTTCATCCGGAACGAGCGTCTCGTCGAGAACGCCCGCCTCGTCGAGGCTCGCCGAAGGGAAGACGAGATCGCGCGCCAGGTCCACCGAGGTCTCTTGCCGCGGGAGGACCCGCTGTTCGCCGGCCTCGAGATCTCCGGCGGCTTCCGGCCCGCAGAGATCGTCGGCGGTGATTACTACGGCTACGTCGCGATGGCCGACGGCAGCCTCGGCCTCGCAATCGCCGACGTCTCGGGTCACGGCGTGGGCGCGGCGCTCTACATGGCGACGGCGCGGGGTGCGCTGCATTCCGAGGCGCGCGACCTCCTGTCTCCCGCCGACGTCCTCCGTCGCGTCAACGAGGTCCTCGCGACCGACTTCTCCGCCGCCGACATGTTCGCGACGTTCGTCTTCGCACGGTTCCTACCGGACGGACGGCGGTTCGTGTGGTCGAACGCCGGCCACCATCCGCCGCTCGTGTTGCGGGCGACGGGCGAGATCGAGACGTTGAAGCCGTGCGGCCCCGCGCTCGGCATCGTCGCGGGCGCGCGGTGGAGGGACGCCGATACGCGTTTCGCGCCGGACGACCTCCTCCTCCTTTACACCGACGGTGTCGTCGAGGCGCGCGACGCGGCCGGCACGTTCTTCGGCGTCGATCGGCTCGTGACGGCCGCGCGCCGGCCGGGTCGAACCGCCGCAGAGATCCGCGGCGCCGTGCTCGACGCGCTCGCCGCGCATACCGGTAGCCTGCCCCCACGCGACGACGTGACGCTCGTCGTCATCCGGGGCACCGCGATCGAGGAGGCCCCATGAGCGGCCGCAAGCGGATCCTGATCGTCGACGACGACGCTTTCATCCGCCGTCCGCTCGAGTTCATCCTCAAGGAGGAGGGGTACGAGCCGTCGACCGCCGCGGATGCCGACGAGGGGATGCGTGCGATCGAGGCCGAGGCTCCCGACCTGATCGTCCTCGACGTCATGATGCCGGGGAAGGACGGGTTGACCCTCTGCAGCGAGCTGAAGGGCGACCCGCGGTTCGCCTCCATTCCGATCGTCCTCCTGTCCGCCCGCGGGCAGGAGCACGACCGGCAGAAGGCGCTCGCCCTCGGGGCGTCCGAATTCGTGACGAAGCCCTACTCGCCGCACGAGTTCAAGCGGTGCGTCAGGCTCCTTCTCGGCGGACGGTAGCGCCCGTGGCCCAGTGGAACCGCGCCGAGAGGACGCTCTACGCGAAGCTCGTCTATTACGGGCCCGCGCTCGGCGGCAAGACGACGAACCTCCGCGTGCTCCACGGGCTGACCGACCCCGACGGGAAGGAGCGGCTGGTCTCGGTCGAGACGGCGGACGACCGCACGCTGTTCTTCGACCTGCTCCCGTTCGAGCTCGGGAGCGTCCTCGGCTACCGGGTCGCCGTGAAGCTCTACACCGTCCCTGGCCAGGTTCGCTACGACACGACCCGCAGGCTCGTTCTCGCCGGCGCGGACGCGGTGGTCTTCGTCGCCGACTCCAATCCGTCCCGTGAGCGGGAGAACCGCGCCGCATGGGACGACCTTCGCCGCAACATGCGGGCGAACGGACTCGACCGCCAGACGACCCCGGTCCTCGTCCAGCTCAACAAGCGCGATCTTGCGGGTGCCGCGGCACCCACCGCGATGGCCGGATGGTTCGGCGTCGACCCGAACGACGTCCGCACGGCGACGGCGGTCCAGGGGCCGGGCGTCCTCGAGACGTTCGTCCCGGCATGCCGCGCCATGATCGAGCGGATCGTCGCGCTGGCGGAGCCGGCGACGCGCCGGACGCTCGACGCGGGAGATCTCGGGATGCAGATCGACCGCGCCTTCGCGCCGCTCATGGCCCGCCTGCCGCGACCCGCTCCCACCGCGGCGGCGCCGGTCGTGCTCGAGGGGGCGGATCTGCTCGAGAACGCGCTCGAGGCCGGCCTCGCGCTCGGCGGCCAGCTCGCCGACGAGC
Organism: Candidatus Polarisedimenticolaceae bacterium; assembly: GCA_036275915.1. Lineage (NCBI taxonomy): Bacteria > Pseudomonadati > Acidobacteriota > Candidatus Polarisedimenticolia > Candidatus Polarisedimenticolales > Candidatus Polarisedimenticolaceae > Candidatus Polarisedimenticolaceae bacterium. The sequence continues at coordinate 361,852 of DASUCV010000004.1, read as the reverse complement.
ACGGCCGCGCGAGCCGGCTCGCGCGTGAAGCCGACGCCCTCCGAGCCGTCTCCGACGTCGTGCGGAGCACCGGCGCGAGCTTCGATCGCAACGTCGTCGTCGACGCGGCGCTCACCGCGGCGATGGACACACTCGATGCGGCCGCGGCGGCGCTCGTCGTCGTCGCTTCGGGCACGGCGCGCATCCAGGCGAACGTCGGGAGGCCGCTCGATGACCTCGTGTCGAGCCCGGCGGGGGCGGCGCTCGTCGCAAGGATGGCATCGTCGGCCGCGAGCGCCGTCGCCGAGAATCTTCCGGCCGAATGCCCGGCCGCCGCGCAGGCCGCTCCTGGACTTTTGGCGATCGCCGTGGTCCCGGTCGAGGCGTCGCCGAGGACCGGCCTCCTCGTCGCGATGCCGGCTCCCGAACGGACCGTCCATCCCGAGGACGTTCGCTTCCTGGCAACCCTCGCCGCGCATCTCGGCGTCGGCTTGGACAAGGTACGCACGCACGCGGAGCTGCGGCGCCACCACGACCTGCTCGAGCAGGCGGTGCGCGAGCGCACGGCGGAGCTGCGCAAGGCCTACGACGAGCTGCGCTCCGTCGACGCGATGAAGGACCGGTTCCTCTCGAACGTGTCGCACGAGATGCGCTCGCCGCTCACCGCCGTCATCGGCGCGGCGAGCTTCCTGCGCGACTACGACGGCAGGCCGGAGCAGCGCCGCGAGATGGCGGACGCGGTCCTCCACGCCGCCTCGACCCTCAAGGACCTGCTCGACGGCCTGCTCCGCGTCGCCGGGCTCGAGACGGGCGCCGCGGTGGCGGCGGCTCCGGTGCCGCCGGCCGAGCTCTGCGCAGAGGCGCTTCGGATCGCCTGCGCCGAGGGACGCGTCGCCGTCGTCCTCGACCCCTCGATCGGATCGATCTCCGCCGACCGCCGCCTCATCGCGCGCGCCGTCGCCAATCTCATCGACAACGCGATCAAGTTCGGCCCTTCGCAAGGACCGATCGAACTCAAGGTCGGGCCGTGCATGCTCGCGCGGTCCGGCGCGGCCGAGCGCGGCGTCGCGATCTCGGTCCTCGACCGGGGGCCGGGGATCCTCGACGCCGAGGCCGAGCGCATCTTCGTCGCGTTCGAGCAAGGGGGCGATCCGCTCACCGCGAAGCCCGGCGGCGTTGGCCTCGGACTCTACGAAGCGCGCGGCATCGCGCGGCGCCACGGCGGCACGGTGATCCACATTCCGCGCGCCGGGGGAGGCAGCGAGTTTCGGCTTTCCCTTCCGGCCGAGCCCGCGCGCTCGGATGAAGGGCGGAGGGCGGCCGGTGCGTGACGCCGGTGCCGTTCACGTGCTCACGCTGGCGAGCGACCCCGCGCGTCTCCGGGAGACGCGCCGGTTCGTCGGCCGGTGGGCGATGGATGCGGGTCTCGCTCCCGCGCTCGCGCACGAGCTGGCGGTGGCGCTGAGCGAGGTCCTCGCGAACGTCCACCGTCACGCTTATGCGGGGCGGCGCGACGGCCGCATCGACGTCCGGCTCGCGGAGGACGCCGAGCGGATCGTCGTCTCGGTCGTCCACGACGGCGTGCCGTTCGACGCGTCGCGCCTTCCGCCCGCGGATCTCCTGATGCCGCGCGAGGGCGGCTACGGACTCTTTCTCATCGGACGCCTGGTCGACGACGTGTCGTTCGAGGGCGTGGGACGAGGCGGACGGGTGGTTCTCGTCAAGCGACGCTCGTCCGTCGCCGCTCGAACCTGAACTTCAACTCAAGGGGTGGCCATGTCGGAGAAGCGCATGCACGTCGGTTTGGAGGGGGAGCCGGTCCTCCCGGATCTCGCGGAGCTCTGTCGCATCCACGAGATCGGGATCGATCTCATCGAGCGCAGCCACGACGTCGACGAGCTGCTCGATCGCGTCCTCGAGGAGTACGAGAAGCGTCTGTCGGAGCTTCCCGCGGATGCGCTCGATGCCCGCCAGGCGTCGGCCCCTCCCGAGAGCCAGCAGAAGCTCCGGGCGCTCGTCATGTTCGCGACGCAGGCGACCGCGCTTCGCGAGAAGGCGGTCGCCGCGAGCGAGCTCAAGCGGCGCGCCGCCATGCTCGAGGAAGCCAACGGCCGGCTCACCACCGCCCTGGAGGAGGCGGAGCGCGCCCGCGCGCGCCTAGACGGCGTCCTCGCCGCGCTGTCGGCGGGCGTCATGCTGCGAGGTTCCGACGGGACGTTCCTCCGCGCGAACGCCGCCGCGCGCGGCCTCGTCGGGGAGGACGACGATCCGGCGCTCACGCGCCTCATCGCGTCCGGCGTGCCGAAGGAAGGTGAGGCGGAGATCGACCTCCCGATCGCGACCGGCCGCCGGACGCTCCTCGTCGCGCGCCGCGCGATGTCGAAGGACCCCGGAAGCGAGGTCATCCTCGTCACGGACGTCACGCAGCGCAACCACGCCGTCGAGGAGCGCGTTCGCCTCGAGAAGCTCGCCGAGGTCCTGAAGACGCTGTCGGTCCTGAGCCACAAGATCAACAATCCGCTCACGGCGCTCCTGGGTCGCGCGCAGATGCTGCAGGTCAAGAAGGGGACCGACCCCGGCGTCGCCAAGGCGGCTTCGGTCATCGAGGAGTCGTCGCTCAGGATCGCGGATCTCATCCGCGAGCTGGCGCAGGTCGTCAAGGAGGGCCGCCAGGAGGCGCTCGACGACCTCCTCGACATGAGCGGCAAGGCGCTTTCGGGAGGGGCCCGGTCATGAACCTCGCCGTGAAGCAGGAGGGGCGATTCGCGCGCCTCGTCCTCTCGGGCTGCGACGCGATCGATCACGTCAACGCCGCGGCGGTCAAGGCGCAAGCGCTCACGCTTCTCGCCGACGCCACCGACGTCGCCGTCGACCTCTCCGACATCGAGTTCATCGACTCGGCGGGTGTCGGCGTGCTCGTCGCGCTGTTCAAGAACTCACGGCTCAAGGGCGGCCGCGCGCGCTTCTGCGGGCTCCGGCCCGGAGTGCGGAGCGTCCTCGAGATCATCCGCCTCGACCAGATCTTCGAGATCTACGACGACGTCCAGGCCGCGATGCGCGCATGAGCCGTCAACTACCTACTGTCAACTGTTAACTGTCGACTGTCGTCTTCTTTGCAGCACGAACGCGGCGACGAACGCTCCGATGAGCGCGAGGCTCACCGTCGCACCGGGCGGGAGCTGCGCTCGTCCGGCGCCGTAGGCGAGTCCCGGCGCCGCGCCGAGGAGCAGGAAGTTGATCCACGCGTGCATCGACGCGGAGAACCACAGGTTCCGCGTGACGAGCGTGAGGAGTCCGAGCAGGCTGCCGAGCGCGATCGCGAAAACGACCTGGCGAAGACCGTCCGCGAAGCTCGAGGCCGGGCCGAGGTGCTCCATCCCGAACATGAGCGAGGTCATGCCGAGCGCGACCCAGCGCCGAAGCGACGGTGAGGCGAGACCGAGCCTCGGGCCGAGGCGCAGGAGCTCGCCGAGCAGCAGGCCGCGATAGTAGGTCTCCTCCCCGAGGGCGATCGCGGACTGCCCGAGGACGACGACGTTCCAGGGTCCGTACGTGTCCGGCGGGACGATGCCAACGCTCGACCCGGCCGCGCGCGCGACGGCGGCGAGCGCGACGCCCGCGGCGAGGACCGCCGCCGCCGCCGCGGTCGTTCCGGTGACGAGCTTCCATCCCCCGAGGCGTGACGTCACGAACGCCCGCGCCGGTCGCGAGAACGCCGCGAGTGCGACGACGACGAGGATGAGCCCAACACCGCAGATGAGCCGGAACCATGCGTCGGCCGCCTCCGCGGTGAGTGTGTCCGGGGCGAGGAAGACGAAGGCGGGCTGGTAGAAGTTCGACGAGAACCATTTCTCGACGAGGAGCATGAGCATGAGCGGCGTGAGGCTGCCGAGCCGCACGCCGGGCCCCGGGGCGGGGCCGATCTGGCGCTCGCGCAGGGCGACCAGGACCAGGAAGACGACGCACGCGAACAGGAGGCTGCCGACAGCGGGTGCGAGGAACGGCGACGTCGGCGTGAGATCGTGCGACTGGCGGAGGAGCCCCGCGGTGAACATCGCGATCGCGATGAGCAGCCACGCGAGCCAGCGGGGTACCCTCAACGGCGCCGCTCGCGCGGCTCGACGAGAATCGCGAGCCCTCGCTCGTCCGCGAGCCCGCGCGCCATCCGCGGTGTGTTGAAGACCGCTCCCACACGGCCCCGCCGGTCGACGAGGATCACCCCGCCGAAGCCGCCGACCCGCGCCAGGCCGCGGAGCGCGCGCCGGCCGGCCGTGCCGGGCGCGGTGGCGCCGTCGAGCGCGAGCACGGCGTTGTGCGCGAGCGCGGTGCGGAGGATCGCTTCTCCCCAGCCGGTGCAGGAGGCGCCGCCGAGGCGATCGTCGGCGTAGGTTCCGGCGCCGATGATCGGGGAGTCGCCCACGCGTCCGGGCGCCTTGTCCTGCGTGCCGCCGGTCGACGTGCCCGCCGCGATCCGGCCCTTGCGATCACACGCGACGGCGCCGACGGTGCCGTGCGGCCGCGCGCGCGGATGGAACTCCTTCGAGACGAGGCCGGTCTCGCCGGCCCGGATGCGCCTCCAGCGCGCGAGTTCGCGGCCGACGAGGAGCGCCGCGGTCGGCGCCATCTCGGCGCCCGAGGCGCGCGCGAAGCGCGTCGCGCCCGTGCCGACGAGCAGGACGTGCGGCGACTTCTCCTTGACCGCACGCGCGACCGAGATCGGGTGGCGCGCGTTCTTGATGGCGGCGACGGCACCGGCGGTGAGATCGGTGCCGTCCATGATCGAGGCGTCCATCTCCAGCTCGCCTGCGCGGTTCAAGTGCGAGCCGCGCCCGGCGTTGAAGGTGGGGTCGTCCTCGAGAAGGCGAATCACCATCTCCACGACATCGATCGCCGAGCGGCCGCGCCTGAGCGCCTCCCACCCGGACAGGAGCGGTGCGCGCAGCCCCTCGCGATGAACAAGGACGCCGTCGTCCGGGATGTTCCACGCGCCGCCGTGGATGGCCAAGCCCAGCGCCAACGTCGCCTCTGGCGGAAGCGCGTGGGAGTCGAACCCACCCCGGACGGAGAACCGCCCGACACGCGGTTTTGAAGACCGGGAGGGCCACCGGGCCCCATCCGCTTCCGTGAAAAACACGCGAGCCGTCGCCCACGTGCGGCCGGGTAGACTAAAGGCGCGCGCGGAAGATCGTCAAGCGCATGCGCGTTTCTTGACGCCCCGAGGAGCGTGGTGACAGAATGCCGCCCTTGGCGTCGGGGCTGTAGCTCAGCTGGGAGAGCGCATGACTGGCAGTCATGAGGTCAGGGGTTCGATCCCCCTCAGCTCCACCATCCTTTGACGCCAGGCGAGGCGGCGCCGTTCTCCCCCGAGAACTTTCGAGGTCCCGCCGCGTACTCGGAGATGCCGCGGACGTGAGATCGCGGAAAAGGATCGCATGAACAACAAGCGACTCGTCGGCCTTCTCGCGATCATCGCGGCCCTGGGCTTCCTCGGGCTCTGCGCGGTCGTCATGCTGTCCTTCTTCGGCGGTTTCGGCGGCGTCAGCGTGCCGGGCAAGATCCTGCTCGAGGCGGATTTCGAGCAGACGATCGAGGAGTACGTCGCCGAAGAGCCCATCTCGAAGGCGTTCGGCGGCGAGCAGCCGACCACCCGCGACGTCGTCGATGCGCTCGATCGCGCCGCGAAGGACGATCGCGTCGTGGGTCTCGTGGCGCGGGTCGGCGCGGCGCCGATGGGCCTCGCGCAGATCCAGGAGATCCGTGACGCCGTGCTCCGCTTCCGCAAGGCGGGAAAGCCCGCGGTGGCGTGGAGCGAGACGTTCGGAGAATTCGGCGCGGGAAACGGCGCCTACTACCTCGCGAGCGCGTTCGACACGATCTACCTGCAGCCTTCGGGCGACGTAGGCTTGACCGGCCTCATGTACGAATCGCCGTTCATCCGGGGGATGCTCGACAAGCTCGACGTCGTCCCGCGCATGGATCATCGCTACGAGTACAAGAACGCGATGAACATGTACACGGAGAAGAAGTTCACCGACCCTCATCGCGAGGCGATGAAGGTCCTCATGGATTCCCAGTTCGGTCAGATCGTGAGCGGAATCGCGGAGGGGCGGAAGCTCTCGCCGGACAAGGTGCGCGCCACGTTCGACGCCGGCCCTTATCTCGGACAGCAGGCGGTCGACGCGAAGCTCGTCGACGGACTCCAGTACCGGGACGAGGTCTACGCCACGGTCAAGAAACAGGCGGGAGACGCGGCGAAGCTCCTCTACCTCGACAAGTACCTCGAGCGGGCCGGCCGGCCTCATGCAAAGGGTGCCAAGATCGCGCTCGTCTACGGGGTCGGAGCCGTGCAGCGCGGGGGCGGCGGCTTCAGCCCGATCTCCGGAAGCGCCATGGGCTCGGACACCGTGTCGGCCGCCCTCCGTGCGGCCCGCGAGGACGACGACGTCAAGGCGATCGTCTTCCGCGTCGACAGCCCGGGCGGCTCCTACGTCGCCTCGGACACGATCTGGCGCGAGACGCAGCTCTGCCGCGAGGCGGGCAAGCCGGTCATCGTCACGATGGGCAACCTCGCCGGATCGGGCGGCTACTTCGTCGCCATGGGCGCCGACAAGATCGTCGCGCAGCCCGGAACGATCACCGCGTCGATCGGCGTCCTCGGAGGGAAGATGCTGACGACCGGCTTCTGGGACCGGCTCGGCATCACGTGGGACGAGGTCCACACGTCTGCGAACGGCACCATGTTCACCGGCACGTCCGATTACACGCCGCAGGAATGGGACAAGTTCCAGCAGTGGCTCGACCGCGTCTACGTCGACTTCACGAGCAAGGTCGCGAAGGGTCGCAACCTTCCCAAGGCGAAGGTGCTCGAGATCGCGAAGGGCCGGATCTGGACCGGACAGGATGCGAAGGGGCTCGGTCTCGTCGATGCGCTCGGCGGATTCGACGTCGCTCTCGGCCTGGCGAAGGAAGCCGCGAAGATCCCGGCGGACCAGGACGTGAACGTCGTCCTCTTCCCGAAGAAGAAATCCTTCTTCGAGATGTTCTCGCGCGAGACCCCGGACAACAGCGAGAACGAGACGGCGCTCAAGCTCGCCGTCGAGATCGCGCGCGAGCTGCGGCCTGCGCTCGCCGTCCTGCGGCAGGCGGGCCTCGACGCGCGGCCCCCGGGAGTCCTCTCGATGCCGCCGGTCGTTTCCGAGCCGTAAGCTGGCCCCTCCGCTCGCACTCTCCGTCACGATCGTCACGCGGGACGAGGAGCGCAACCTCGCGCGCTGCCTTACGAGCGTCGCCTGGGCCGAGGACGTCGTCGTCGTCGATTCCGGGTCGACCGATCGCACGGGTGCGATCGCCGTCGCTCTGGGAGCGCGGTTCGTGGTTCATCCGTGGCCGGGCTACGCCGCGCAGAAGAACCACGCGGCCTCCCTAGCGCGCCACGAGTGGGTGCTCAGCCTCGACGCCGACGAGTGGCTCGAGAGCGAGGCCGAAGCGGAGATCCGCGCGGTGCTGAGCGCGCCCGCGCACGCCGCGTACGCGTTCCGCCGGCTCTCCGCGTTCTCGGGCGGCTTCGTTCCCCACGCGTGGTCTCCCGACCGCCAGGTTCGCCTCTATCGCAAGGAGGTCGCACGGTTCGGAGGCGGCCACGTTCACGAATCGGTCCGCCTCGATCCCGGGGCGACCGTGGGCCGTCTCGCGAGCCCGCTCCTCCATCTCACCCACCGCGACGTCGACGCGCAGGTCGCGCGCTTGAACGACTACAGCGCGCTCGCGTCGCGCACGGCGTTCGAGGCGGGCGAGCGGTTCCGGCTGGGTCGCACGCTCTTCGGACCGGTCGCGGCTTTCGTGAAGAGCTATCTCATCAAAGCGGGGATGCTCGACGGGATGCGCGGCCTGATCGTCGCCGTCAACCACGCGCACTACGTCTTTCTCAAGGGGGCGAAGCTCTGGGACCGGCGACGCCCGAAGGACCCGGAGTTCGAGCGGCGCGTGCCGAAGACCTCGGAGGACCCTGACCCCGGCGCGCCCTATTCGGGGTAGAGCAGGAACCGGCGCCGCTCCGCGTCGAACCTCGCGAGGCCGTCACGCCACGCCGCCGTCATCTCGGAGAGCGGCGCGCCGGCCTCGATCATCGGCCTCAGGTCGGCCCGGCCGAGCAGGAGGTCGATCGCGAGGCGGTCGGTGACGAACTCGTACGCTTCCCGTCTCCAGTCGAACGGCCCGTCGGCGAGGCGCCTCATCTCGCGGAGGAGCACGAGGTAGACCGCGAACGGGCGGACCCGCTCCGGGTCGGTCACGTGGACCTGCACCCCGCCGCAGCTCCGCGCCGCGTGCTTGCCGAACATCGGACGGAAGGTGGCGGCGCGGAAGAGAACGCCGTCGAGTCCTTCCTGGTCGGCCGCTTGGCCCAGGGCCTCCGCAGCCGCCGCAGGCTCGAGCCACGGAGCGCCGACGAGCTCGAACGGTCGCGTCGTTCCGCGACCCTCGGAGAGGTTCGTCCCCTCGACGAGACAGCCGCCCGGATAGACGAGCGCGGTGTCCGGCGTCGGCATGTTCGGGGACGGCAGGACCCAAGGGAGGCCCGTCGCGTCGAAACGAAGTCGCCGGCTCCAACCGGACAGGCGCACGACGCGGAGGTCGCCCCCCACGCCGAAAGAATCGCGCATCATGAGCGCCAGCTCGCCGGTCGTCATGCCGTGACGCACGGGAATCGGGAACCGTCCGACGAACGAGGCGAACGCGGGCTCGAGGATCGGTCCTTCGATCTCGACGCCGCCGATCGGATTCGGCCGGTCGAGCACGACGACCGGGATCCCCGCCTCGCGCGCGGCCTCCATGACGTACGAGAGGGTGACGACGAAGGTGTAGAAGCGCGTCCCGATGTCCTGCAGGTCGTACACGATCGCATCGAGCCCGCGCAGGTGCTCGGCGCGCGGACGCAGCGACGCCTCATCGCGTCCGTACAAGCTGACGACCGGCAGCCCGGTCGTGCGGTCGACGGGCTCCTGCACCGCTTCCATGTCCTGCGCTTCGCCGCGGATGCCGTGCTCCGGACCGAAGAGGCGGACGATCCGGAAGCGGCCGTCCCGCGCGAGGCGGTCGACGAGATGACGGCCGCCGGCGTCGATCGACGCGGGGTGGGCGACGACTCCCAAGGCGGCCCCGCGGGCGAGGCCCGCGGTATCTCCCGCAGGGTCGAGGAACGCCTCCAGCCCGGTCCGCACGCGCGTCATGGGGAATCTCCGCGAGCGCGCATCATACAATTCCGGCATGACCTACTTCTGTCTCGACTGCGAAGCCTCGGGCCCGGTCCCGCCGCTGTACAACCTCCTGTCGATCGGCGTCACCGTCGTACGCCCGTCGGACGGCCGCCACGTGCTGGGGCGCTCGTTCTACGTCGAGCTCCAGCCGATCTTCGCGGGCTTCGATCCCGGCGCGATGGCGGTCTGCGGCCTGGACGCGGCGCGGCTCGCGCGCGAAGGGCTCCCCCCCGAGCAGGCGCTCCGCCGCCTCACCGCGTTCGTCAAGGAGGAGAACGCGGGAAGCGCCGACCGGCCGTGCTTCGTCGGCCACAACGCGGTCTTCGACTGGACGTACATCGCGTACTACTACGCGCACTTCGGCCAGGACAACCCGTTCGGCTACAAGGGCCTCGACACGAAGAGCCTCGCCATGGGCCGGCTCGGGATCGGCTGGAACGACACCTCCAAGGAAAACCTCGAGCGCGTGCTCGCCTTGCCGCCGCAGGACGCCGCACTGCTGCACCGCGCCGACTACGATGCGCACTACCAGGCGCTCATCCTTCAAGCGCTCCTCGACCGCGCGCCGGCTTCTTGACAGGCCGGGGGACGGGGCTTAGTCTCACCGGCTCTTCAAGCGCCGCCCGTCGGAGACCGCCAGCTTGTCGCGCCCATCCATCGGCAGCGGGGCCTGGGTCGCCCCGAACGCCACGCTGACCGGCAGCGTGGCGCTCGGAGACTTCGCTTCGATCTGGTACGGGTGCGTCCTCAGAGGCGATCTCGAGCCGATCGCGATCGGCGACGAGACGAACGTCCAGGATCTAACGGTCGTCCACGTCGATCACAGATGCCCGGTCACGATCGGCCGCCGCGTCACGATCGGCCATCGCGCGGTCGTGCACGGATGCACGATCGACGACGAAGCGGTCGTCGGCATGGGCGCCGTCCTCCTCTCCGGGAGCCGCATCGGCGCCGGAGCGCTCGTCGCGGCGGGAGCGGTCGTGCGGGAAGGCTTCACGGTCCCGCCGGGTGCGGTGGCCGCCGGCGTTCCCGCGGTCCTCAGGGGCAAGGTCGACGACGCGCTGCGCGCACGCTTCCGCGAGGGCGTAGAGAGCTATCTGCGTCTCGCCGCACGGGCCCGGGAGGGCGGATGATCAGCCCTACGGAACACCGGGCGTTCGCGGACCTCGTCGAGCGCGCGCGAGTGTTCGTCCTCGTGACGCACTTGAACCCGGACGGTGACGCGATCGGCTCGCAGGTCGGCCTCGGCCGGTACCTTCAGTCCATCGGCCGCGAGGTCCGCCTGATCAACCAGGACGCCACCCCGAAGGAGCTCGCGTTCCTCGAGTTCGACGGACCGGCGGGGGAGGCCTACGACCCCGCGCGGCACGACGGTTTCCTCGACGCTGCCGACGCGATCGTCCTCGTCGACAACTCGGCGCCGGATCGCCTGGGCCGGATGGAGGCGCCGGCGCTCGCGCGCGTCGCGAAGACGTTCTGCATCGACCATCACCCGTCGCGCGAGACGCCGTGGGCGGAGAACGTCATCGATACGACCGCGGCTGCCACCGCGCTCCTCGTCTACGAGCTGCTCCGCGCCCGCGAGTACACCCCCGATCGCGCGGCGGCGGACGCGCTCTACTCCGGGCTCGCGACCGACACCGGCTTCTTCCGCTTCAACTCGACGTCGCCGCGCGCCCTGCGCGTGGCGGCCGATCTGCTCGAGCTGGGCGCCGATCCGACCCGGTGCTACCGAGAGGTCTTCGAGCGCAACTCTCCCGCGTACACGCGCCTCCTCGGCCGGGCGCTCGCCGGACTCTCGCTCTCGGACGACGGGCGCGTCGGGAGCGTCGCCGTCACCCTCGCGATGGTCGAGGCGTGCGGTGCCGCGGGCGTCGACACCTCCGAGGTGACGACGCCGGTCCTCGCGGTCGACGGCGTCCGCTTGGCGATCCTCTTCCGCGAGCTGCCCGAGGGGAAGGTCAAGGTGTCCTTGCGGTCCAAGGGCGCGATCGACGTGCAACAGCTCGCCGCGGAGTTCGGCGGCGGCGGCCACCGGAACGCGTCGGGGATCGTGTTGCCCGGCCGCTTCGACGACGTCGTGAAGACGCTGACGGCGCGGGCGGCGTCGCTCGCCGCGGCCGCGCTTTGACGGTCCGCGTCCTCTGGTTCGCGTCGCTCCGCGACCGGACGGGATCCCGCGAGGAGACGCTCGAGATCCAGCCGACGGACGACGTGGAGGCCCTGTGGCATCGTCTCACCGCGCTCCATCCGCGCCTGCGCGACGTGACGGTGCGGCCTCTGGTCGCGTGCGATCGTGCCTACGCGGCGTGGGACCGGCCGCTTCAGGGCGTGCGCGAGGTCGCCTTCCTCCCGCCGGTCAGCGGAGGCTGACGTGGTCCACCTGCAGGACGGTCCGATCGACGTCGCCGCGATGACCGCCGCGATTCGAGGCGACGGCGACGGCGCGATCGCGCTCTTCCTGGGCACCGTGCGCGACACGAACGCCGGGCGCCGCGTCCTGTTCCTCGAGTACGAGGCCTATCCCGAGATGGCCCAGCAGGAGATGGCGAAGATCGTCGCCGACGCGCGCGCCCGCTTCCCGGTCACTTCGATCGAGGTCGCCCACCGGCTCGGGAGGCTCGAGATCGGCGAGGTCTCGGTCGCGGTGGCGGTCGCGTCACCTCATCGCGCCGCCGCGATCGATGCGTGCCGGTTCGTCATCGACACGCTCAAGGCGACGGTACCGATCTGGAAGCGCGAGCACTTCGAGGGCGGGGTGGTCTGGATCGAGGGCGACGGATCCCGCTAGTCGAGGTCGAGCTCGGCCATCTCCTCTTCTGCGAAGCCCAGGTAGTGCGCGAGCTCGTGGTGGAGCGTGCGCGCGATCTCTCGTCTCAGCTCGCCCTCGTCCGCGGCGAAGCGCTCGAGGTTGCGCTGGAAGAGGAAGATGCGCGGGGGCGACTCGAGGCCCGACGATGCGAAGGAGCGCTCCGGGAGCGCCGTCCCGACGAAGAGGCCGAGCAGCTCGGGGTCGAGCGGCTCGCCTTCGCCGAGCAGGACCTCGGTGGCGGGAAGATCGTCGACGAGCACCGCGACCTCCGCCAGACGCTCCCGGAACTCCTCGGGGAGCATCGCACCGGCGCGGAGGACGATCCCGTCGAATGCGGCGCGCGACAGCCTCACGGGGCGGACGAAGCGCTCGGGGTCGGCTGCGGCCGCCTCGGCGAACGCCGCGTCGGCGACATCGAGCCGGCCTTCGCGCTCGGCGACGAGCCCGAGGACGACGCGCGCGTCGGCGATCGACGCATCCGCCTCGAGCGCGCGGGCGGCATCGGTCTTTGCCTCATCGAAGCGGCACAGCGCGAAGCGCGCCTGCGCGCGGGCGGTCCTGAACTCCGGATCGTCCGGGTCGAGGTCGAGCGCTCGCGTCAGCTCGCGGTCCGCGTCCTGGAGGTGCTCCATCTCGAGGAGCGCGATGCCGGCGAGGTACCGGAGCACGGGGTCGTCGGGTGCCTCGTGGAGCGCCATCCGTGCGGCGGCGAGCGCGCGCTGAGGCTCGCCGGCGTCGAGGGCGTCGTAGATCTCCTCGACCAGCGTCTCGTCGTCGTCGTGCTTGCCGCTCATGGGGAGCCGCGCATGCTACCATGCGGCGCCGATGCCGCATCAAACTCGAAACGACGTCCGCAACCTCGCCATCATCGCCCACGTCGACCACGGCAAGACGACGCTCGTCGACGCCTTGCTCTGGCAGAGCGGGATCTTCCGCGATAACGAGTACGTCGCCGAGCGGGTCATGGACTCGATCGACCTCGAGCGGGAGAAGGGCATCACGATCATGGCCAAGAACACGGCCATCCTCTACCGCGGCACGAAGATCAACATCGTCGATACGCCCGGCCACGCGGACTTCGGCGGAGAGGTCGAGCGGACGCTCAAGATGGTCGACGGCGTCATGCTGCTCGTCGACGCTTCGGAGGGTCCGCTCCCGCAGACACGGTTCGTGCTCCGGAAGGCGCTCGAGTCGGGGCTCTCGCCGATCGTCGTCGTCAACAAGATCGACCGTTCCGACGCGCGGCCGAAGGAAGTCCTGAACGAGGTCTACGACCTCTTCATCGACCTCGACGCCACCGAAGACCAGCTCGATTTCCCCGTGCTCTACGCGAACGCGAGGCGGGGGATCATCCGCCGGTCGCCCGACGGTCCCGACGAGCCGCTGACGCCGCTGTTCGAGGAGATCTTGAAGACGGTCCCGCCCCCGAAGTTCGACGACGTGATGCCGCTCCAGCTCCTCGTCACGACCCTCGACTACAACGATTACGTGGGGCGTCTCGCGATCGGCCGCGTCTTCAACGGCCGGATCCGCCGCGGCAAGGACTACGGCCACTGCCGCATCGACGGGAGCGTGACGCGGACGCGCGTGACGGCGCTCTACGGCTACGAGGGCCTGAAGCGCGTCGAGATCGAAGAAGCGGGGCCGGGCGACATCGTCGCGGTCGCGGGGCTCGAGAGCGTGACGATCGGCGAGACCCTCTCGGACGCGGAGACGCCGGTGCCTCTTCCGCCGATCACCGTCGACGAGCCGACGATCGCCATGGTCGTCTCGGCGAACGACTCGCCGCTCGCCGGGCTCGAAGGGCAGTTCGTCACCTCGCGCAAGCTGCGCGAGCGGCTCTGGAAGGAGATTCTGACGAACGTCTCGATCCGCGTCGAGGAGACCGACTCGCCCGACGCCTTCAAGGTGTCGGGCCGCGGCGAGCTGCAGCTCGCGATTCTCATCGAGATGATGAGGCGCGAAGGCTACGAGATGTCGGTCGGGAAGCCCGAGATCGTCACAAAGGAGATCGACGGGACGACGAACGAGCCGCTCGAGCAGCTCGTCGTCGATTGCCCGGAGACGTTCGTCGGCGTCGTGACGCAGAAGGTCGGGTCGCGCAAGGGCCGGATGTCGCGGATGATCAACCACGGCACCGGGCGCGTCCGCATGGAGTTCCGGATCCCGTCGCGCGGGCTCCTCGGATTTCGGACGGAGTTCCTGTCCGATACGCGCGGGACCGGGATCATGAACCACCTCTTCGACGGCTACGTTCCGTGGCAGGGCGACATCCCCTCGCGCGCGACGGGCGCGCTCGTCTCCGACCGCCCCGGACGCTCGACCGCCCATGCGATCGAGCATCTCCAGGAGCGAGGGACCATGTTCATCTCGCCCGGAGACCAGGTCTACGAGGGGATGGTCATCGGTGAGAACGCCCGTGCGAACGACCTCGACGTCAACATCACGAAAGAGAAGAAGCTCACGAACATGCGAGCCTCCGGCTCCGACGACGCGGTGCGCCTCGTGCCGCCGCGGACGATGAGCCTCGAGCAGGCCTTGGAGTTCATCAAGGACGACGAGCTCGTCGAGGTGACCCCGAAGGCCTTCCGCCTGCGCAAGCGCGTCCTCGCCATGGTGCGACGGGCCCGCAAGAGCTGAGCCGTGCAGATTCTCCGCTTCACCTACGGGCCGTTCGCGGAGAACACCTACGTCGTCGTCGGGTCCTCGGGCCGTGAGGCGATGGTCGTCGATCCGGGGCTCGAGAGCGAGCCGGTCCTGAGCGTGCTCACGGAGCGGGGCCTCCGCTGCACGCTCCTCGTGAACACGCACGGGCATCTCGACCACGTCGCCTGCAACGCGTTCTTCAAGGAGGCGACCGGGGCGCCGCTCGCGATCCACCGGGACGATCTCCCGCTCCTCGAGATGACGAAGGCGCAGGGCGAGCTGTACGGCCTCGACGTGCCGGACTCGCCGGCCCCCGATCTCTTCCTCGAAGAGGGCGAGCCACTCGTCTTCGACGGCCTCGCGTTCGACGTCCTCCATACGCCGGGGCACACGCCCGGGGGCGTCTGCCTCCGCCACGGCGGGCAGATGATCGTGGGAGACACGCTCTTCCGTGGATCGGTCGGGCGCACCGACCTCCCCGGCGGCGACTGGGACACGCTCGTCGCTTCCATTCGAGGCAAGCTGTTCCGGCTTCCCGACGAGACTCACTGCTACCCAGGCCACGAGGAGGAGACGACGATCGGCCTCGAGCGGCGCACGAACCCGTTCGTCGGCGACGCCGCCATCGGGATCGCGCGATGAACGGGGCGGCCTGGTTCGTCCTCTCGATCGCGGGCGCCCTGATCGGCGGTGCTCTGGGCTGGTTCCTCAACAACCGGCTCGGCGCATCCAGCCTGGAGGCGGCGCGCCTCAAGGGCGACGAGATCCAGAGGGGCGCGCTCCGCGAGGCCGAGAACGTCAAGCGGCAGCAGGTCATGGAGGCGCGCGAGCAGATGCTCCGCGACAAATCGAAGGCCGAAGGCGATCTGCGCTCGCGGAAGGGGCAGCTCGACAAGCGCGAGCGCGAGCTCAAGCAGCTCCACGGCAGCGTCTCCGAGATGGAGGCGGAGGTCGCGCGCCAGCACGAGACGATTCGCGGGGCCGAGCAGGACTTGGCGACACGCGAGGCGGAGCTGAGGCGCGGCCAGGAGACGCTCGAGCATCTCGTCCACGAGGAGAATGCCCGGCTCGAGCGGGCGTCGGGGATGACGCGGGACGAAGCCCGCCAGCAGCTCCTCCAGAACTTGAAGGCCGAGGTCCGCTTCGAGGCGGCGGGGCTCGTCAAGGAGATCAAGGACGAAGCGCAGCGCGGTGCCGAAGCCGAAGCCAAGAAGATCGTCGCGCTCGCGATGGAGCGCATGGCGTCCGACCTCTCGGCGGAGCGCAGCGTCACCCACTTCGACCTGCCGCAAGGCGGCCAGATGCGCGGCCGGATCATCGGGCACGAGGGGAAGAACATCAAAGCGTTCGAGGCGGCCACGGGCATCCAGCTCATCCTCGACGAAGCGGGCGAGTCGGTGCAGCTCTCCGGGTTCAACCCCGTGAAGCGCGAGATCGCGCGCCGCGTCCTCCAGATGCTCCTCAAGGACGGGAACGTCCACCCGCGCCGTATCGAAGAGCTGACGCGCCGGAACGCGAAGCGCCTCGACGAGGAGATGAAACAGGCGGGGGAGCAGACGCTCAAGGAGATGGGGGTCAAGGGCGTCCAGCCCGAGATGGTCAAGCTCCTGGGTCGCCTCCTCTTCCGCACCTCCTACGGACAGAACGTGCTCCTCCATTCCAAGGAGGTCGGCTACCTCACCGGCATGATGGCCGCCGAGCTGGGGCTGAACGAGACGGTGGCGCGCCGCGCCGGCCTCTTCCACGACATCGGCAAGGCGGTCGATTACGAGCGCGAGGGAACGCATCCCGAGATCGGTGCCGAGGTCGCCACGCGGTGCAACGAGCAATGGGAGGTCGTCAACGCGATCGCCGCGCACCACGAGGACATCGAGGTCACGACGCCGATCACCGTCCTCGTCGCGACCGCGGACGCGCTCTCCGGGGCGCGCCCGGGGGCGCGCCGGAAGAGCGTCGCCGAGTACATCCGGCGCATCGAGCAGCTCGAGGGGCTCGCGAACTCGATGGACGGTGTCGAGCAGTCCTACGCCCTGCAAGCCGGCCGCGAGATCCGGGTCATCGCCAACACCGAGCTCGTCGACGACGCGCGGATCGATCTCCTGGCGCACGACCTCGCGCGCCGGATCGAGTCCGAGATGGACTATCCGGGAAAGATCAAGGTCACGGTCATCCGCGAGATGAGGGCGCAGGAGGTCGCGCGCTGACCGCCCCGGAAGCGATACCGTCGGTTCTCATCGCCACGGCGGCCGGGACCGCCGCGTTCCACACCCTGATCCCCGATCACTGGCTGCCGTTCGTGCTCGTGGGCCGGGCACGTCACTGGTCGGCACGCACGACGGCGCTCGTCTCGGCGACGTCGGCGGTCATTCACACCGGCCTTTCCGTCGTCCTCGGCCTCGTCGCGCTCGGCGTCGGCGAAGCGGCGGCAGGCGCGATCGGTGCGCGCCTCACCCGTGCGAGTGGCTGGATGCTCCTGGGCTTCGGCCTGCTCTACGCCTTCTGGGCATGGCGCAAGGGTGGACACTTCCATCCCGGCGGGGCCTTGCTCCACACGCACGACGAGGGGCACTCGTGCGACGGGCACGAGGGGCCGCGGGGAGGTGAGCACCTGCACTACCACGCCGACGACCGCTGGATCCGGAGCGAAGCCGGCATGAGCGCCGGCGCCCTCGCCCTCATCGTCGGCCTGAACCCGTGCATCCTGATCCTACCGATCATGGTCGCCACCGCCGACCGAGGACGCGCGGCCGTCGCGCTCGTCACCGCGGCGTACTGCTTCACGACGATCGCGCTCATGGTCGGCCTGTCCGTCGCCGGCGTGGTCGCGACGCGGCGTCTCCATGTCCCCGAGATCGCGCGTCACATGGAGACGGCGAGCGGGCTGCTCATCGCGCTCGTGGGGGCCGTGTTCCTGGTGATCGAGCGCTAGCTCTTGACGCGGGCTTTCGGCGCCTTCGTCTTTCGGATCACCGCGACGACCGTCTGATCGTCGTCCCGCGTCTCGCCGCCCACGTGCTCACCGACCGCTTCGAAGACCGCATCGACCAATTCTCGCGCGCTGGACCAGCCCCCATCGGAGACCAGCGCTTTGAGCCGGTCGACGCCGAACGCCTCGTCCTTCGCATTGTTCGCTTCCACGATGCCGTCGGTGTAGGCGACGAGGATCGAGCCCGGCGCCAGCGTCTCATAGCCGCGCTCGTACTGCGACGTGGGGTTGGGGCCCAGGATCATCCCGCCGCGGGCGAGCTCGCGGAAGCTCGCGCCGTCGTAGAGCAGCGGCGGGTTGTGGCCGGCGTTGCAGTAGACGAGCGTCCCGCCGGATTCGAGCTCGCCGTAGAAGAGCGAGATGAACTTCGAGGCGAGCGCGGAGTGGTTCACGACGCGGTTCAGCTTCTCGAGCGTCGCCGAGATCCGGAGGTTCTCCTCGAGCCCCATGCGGAGACCGATGATCGCGTCCCTCGCCTGGAGCGCCGCGGGAAGTCCGTGGCCCGAGGCATCGGCGACGGCGATCCCGAGGCTGCGCTGCGACACGCGGATGAAGTCGTAGAGGTCTCCGCCGACGTCCTCCGCGGGGACCGAGGCGCCCCAGATGTCGTAGTCGGCGAACGAGGGAGCGGTCGCGGGCAAGAGCGAGAGCTGGATCGCGCGCGCCTCCGCCATGCGGTCGGCGAAGCGCTCGCTCCGGAGCTTGAGGTTGATCGCGTGGCGGATCGTGTTCAGCGTGTGGCCGATCTGCGCCGGATCGGCGTTCTCCCGGATCGTGAACGCGACGATCTGCCGGCCGGTGTCGCCGATCCCGATCGCGGCGAAGCGCTTCACGCCGAGGGTCGACTCGATCTTCTGGTCGACGCCGGCGTCGCCCAGGCGCGCGTAGACGTAACCCTGGGCGATCAGCTCCTTGATGGGCGGATAGGTGGCCGGGATCGTGATCTCGCGCGGCGACTTGGGCGCCGGGTACTCGCGCTTCAAGACGTAGCCCGACCCCTTCTTGTCGTAGATGCGCCCGCCGACCAGGCCGAGGTCGTCCTGGAAGTCGTCGACGAGACGCCGGAGGATCTCCGACAGCGTCGCGACGAGGTCCTGGCTCCGCTCGATCGTGCGGAGGTTGCGCTCGAGCTTTCGGAAGAGGTTCTTGTAGTCCATCACGGTCCCGCGGGGGGCGCATCGTAGCAAATGAAAGTCGCATGCTAGAGTGCGCCCTTCGCTCAGGGGGAATTCATGGTCAAAGAACTGCTGACCAAGCAGAACGTCGAGTTCGCGGAGCGTGCGCGCGAGGTCGCCGAGAAGCACATCCGTCCGATCGCGGCGCAGCACGACGTCGAGCAAACCTATCCGTGGTCGGCGCAAAAGGCCATCAAGGAAGCCGGCCTCTCGGGAGTCTGGATCCCCAAGGAGTACGGTGGTGCCGGCGGTGGGGCGATGGACCTCTGCCTCGTCGTCGAGCAGTTCGCGCGGGCGTGCGGCGGCATGGGCGTCGCCTATGCCGTGAATGCGCTCGGCTCGTTCCCCGTCATCCTCGGCGGCACCGACGAGCAGAAGGCGCGCTGGCTGCCCGGTATCGCGGCGGGGGAGAAGCTCATCTCCTTCGGCCTCTCGGAGCGCGACGCGGGCTCGGACGCCGGCTCGATGACGACGAAGGCGGAGAAGGACGGCGAGGACTACGTCATCGACGGCGTCAAGAAGTGGAACACGGGAGGCGCCGTCGCCTCCTACAACACGATCTTCGCGGTGACGCAGCCGGGGCGCGGAGCGCGCGGGATTTCGGCGTTCGTCGTGGAAGCCGGCACGCCGGGGTATCGCGTCGGCAAGCACGAGGACAAGATGGGGATAAGGTGCGTGCCGGTCGTCGAGATCCACCTCGAAGGGTGCCGCGTCGGAAAGAACCAGCTCCTGGGCGGCGCCGAGGGGCAGGGGTTCAAGCACGCGATGATGACCCTCGATCTCGCCCGGCCGGGCGTCGCGGCGCAAGCGCTCGGACTCGCGCAGGGCGCGCTCGATCTGGCGGTCGAGTACACCGGCAAGCGCAAGCAGTTCGGCCAGTCGATCAACTCGTTCCAGGGGATCCAGTGGATGCTCGCGGACATGGCGACCCAGATCGAGGCGGCGCGCCATCTGGTCTACACGGCGGCGCGGGCGGCCGACGTGCGGGCAAAGAACGTCTCCAAGCTCTCCGCCATGTGCAAGCTGTTCGCGACCGACGTCGCCATGATGGTGACGACGAATGCCGTCCAGCTCTTCGGCGGCTACGGCTATTGCAAGGACTACCCGATCGAGAAGTACATGCGGGACGCGAAGATCACCCAGATCTACGAAGGCACCAACCAGATCCAGCGGCTCGTCATCGCCCGGGCGATTCTCCGGGAGGCCGCCAGCGCGGCCGAATGACGCCAAAGCGGCGCCGGAGGCGTCACGGCGCGTCAGCCTGGCGTCTGCGGGAGGTCATCTTCTGTCGCCCTCCGGCGCGGGTCCCGCACAAAAGCGCCGAAAATCGATCCGAGAGGCCCGTCGAGGCTCCTGGCATCGGGGTTGCTCTAAGGTCCGAGTGCCACATGACCTCCTCCTGGTCAGTGTTCGACCTCTCCTGGGCCTGACGGAAACGCCCCCCCCGCTGGCCCAGGGGAGGTCAAGTTTTTTTCCGGCGATCCCCTCGACAAACGACCGGCCGCATGCGATCTGACGCTTCGTGCTGAGCGATCAGGCGTTGACCCTCGTCCTCGACGCGCGCGGCCGCGCGATCCTTCCTATCGCGGGCCACGACTCGAGCATGACCCCCCACTTCTCGGGCGGCGACCTGGTCGCCGCGGGAGCGCCTCACGACGCGCCCCGTCCCGGCGACGTCATCGTCTTCGTCCAGCAGGATTACCTCGTCGTCCACCGTTACCTCGGCGCCGCGCGCGATCCTTCGGGACGTCCCTGCCTTCGCACGCGCGGCGACGGAAGGAACGAGCTCGATCCGGCGGTTCCCGCCGGCGCGGTCCGCGCGCGCGTCGTCGCGGTCCGGCGCGACGGGGTCTGGCGCTCGCTCGAAGGAGCGCTTCCCTCCCTCTACGCACGATGCGTGGCACGGCACGATCTCTTCTGGGCGGCCGCAGGCGTCCTCGGTCGCAAGGTCGGTCTCGGCGGGCTCGCGAGCGCCTTCGATCGGACGTTCCTGCGGCTCGCCGCCGCCTTTCTCTTCACGCCGCTTCACCCGCGCGTCGACGCGCCGGACGGCACCGTCCCCGAATCCTCGGTCTGATAGAGTAGAAACGCATGATCAACGCCATTCTCACGAAAGTCATGGGGTCGAAGAACGAGCGCACGCTCAAGCGTCTTCGCCCCGTCGTCGACAAGATCAACGCGCTCGAGCCTCAGGTTTCGGCGCTGACCGACGTGGAGCTACGCGCCAAGAAAGAAGAATTCCGCGCGCGCCTCGAGGCCGGCACGACCCTCGACGATCTCCTCCCCGAAGCGTTCGCTGTCGTCCGCGAAGCGGGGAAGCGCGTCCTGGGGATGCGCCATTTCGACGTCCAGCTCATCGGAGGCATGGTTCTCCACGAGGGGAAGATCGCCGAGATGCGCACGGGTGAAGGGAAGACCCTCGTTGCGACCCTGCCCGCGTACTTGAACGCGCTCTCGGGGAAGGGCGTCCACGTCGTCACGGTGAACGACTACCTCGCACGCCGCGACTCCGAGTGGATGGGCCGCATCCACGGGTTTCTGGGGATGACCGTCGGGTGCATCCAGCACGACCTGACCGACGAGCAGCGGCAGGCCGCCTACGGGGCCGACATCACCTACGGCACCAACAACGAGTTCGGCTTCGACTACCTCCGCGACAACATGAAGTTCTCGATCGCGGCGATGGTGCAGCGCGGGCACAACTTTGCGGTCGTCGACGAGGTCGACTCGATCCTCATCGACGAGGCCAGGACCCCGCTCATCATCTCGGGGCCCGCCGAGGAATCGACCGACCTCTACGCGCGCGTCGACAAGATCATCCCCCGGCTCGAGAAGGGCGCGGTGATCCAGGGCGGGAAGGACTACGAGCACGACGACGTCGGCGATTACGTCGTCGACGAGAAGGCGCGCACCGTCTCGCTGACCGACCGGGGCGTCGAGCACTGCCAGCGCCTCCTGGGAATCGACAACCTTTACGACCCGTCCGAGATGGAGACGCTCCATCACGTCAACCAGGCGCTCAAGGCGCACGTCCTCTTCAAGCGGGACGTCGATTACATGATCAAGGACGGGCAGGTCGTCATCGTCGACGAGTTCACCGGGCGTCTCATGCCGGGACGGCGCTGTAGCGACGGGCTGCACCAGGCGGTCGAGGCGAAGGAAGGCGTCAAGATCGAGCGGGAGAACCAGACGCTCGCGACGATCACCTTTCAGAACTACTTCCGCATGTACGGCAAGCTCTCCGGGATGACCGGCACCGCCGACACGGAAGCGGTCGAGTTCGACAAGATCTACAACCTCGAGGTCGTCGTCATCCCGACGAACCGCGCGATGGTCCGCAAGGATCAGCAGGACGTCGTCTACCGCACCGAGGAAGAGAAGTGGCACGGCGTCGTCGAGGAGATCGTCGACTGCCAGAAGCGCGGCCAGCCGACCCTCGTCGGAACCGTGTCGATCGAGAAGTCCGAGAGGCTCTCGACGCTCCTCAAGCGGCGCGGGATCAAGCACGTCGTCCTGAACGCGAAGTACCACGAGATGGAAGCGGAGATCGTCGCGCAGGCCGGCCGCGTCGGCGCGGTGACGATCGCCACGAACATGGCGGGCCGCGGCACCGACATCCTCCTCGGCGGCAACCCCGAGTTCCTCGCGAAACAGGAGCTCGTGCTTCGCGGGATGAAGCTCGCCGAGACGCCGGCCGAGGCGTGGGCCGCCGCCTTCGACGAGGCCCTCGAGCGCGCCCGTCTGGACTGCCGCACCGAGCACGACCAGGTCACGGGCCTAGGCGGCCTCCACATCCTCGGGACCGAGCGGCACGAATCGCGCCGCATCGACAACCAGCTCCGCGGCCGCTCGGGACGCCAGGGCGATCCCGGCTCGTCGCGTTTCTTCCTCTGCCTCGACGACGATCTCATGCGCATCTTCGGCGGTGACCGCCTGAAGGGCGCGATGGTCCGTCTCGGCATGGAAGAGAACGTCCCGATCGAGTCGGGGATGGTCAGCCGTGCGATCGAGCGTGCGCAGAAGCAGGTCGAGCAGCGCAACTACGAGACGCGCAAGCACCTCCTCGAGTACGACGACGTCAACAACAAGCAGCGGCAGGAGATCTACGGCCTGCGGCGCGAGCTGCTCGAGGGCAAGGAGCAGAAGCAGTACGTCGAGGGCAAGGCCCAAGAGATCCTCGCCGTCCTCGTCGACGACTACATCGCGAGCAAGAAGGACGTCGCCGACTGGGAGGTCGAGCCGTTCCGGCAGCAGCTCCAGTACTTCTTCGGCTATGACCTCGAGAAGGACGGCATCCAGGTCAAGACGATGTCGGTAGATCAGGTGTCGGAGACGGTGTGGGACCGCCTCGACACCCGGTACACGGAGAAGGAAACGAAGATCGGCGCCGATCTCATGCGCCAGTACGAGCGGCATATCCTGCTCCAGATCATCGACCATTCCTGGAAGGACCATCTTCTCGCGATGGATCATCTGAAGGACGGGATCGGTCTCAGGGCCTATGGCCAGAAGGATCCTCTCGTCGAGTACAAGCGCGAGTCGTTCGACATGTTCGGCCTCATGCGCGAGCGGATCGAGAACGACGCCGTCCGCTTCCTCTTCCTTCTGGACCCGATGACCGACGAAGACCGCCGGCGTGAAGAGGAAAAGCGGCGCCGCGAGCAGGAGCAGGTTTTCCGCGCGGCGTCGCAATCCGCCGCCGGCGTGACCGCGAAGGGCGGCGTGGCGACGGTGACGCGCAAGGTCGCGAAAGTGGGCCGGAACGATCTTTGCCCGTGCGGCTCCGGTAAGAAATACAAGAAATGCCACGGAGAGAACGAACCCTGACTCTTGACTGTGAACTGTTGACTGTCGACCCAACTGGGTTAACAGTTCACAGTTGACAGTTCCCAGTCGAGGTGACGCCATGACGATGCCGGTTTCCGAGAAAAACTTCCTCGAGCGCATCGCGAGCCACATCCCGGGCATCGCCGGCTACCGCGAGCGCGAGGCGCGGCGCGAGACCGACCGCCGCCTGCGCGATTTCCTGGCGGGCCGGCTCGACGGCGGGCGCGCGGCGCTCCAGACGCTGCGCAACAAGGCGATGGACGCGGGCGAGCTCGCGGCGCTCGACGCGATCGGCCGCCTCGACCGGGCGCTCCAGAAGTCGGTGTCGTCGCTGCGCTACGCCGACTACGGCTACAGCGGCGTCTTCGACCAGCTCAAGATCAAGGAAGCTGAGCTCGACCAGATCTACGCGTACGACGCCGCACTCGTCGACGACGTCGTCGCGCTGTCCGACAAGCTGCGAGCCGCCGACACCGCCGGCCTCGCGGCGCTCGCGGACGCGGCCGCCGCCCTGGACGAGCGGATCGTGAGGCGGCGCGAGGTCTTAGAGAAGCCGACCACGTAGGGAGGACCCATGGCCATCGAAGTCATCGAGTGGAAGGACGATTCGGGAAGCGAGATCGTGTGGCGGTTCGCCGCCGGCGGCGAGCTCAAGCTCGGCGCGCAGCTCGTGGTCTCGGAGAACCAGTGGGCGGTCTTCTTCCGCGACGGTAAGGCGCTCGACACGTTCTCCGCCGGACGTCACACGCTCACGACCGCGAACGTCCCGCTCCTGACGCGGCTGCTTTCGATTCCCTTCGGCGGCACGTCGCCGTTCCGTGCCGACGTCTACTTCGTCGCGAAGAAGGTGTTCACCGGCATGAAGTGGGGGACGCGTGAGCCGGTCGTCTTCCGGGACTCCGAGCTCGCGATGGTCCGTCTGCGCGCCAACGGTGCTTTCGCGATCCGCGTGACCGATCCGCAGCTCTTCGTCAACCAGATCGTGGGAAGCCAGGGCCGTTACACGACCGACGCGGTCGAGGGTTACCTTCGCGACGTCATCGTCGCGCGCTTGAACGACGTCTTGGGTACCACGCTCAAGACGATCTTCGACCTGCCGCAGCACTACGACGAGCTGGGAGAGGGGCTCAAGGGACGTGTCGCGGGAGACTTCGCCAAGTACGGCCTCGAGATGACCGACTTCTTCGTCGGCGCGATCACGCCTCCGGACGAGGTTCAGCGTGTCATCGACGAGCGCACCGGCATGGCCGCGGTCGGCGACCAGGCGGCGTACATGCGCTTCAAGGCGGCGCAGGCGCTCGGCGACGCGGCGAAGAACCCTTCGGGTGAGGGCGGAGCCGCCGCGAGCGGCGTCGGCCTCGGGGTCGGCGCGGGATTGGGACTCACGATGGCCGGCATGATGAAGGACGCGCTCGCGGGGTCTCCGTCGGGGGCGTCGCAGGGCGGCGTCGCGACCGCCGCGGCGACCGCGAAGTTCTGTCCGAACTGCGGTGCTGCGTTCGCCGAGGGCGCGAAGTTCTGCGCGGGGTGCGGCACCAAGCGCGGCTGATTTTGCGCGCCTGCTAGAATCCGCTCTCCCGGCCGGCGAGCGGATCCAGGGGGAGGGAGGCACCGTTGCTCACGACCCCGATTGCGGACGCCCTCACCTTCGACGACGTTCTCCTCGTTCCCGCGCACTCGAGAGTCCTTCCGAGCGAGGTCGACATCAAGACCCGCTTGACGCGGACGATCACCCTCAACGTTCCGCTCGTCTCCTCCGCGATGGATACCGTGACGGAGTCACGCCTCGCCGTCGCGATCGCGCAGGAGGGCGGCGTCGGGATCATCCACAAGAACCTCTCGATCGAGGATCAGGCGAGCGAGATCGACAAGGTCAAGCGCTCCGAGTCCGGGATGATCGTCGATCCGGTCACGATGCGGCCCCACCAGCGCGTCTTCGAGGCGCTCGAGGCGATGAGCCGCTATCGTATTTCGGGACTTCCGGTCGTCGACGACGCCGGACGCCTCGTCGGGATCTTGACGAATCGCGACCTCCGCTTCTGCACGCAGAACGATCTGCCGATCCGCGAGCTGATGACGAGCGAGAATCTCGTGACCGTGCCGAAGGGCACGACGCTCGAGCAGGCGAAGGAGCTCCTCCACAAGCACCGCATCGAGAAGCTGCCCGTCGTCGATCAAGCGGGGCGCGTCGTCGGCCTCATCACGGTCAAGGACATCCAGAAGCAGATCAAGTTCCCGAACGCCTGCAAGGACGAGCTGGGACGCCTCCGGGTCGGAGCCGCCCTCGGCATCGCGAAGGACACGCTCGAGCGCGCGGCCGCGCTCGTCGAGGCGCGCGTCGACGTCCTCGTCGTCGACACCGCGCACGGACACAGCGAAGGCGTGCTCGCGATGGTCGGGCGCCTCCGCGAGGCGCACCCGGGAATCCAGCTCGTCGGCGGTAACGTCGCGACCGGCGTCGGCGCCCGGGCTCTCGTCGAGCGCGGCGTCGACGCGGTCAAGGTCGGCGTCGGACCCGGGAGCATCTGCACCACGCGGATCGTCACCGGCGCGGGAGTCCCTCAGATCAGCGCGATCGCCGAGGCCTCGCAAGCGTGCGAGAAGGCCGGCGTGCCGCTCATCGCCGACGGCGGCATCAAGTTCTCGGGAGACGTGGTCAAGGCTTTGGCGGCCGGTGCCAACGCCGTGATGATCGGAAGCCTCTTTGCCGGCACCGAGGAGGCGCCCGGCGAGACGGTGCTCTTCCAGGGCCGCACGTTCAAGGAGTACCGCGGGATGGGGAGCCTCGGCGCGATGAAGCGCGGCTCGTCCGATCGCTACTTTCAGGACGAGTTCGACGAGCGCAAACTCGTCCCCGAGGGGATCGAGGGCCGCGTCCCCTACAAGGGCCCGCTCGCGGGGCTCGTCGGTCAGCTCGTCGGTGGCCTGCGCGCCGGAATGGGCTACACCGGCTGCCGCGACATCGACGCGCTCCGTCGCGACGCGCGGTTCGTGCGCATCACCTCGGCGGGCCTGCGGGAGTCCCACGCCCACGACGTCATCATCACGAAGGAAGCGCCGAACTACCGCCTGGACTGACGCGCGATCAGGCGTCCCCGCGCGGGCGCGGCACGGTCTTCGGCTCGGCGACGATCTCGATCCGTCGCGAGCCCTCGCCGACGTCATGGAAGCGGATCGTCGTCGCCCCGCGCTTCAAGAACGGCGGCAGCTTCTCGCCCCACTCGACGAGCACGACCCCGCCCGCGGCGAGGATCTCCTCGACGCCGAAACCGCCCGCCTGCTCGTCGTTCTCGTCGAGGCGGTAGAGGTCGAGGTGGAAGACGGGCACGCGCCCGCCCTTGTACTCGTGGACGAGCGTGTACGACGGCGACGTGACCTCTTCCGGCGGGATGCCGAGCGCGGTCGCGACGCCGCGCGCGAAGACGGTCTTGCCGTAGCCGAGGTCGCCTTCGAGGAGCAGCAGCTCGCCGCCCTTGAGGGAGCGGCCGACCCCTCGCCCCAGATCGAGCGTCTCCTCCTCGCTGAGCGAGAAGACCGTTCGCGAGCCCGGCGCCGAGGAGGCCGCGCCTTGCGGCCCCGCCTTCGGCTTGCTCCTCACACCCCTCGTGTCCACCGCCGCCCCTCGTCCCGCACCGCCGCCAGCGCACGCCAGGCCTCCGGAAGGGAGGCGATGATGTCGCCGGCGAGCATTCCTTCCTCGCCGAGCCGCGCGGCGGCGAAATCGCCTGCCGCGCCATGAACGTACGTCCCGAGGACCGCCGCGTCGAACGGCTCCATGCGACGGGCCAGGAGAGCTCCGATGACCCCCGTCAGGGCATCCCCGCTCCCTCCGGTCGCCATGCCCGGGTTGCCGCTCGCGATGAACGCCGCGCCACCCTCCGGTCTCGCGACGATCGAGCGGCGCCCCTTGAGGACGGCGATCCCGCCCGTCAGGGCGGCGAGCCGTCGCGCCGAGCCGAGACGATCGCTCTGGATCGCGGCCGCGGTCGTCCGCAGGAGACGCGCCGCCTCACCGGGGTGCGGGGTGACGACGAGCGCGTGCTTCGGCGCCGGGGAGCGCCGCCCGGCGATCGCATTGAGGCCGTCGGCGTCGAGAACCATGGGTAGCGCGCGCCGCGCCAGAACGGTGCGGACGACCGCTCCGGCCGCGCTCGCGAGGCCGAGCCCCGGCCCGAGGGCGAGGGCGGAGCAGCTCGACGACAGGCGGAGGAGAACGGCCGCCGCCGGCGCGGCGAGGGTTCCCGCGCGCGTTTCCGCGAGGCCCTCGGTCATCACCTCGGCTCGCGAGGCGGCGACGACGTCCTGGACGCCGCGCGGCACCGCGGCGGTGACGAGTCCCACCCCCGAGCGCAAGGCCGCCTCGGCGACGAGCGACGCGGCTCCGGACTTTCCACGGGACCCGGCGGCTACGAGGAGATGCCCCATCGTCCCCTTGTGAGCGCCCCGTGGGCGGGGAGGGAGAAGCGCTGCGGCCGCTTCCGCGTCGATCCACGAGAGATCGGATCTCTCCGCGCCGATCGCGTCGCCGGGAATCCCGATGTCGATCACGCGGAACGGTCCCGCGTGGCTCGCGACCGGCTCGAGGACGACGCAGAGCTTGGGACGGCAGAGCGTGTAGGTGCGATGGGCGCGCAGCACGGGGCCGGGGAGTTCTCCGGAGTCGGCGTCGGCGCCCGACGGCAGGTCGATCGACACGAAGGTCGCGGGCCACGCGCCGGACGCTTCGATGACGACGGCCGCGAGGCCCCGCGCCCCTCCCGTCACGCCGGTTCCCAAGATGGCGTCGACGACGACGTCCGCCGGGCCCGCGTCGAGCGCCGCCCCCTTCCATGCCGCCTCGTCGGGAATCTCACGCACGGCGAGGCCCGCGGCGCGCGCTCGGCGGGCGTTCTCGGCGGCGTCGCCCTTCAACGCGTCGGCGGTCGCCAGGAGGACGATCTCGACGGGGACGCCCGCCGCTGCGAGGTGCCGCGCGGCCACGAGCCCGTCGCCGCCGTTGTTTCCCCTTCCGCAGAGCACGACCACCCGCCGCTCTCTCAGTCCCGGGATCTCCTCGAGCATGGCGCGGGCGACCCCTCCGCCCGCCGCTTCCATGAGCTCGATCGAGGGGATGCCGCGCTCTTCGATCGCCCGGGCGTCGACCCGGCGCATCTGCGATCCGGTCAAGATCTCCATCGGCCTCACGATATCAGCGCGCGGCGGGCGTGGTAACGTCGCACGCCATGCCGTTCCGCTTCCTCACCGCCGGCGAGTCGCATGGCCCCGCGCTCACCACGATCGTCGAAGGACTCCCTTCGGGCGTGCCCGTCGCGCGCGCGGCGATCGATCGCGAGCTCAGGCGCCGCATGGGCGGCTACGGACGCGGTGGACGCATGGCGATCGAGTCGGACACGGTCGAGCTCTTGGGCGGCGTCCGGCACGGGCGCACGCTCGGGTCGCCGGTGAGTCTCCTCATTCGCAATCGTGACCACGCGAACTGGTCCGAGGTCATGGCGACCGAAGGCGCGCCACCCGAAGGCGGCGCCGCGCGTGCGATCACGCGGCCGCGTCCCGGCCACGCGGATCTCGCCGGGGCCTTGAAATACGGAACGTACGACGCGCGCGACATCCTCGAGCGAGCGAGCGCGCGCGAGACAGCGGCCCGTGTCGCCGCGGGTGCGCTCGCGAAGGCCCTGCTCGACACGGCGCGCATTCACGTCACGAGCCGGACGCTCGCCGTCGGCGCCGCTGTCGCGGCACCGGACGAGGGCGACGATCTCGACGCCGTGTTCGCGCTCGCCGACGACCTGCCGATGCGATCGCCGCGCACTGCGACGATCGAGGCGATGATCCGGGCGGTCGACGACGCCCGGCGCGCGGGCGATTCGGTCGGCGGATCGTTCGAGATCATCGCGCGCGGGGTGCCGCCGGGGCTCGGCAGCCACGTGCACTGGGACCGGCGCCTCGACGCCCGCCTCGGCGGTGCCGTGTTGTCGATCCAGGCCGTGAAGGCGGTCTCGATCGGCGGAGGAATCGAGGTCGCCGCCGGCGGCGGGCGGGCCGCGCACGACGCGATCGCCTACGACGCCGTGGGACGGCGCTTTGCCCGCGGGACGAACCGCGCGGGCGGCATCGAAGGGGGGATCACGAACGGGGAGCCGGTCCGGCTCACCGCTTGGCTCAAGCCGCTCGCCACGATCCCGCGCGCGCTCCCCTCGGCCGATCTCGTCACGAAGGAAGCGTTCGTCGCCGACGTCGAGCGCACGGACACCATTCCGATCGTCGCGGCGGGCGTCGTGGGTGAAGCGATGCTCGCCATCGTCCTCGCCGATGCGCTGCTGGAGAAGCTGGGAGGGGATTCGGTGGCGGAGCTGCGAGCCAATCTCGACGCCTACGAGGCCCGGCTTCGCGCCTACTGATCCGGAAAGACGGAGCCGCGGAAGCGCCTGCGATTACCCCCCGGTTCGCCCAGCGCCCCGCGGCCCCCAAGAGGTCCACTGGCCTCCCCCGAAACCCAGGGACCGCCGAAAGATGTACGCTTGACCCCTGGGGGCGTAAAGCACCCGATGTGGACGCATTCTGACTTTTAGAGGACTGATTCTGCGGAAAGACGGTTGGACGGAATCAGAGATCAGGCGGTGTAGAATTCCTCGGGCGTTGCTCGCTCTCCCCGGTATCGGGATTCCCAGGCACGGGTCGAGATACCAGGGGTGGGTACACATTGGCCGACCTCCCGGGCCCGAGGATCGCGGGACCGGAAGATGGATATTGGCGGGTCGAGTCGATTTGGGATGACCCTCCGCCGGGGAGAGCGAGCAACGTCCGAAGACGCCTTCATTGCCACTCCATCCAAGACAGCCGTGCCGAACGCGCCCCGACCTTAACCGCACACACCGGACGTGTCAACAAGAAAATACCAGATGTCGCGTCCTACGGAGTCAGAGGCCCAAAACCTGGGGGTCATCGAGGTCGTTCCCGACCGATGGGCGGCCGGGGGCCGGGTGATCGCTCGTCACGAGGGGCGCGTCGTGCTCGTCGCGGGCGCCGTTCCGGGCGACACGGTCCAGGCCGAGATCCGGCGGGACCGCGGCCGATTCGTCGAGGCGATCGCCCGGTCGATCTCCTTGCCCTCGCCGGCCCGGCGTGCGACCCCGTGCCCCGTGCAGGAGAGCTGCGGCGGATGCCCGCTCATGCCGGTCGGCGAGGACGATCAGCGGGAGGCCAAGCGGCGTTTCGTGGTCGACGCGCTCGAGCGGATCGCGAAGATCGAAGACCCCCCGGTGGATCCGATCGAGGCGCCGCGCCCATGGCTCGGCTACCGAGGCAAGATCGAGATGGTGTTCGGCCGGGATGCATCCGATCGGCGGGTCTTCGGCTACCACTCCGCCGGCGATGCGAGTGTCGTCGACGTGCCCGCCTGCGCCATCGCCGATCCGCGCCTCGGTCCGCTCGTCGATCTCGTCCGGGCATTCTTCCTCGACGATCGGAGGGCAGCGCCGCCGGAGCGCGTGGCGTTCCGCGCGTCGACGTCGGGTGCGGATCGGCTCATCGCATTCTTCGGAGGCGCCTCGCCCGCGGCGACGCTCTCGGCGTTCGCCCGGGACGCCATGGCTCGCGAGCGGGGATTGACCGGCGTCGTCGCCCTCAAGGCGGCGCCCGGGCGCCGCGGCGGGGCATCGACGATCACGCTCGCCGGCCGGCCGTGGATCGAGGAGACGATCCTCGGGACGTCCTTCCGGGTTCCCGCCGGCACCTTCCTCCAGGTGCATCCGCGCGCCGCCGATCTGCTCGGACGTCATCTGCTCGATGCGTCGGCGGGAGTCGCCTCGGTCGTCGAGCTCTACGGGGGCGTCGGCGGGTTCGGGCTTGCGCTCGCCCGGCGAGGCGCGCACGTGACGATCGTCGAAGCGGATGCGGCCGCGGTGCAGTGCGGTCGAGATGCGGCCGAGAGGGCCGGCGTTGCGAGCGCCCGATTCGTGCGCGGCGATGCGGGTGAATTCCTCGAGACGGCGCCGGCGGCCGATCTCCTCGTCGCCGATCCTCCGCGCACGGGCTTCGGCCGCGGCGTCGCGCAGGGGATCGCGCGGCTCGCACCGGGCCGGATCGCGCTGGTGTCGTGCGATCCCGCGACGCTCGCGCGCGACGTCCTCGGCCTCGCGCGCGCGGGCTACAGGCTCCTGCGGGTGACCCCGTTCGATCTCTTTCCGCAGACGGCGCACGTCGAGGCCGTCGCTTGGCTGACGCGCTAGGCGGGGACCGGGCCTCCCGCGACGGCGGCGAGCAGCGTCTCCGCGAGCAGGGTCTTGTTCACGTTGAACCGCAGATCGGAGCGCAAGCGATCGGCGAGCGTCGACAGCTCGGCCGCACGCGCGAAACCCAGCGTGCCGCCGAGGCGCGCGAGACGCGAGGCCACGTCGGTGTGGAGCACCGATCTCGACCCGGACGCCAGACGTGCCGCGTCGCGCAGGAGCGCCTCCACGAGCTCGAGCCCCTCGAGCATCGTCGCTTCCTCCTCGCCGACGAGCCCGTCGACGAAGGAAGGCATGCCGGCGAGCCCATCGCGGGAGGCGGTGAGCGACTCGAGCATGGCGAGGACCGCATCGCGCCGCTCCGCCGCCGCCGTGAGGTCCAGGGTCAGCGCGCGTCCCGGCCGGCCCTCGGCGAGCGCCGCGCGCGCACCTGCTTCGACCGGCGGCATGCCGCGGGCGGCGAGCGCCGAGGCAAGCGCCGCGGGTGCCATCGCCGGGAAGCCGAGCTGAAAGCAACGCGAGCGCACGGTGGGGAAGAGCACGTGCGGACGGGACGCGACGAGGATGATCACCGCGCGTCCGGGAGGCTCTTCGAGCGTCTTCAAGAGCGCGTTCTGCGCGGCCGGGTTCATGCGATCGGCCGGATCGACGAGGAAGACACGCGACCGCGCCTCGCGGGGCGCGTACGCGGCGTGCTCGGTGAGGGCGCGGATCTGCTCGACGACGATCCAGGCGCGAAGGTCGCCCCCCTCGCCGGTCTCGGGCTCGTCGTCGCCGTCGGCCGCGGCCTCCTTGGCGGCCGCCTTGGGGAGGCGCGTCGTGACGAGGAGGTCCGGGTGGTTCCCGTGCCCGGCCTTCCGGCAAGCGGCGCAGCGTCCGCAGGCGGCGCCGTCTTCGCCCGGCGACTCGCACAGGAGCGAGACCGCGAACCGCTCGGCCACCGTCCGTTTGCCGACACCCTCGGGGCCGTGGAAGAGGAGGGCGTGGGGGACGCGGCCGGACAGGAGCATGCGCGCGAGCACCTCGCGCGGGGACGCGGCGCCGAGGATCTCCGGGAAGATCACGAGGGCTCTTCCTCGTCGAGGCCGGGGAACAGGTCGGAGAGCAGGTCGGCGATGCGCGCTTCCACTCGATCGGCGGCTCCCTCGGCCGCGACGATCCGGAAGCGGAACGGCTCGGCCTCCGCGAGGCAGAGATAGCCGTTGCGCACGCGCTCGTGGAAGGCGAGCGCCTCGTTCTCGAACCGTCCCTCGCTGCCTCCGACGCCGAGATCATCGTTCCTCTTCCGCGCGCGGGCGAGGCCGATGTCCGGATCGAGATCGAGGAGGACGGTGCGGTCGGGCTTGCGATCGAGCGGCGGCGTGCGGTGGAGCAACCGGATCAGATCGAGGTCGATGCCGCGCGCGAACCCCTGGTACGCGAGCGTCGCGTCGGCGAACCGGTCGCAGAGGACGTGCGTGCCCTGGGCGAGCGCCGGCTCGACGACCTCGCGCAGGTGCTGGGCCCGGTCGGCCACGTAGAGCAGGAGCTCCGCGAGCGCGTCGATCGTGCCCGTCCCCTCGGCAAGCAGGAGCGTGCGCAGCCGCCGGCCGAGCGGCGAGCCGCCCGGCTCCCGCGTGACGACGACCGGCTCGCCCGCCGCGCGGAGGCGCTCGGCCAGACGCTCGATCTGCGTGGATTTCCCCGAGCCCTCGATGCCTTCGAACGTGACGAAGAACCCTCGCCGCCCGGCCGATGCGATGGCACGCGGGTCCGCTTGCGTCGCGGGCGTGAACGCCGGCTCGGCGCCGGCGCCCGCCGAGCCTGTCCGCTCGTCGTCGGCGTCGAAGTCGAAGATTCCGTCGTGCGGCGGCACCCGGTTCACCGCCGGGCGAGGGAGAGGCCGGAGAAGAACGAGAGCGCGGCGGCGCGGTCGCGGGCGATCTGATCGGCGAGCTCGGCGACGCCGGCGAATTTCTTCTCGTCGCGGAGCCGCGCGAGGAAGCGCACCTCGAGCCGCTCGTCGTAGAGATCCTCGTCGACGTCGAGGAGATGGGACTCCACCGTGAGCGTGCTGCCGCCGAAGGTGGGCCGGACACCGACGTTCGTGATCGACGGGAACCGCGTCGCGAACGCCGAGGTCTCCGTGACGTAGACGCCTCGGCGGGGGATCAGCTCGTTGTCGACGGCGAGATTCGCGGTCGGGAACTCGAGCAGGCGCCCGCGTCCGTCACCGCGGACGACGATACCGGTGACGGGGTACGGCCGCCCGAGCATGGCGCGCGCGCGCTCGACCTCTCCCGCCTCGACCGCGGCGCGGATCGCCGACGACGACACGACCTCGCCCTCGATCTCGACGTGGGGCACGCCGACGACGGTGAAGCCGCGTTCGCGGCCGATCGTCTCGAGCACGTGGAGGTCCCCTCCGCGCGCCCGTCCGAAGCGGAAGTTGCGGCCGACGTGGATCGCGGCGAAGCGCAGGCGCTCGGACAGGTACGCCCCGAAGAACGCCTCTCCGTCGAGCGCGGCGAGCTCCCTGTCGAACGGGAGCAGGAGCACGCCGTCGACGCCGCAGCTCTCGAGGGTCTCGAGCTTCTGCCGGCGCGTCTGCAGGAGCTTGGGCCGGCGTCCGGGGGAGACGACGGCGAGCGGATGCGGATCGAAGGTGATCACGAGCGACGGTGCGGAGCGCGCCCGGGCGGCGGTCGTGACGCTGACGAGGATCGCTTGATGGCCGAGGTGCACGCCGTCGAAGTTCCCGATCGTGGCCACGAGGGGCTCGCGGCCTGTCGGAAAGGCGTCGAGCGCGTTCCAGACGTTCACAGGGCCCCCAACCATCCGGGCTGCCAGTGGGCGATCAAGTGGAGCAGCAGGTTCCCGTAGAGTCCCGCCATGAGATCGTCGGCCATGATACCCGAGCCGCCGGGGAGCGCCTCGAGGCGGTTCGCGGGCCACGGCTTCCAGACGTCGAGCGCTCGAAAGACGAAAAAACCTGCAACGAGCACGCGAGCGGTGCACGGAAGAAAGGCGAGCGTCACCATCTGGCCCGCGATCTCGTCGACGACCACCTGGCCGGGATCGGTCTCGCCGAGGCGGCGGGCGGCGCGATCGGCCGCCCAGAGACCGACGGCCGCAACCACGGTGGCGCCGCCCAGGACCGCCCAACCGCCCGCCCACCGGGTGAGGAGCGCCGCGAGGGCGACGCCGGGGAGCGAGCCCCACGTTCCGGGAGCGACCGACGCATAGCCGATGCCGAGGCCGGTCGCGAGCGCGAGAGCGATCCGGTCGCGGGCCGGTGCCTCACGCGGCACCGACGATCCTCCCGACGAGGTCGTACCCGGCGGTCTCCGTCAGCAGGACGCGTGCGAACGCGCCTGGGCGCGCGTGCGCGGCGAGGCGGATGTCCCCGGCGTCGGCATCGACGACGAAGCCGTCGTTGATGATCACCTGTCCATCGACGTCCGGCGCCTGCGTCGCGAGGCGGCCGACGAGGAGATCGTCGGTGTCGGGGTGCGCGCCCTCGACGAGCACCTCGGCCGTCGCTCCGATCCGTCGCGCGAGCACCTCGAAGGCGATCGACTGCTGGAGCGCCATGAGGCGCGCGCGCCGCTCCTCCTTCACCTCGGCCGGGACGTCGTCGGCGAGCGCGTACGCCGAGGTCGAGGTCTCGTGCGAGTACGTGAAGACGCCGAGATGATCGAACCGCGCCGCCGCGACGAACGCGAGGAGCGCCTCGAACTCCGCCTCGGTCTCGCCCGGGAAGCCGACGATGAAGGTGCTCCGGAGCGCGGCTGCGGGCATCGCGGCGCGGAATCGCGCGAGGAGCTCGAGGTGCGAGTCCGAGGATCCTCCGCGGCGCATCCGCTTGAGCGTGTCGGGATGCGCGTGCTGGAGCGGAATATCGACGTACGGGGCGACGTGCGGAAGGGTCGCCATCGCTTCGACGAGGCGGTCCGTCACCGTGTTCGGATACAGGTAGTGGACGCGGATCCACCGGAGCTCCGGCACCGCGTCGAGACGCCGCAGCAGGTCCGGAAGCTCGGGCCCGGCGCCGCGGTCGCGGCCGTAATGGCTCGAGTCCTGCGCGATCAGGTTGATCTCGCGCGCGCCGGCGCGGGAGAGCGCCGCCGCCTCGGCGACGACGTCGTCGATCGGACGCGACCGGAACGTGCCGCGGAACGCCGGGATGGCGCAGAACGAGCAGGTGTGATCGCACCCCTCGGCGATCTTGACGAACGCGGTCCACGGGGGTGTGGCGCGGCGACGGGGAGTCTCCGCCGAGTACAGGAACTTCGACGGGGTCACCGTGGTGACGCCGAGGATCGGCAGGTCGCTGCGAGGCGCCGCCGAGAGTCCGACCGCCTCGACGATTCCCTGCAGCTCGTCCAATCCGAGGAGCGCGTCGACGTCCCCCGCAAGCTCCTTCGCCAATTCTTCGCGGTAGCGCTGGACCATACAGCCGGCGACGACGACCCGGCGAACCTTCCCCGCCTTCTTCAGGCGCGCGGCCTCGAGGATCGCCTGGATCGATTCCTCGCGCGCGGCCTCGATGAAGCCGCAGGTGTTGATGACGAGGACGTCGGCGTCGTCCGGGGTGAGCACGGTCTCGCAGCCGGCGGCGTCGAGATGGCCGAGCATCACCTCGGTGTCGACCAGGTTCTTCGAGCACCCGAGGCTGACGACGCCGACCTTCGTGCGCGTCACGGGTAGATGCGGTTGATCTGGCGCGGGTAGGGGATCGCCTCGCGCAGATGCTGGAGCCCGGTGATCCAGGTGACGCAGCGCTCGATGCCCATCCCGAACCCTGAGTGAGGCACCGTGCCGTACTTCCGGATGTCGAGGTACCACTGGAACGCGGCGACCGGGAGATCGTGGGACTTGATGCGCTCGAGGAGCAGGTCGTGATCGTGAATGCGCTGGCTGCCGCCGATGATCTCGCCGTAGCCTTCCGGTGCCAAGACGTCGACGCCCAAGGCCTTCGTGGGATCGTCGGGCGCCGGCTGCATGTAGAACGATTTGATCGCCGCCGGCCAGTGCGTGACCATGACCGGCGTCTCGAAACGTTGCGTGAGCAGCGTCTCGTCGAAGGCGCCGAAATCGTTCCCGTACGCGAACGCCGGCGCACCGGTCTCGGCCATCTTCCGCTGCGACTCGTCCGTGGTCAGGATCTTCGCCGCGTCGTCGTAGCGGAGCCGCGGGAACGGCGGCACGACCTTCTCGAGAAGGTGCGTATCGCGCTCCAAGACCTTCAGCTCTTCCTTGCAGCGGTCGAGCGCGCGGCCGACGACGTAGGAGATGAACTCCTCGGCCAGCTCGAGGAGGCCGGGGAACTCCAGGAACGCCACCTCCGGCTCGATCATCCAGAACTCGGTGAGGTGGCGGCGTGTCTTCGACTTCTCGGCGCGGAACGTCGGGCCGAAGCAGTAGACGCGGCCGAACGCCATGCACGCCGGCTCGAGGTAGAGCTGCCCCGACTGCGTGAGATAAGCCTTCTCGTCGAAGTACGGCGTCTCGAAGAGCGTGGACGTTCCCTCGCACGCGTTGGGCGTCAGGATCGGCGAGTCGATGAGGACGAAGTCGCGGTCGTAGAAGAAGTCGCGGCAGCCCTGCACGATCTCGTTGCGCAGGCGCAGGACGGCGTGCGGGGTCTTCGAGCGCAGGTAGAGGTGCCGGTGGTCGAAGAGGAACTCGACGCCGTGCTCCTTCGGCTGGATCGGGTACTCCGCCGCGAGGTGGAGGATCGTGAGGGCCTGGAGGCCGAGCTCGAACCCGCCGGGCGCGCGGTCGTCCTTGCGCACCGTGCCCGAGATCTCGACGGACGACTCCGCGGTCACGCGATCGAGCGACTCGAACGTCTCGGGCGAGACGTCCTTCACGCCGGCGACGCACTGCAGATAGCCGGTTCCGTCGCGAAGCACGAGGAAGCGGATCTTCCCCGACGAGCGCTTCTGGTAGACCCAGCCCTTGAGGGTGACGGTCTCCCCGACGTGGTCTCCGAGCTCGGAGACGTAAACCCAGTCGCGTGTCATGGGAAGCCTACTTTTCCGCCTCGGCCTGCTTGTGGCGGGCGTACTCGGAGACGATTTTCTCTTGGACTCCGGCGGGGACCTCGTCGTAGTGATCGAACTCCATGTGGTACGTCCCGCGGTCCGACGTGATCGACTTCAAGGTCGAGGCGTAGGTCAGCATCTCGGCGAGCGGCACCGAGGCCTTGATGATCTGGTAGTGGCCCTGGGTCTCCATCCCCTGCGGCTTGCCGCGGCGGGAGGAGAGATCGCCCATGATGTCGCCCATGTACTCCTCGGGGGCCGAGATCTCGACGGCGTAGATCGGCTCGAGGATCGTCGGGCGGGCCTGCTCGATCGCGGCCTTGAAGGCGAGCGATCCCGCGATCTTGAACGCCATCTCCGACGAGTCGACGTCGTGGTACGAGCCGTCGGTCAGGATGACGCGGAAGTCGACGACGGGGTTGCCCGAGAGCCAGCCGCGCTCGGCGGATTCACGGACGCCCTTCTCCACCGCCGGCCGGAAGTTCTGCGGGATCGACCCGCCGAAGATCTTGTCCACGAACTCGAACCCCGCGCCGCGCGGCAGCGGCTCCATCTCGAGCCAGCAGTCGCCGAACTGTCCGCGTCCGCCCGTCTGCTTCTTGTGGCGGCCCTGCACGGCGGGCACCTTGCGCTTGATCGTCTCGAGGTAGGGCACCTTCGGCTGCTTGAGGATCGCCTCGACGCCGAACTTCTTCTTCATCTTCGCGATCGCGACCTCGACGTGCACCTGGCCGTTCCCCGAGACGAGGAGCTCGTGGGTGCGCGCGTCGCGGTTGACGCGGAGGACCGGGTCTTCCTCCATGAGCCGCGCGAGCGCCGTCGAGATCTTGTCCTCGTCTCCCTTCGACTTCGGCTCGATCGCGAACGAGATCGCGGGCTCGGGGAAGGAGATCGGGGGGTACTGGATCGGCTTCGTGGGATCCGAGAGCGTCTCCGAGGTCCGCGTCTCCTTCAGCTTCGCGACGCATCCGAGATCGCCGGCGTGCAGCTCGGAAACGGCGACGAGCTGCTTGCCTTGGAGGACGTTGACGGTGCCGAGCCGCTCCGGGGTCCCGCGGTTCACGTTGACGACCGGCGTGTCGCCCTTGAGCGTGCCGGAGATCACGCGGAAGAGCGAGAGGCGTCCGGCGTAGGGGTCGGCGATCGTCTTGAACACGAACGCGGAAACCGGCGCGGTCTGAGACGGCGGACGCGAGTCTTCAGATCCCGACGACGAGTTGACGCCCAGCTTCGCTCCGCGCTCGGCGGGAGACGGCACGAGGTCGACCGCGGCGTCGAGGATATTGCGGATGCCGATCGCCTTCGTCGCCGAGGCGAGTACCACCGGGAAGATCTTGCGTTCGAGGAAGGCCTTGTGGAGACCGGCCACCACCTTGTCGTGAGGCAGGTCGCCGGAGTCGAAGAACGCCTCCATGAGCGCGTCGTCGCTCTCGGCGACCATCTCGACGAGCTTCGCGTGGTACTCCTTCGCCATGTCGGCGAGATCGGCCGGGACGCCTTCGGCCGTGGCCATGCCGGAGGCGTCCTTCGCGTAGCGGTGGGCCTTCATCGTGATGAGGTCGACGACCCCCTCGAACCCCGACTCGGAGCCGATCGGGATCTGGATCGGCGCCGCGCGGCGGTCGAACCGCTCGGAGATGGAGTCCATCGTCCGCTCGAACGACGCGTTCTCGCGATCGAGCTTGTTGATCACGAAGATGCGCGGGACCTGAAATTCCTGGCAGTACTTGAAGACGCGCTCGGTGATGACCTGCACGCCCGCGACCGCCTCGACGAGGAGGAGCGCGGCGTCGGCGACGGCGAGGCCGGCCTTCGCGTCGGCGACGAAGGCGGCGTAGCCCGGCGTGTCGATGACGTTGATCTTGGTGCTCCGCCACTCGAGGTGGGCGAGCGCCGTCTGGAGCGAGATCTTCCTCTCGATCTCCTCTTCGTCGAAGTCGGTCGTCGCCGTTCCGTCGTCGACCCGCCCGAGCCGGTTGACCGCGCCGGCCACGAAGAGCATCGCCGAGGCGAGCGACGTCTTTCCACAATCTCCGTGCCCGACGAGCGCAATATTGCGGATGTCCGGCGTGTCGTACACCTTCATGGGCGACCCCCGAGGCGAAAGGCGCCAGGATAGCACGGCGAGCGGAAAACGCGTTGATTCGGGCCGCATTCCGGCGCTTTCCTTGACCCCGGCCGCGGCGGGCATTAGCTTTCCCGTCGATTCGAATTCGTCATCGGGGGGCCGCCCACGTGATCGCGCATTGTCCGGCCTGCGGGACGCACTACCGGCACGACATCCTCGCGATGCCGATGCGCGGCCGTTGCGGCCGTTGCGACGCCGCGATCGATCTCCACCGCCTCCGTCCGTACCGCCTGGTCGCGACGCTCGGCGGCGACGCCGTCGCCGTCGCGGCACCGGTCGAGGTGGTCGCACAAGCGCTCGCGCCCGTCGAGTTCGTCGCCCCCGAACCCGTCTCGGTTCCTCTCGCCGTGCCGCTTGCGCCGGCGCCGGTCGACCAAGGTCCTTCGTGGGAGAACGAGGATCCGCTGCCGCCGATCCCCGAGATGGCGACGACGGCGATCGACCTTCCGGCGATGACGGACGTGCAAGCTCCCATCGCTCCCGCCGGCGCACCTTCGCGAACGGAAGGGACGCTCGCGACGGCCGATGGGCGGGCCACGACGTGGCTGCTCTGGGTCGCCGCCGGTGCGATCGCGGGAACGGGCATCAGCTGGACCGTCGGCGGCACGACGCTCGCGGGGATCGCGCCCGGCACGCTTGCCGGCGCGGCCTTCGGCTGGGGATGGTTGCGGTGGATGTCACCGCGGTAGCGCCGTCCGGCGCGCGCCCGTCCCGATCCGACGACGCGGATGGATGTCCGCGCTGCGGGGACCGATTCCCGCCCGGGCCGGTGGTGACGGCGCCGTCGTTCGGCGGCCGCTCGCTCCTCCGCTGCGGGCGATGCGGAACGCGCGTCGCGGCGGGCCCTCCCGGCCTCAGGCTCGTCCTCACGTGCGAGACGTGCGGCCTCCCTTTCTTGACCGACTCGCTTCTCCCGCATGCCGAGCAGCGGTGCGACGACTGCCGCTCGGGACGCGTGCCGCCCGATCTCCCCGATCAGGAGATCTCCGCCGCAGCCGAGAACGAGGTGCGCGCGGCGCTCGC
Organism: Candidatus Polarisedimenticolaceae bacterium; assembly: GCA_036275915.1. Classification (NCBI taxonomy): domain Bacteria; kingdom Pseudomonadati; phylum Acidobacteriota; class Candidatus Polarisedimenticolia; order Candidatus Polarisedimenticolales; family Candidatus Polarisedimenticolaceae; species Candidatus Polarisedimenticolaceae bacterium. Next base: position 320,765 of record DASUCV010000004.1, on the reverse strand, counting down.
GACGCGCTGGCGCTTCGTCACGGAACCGTCGGCGCAGGCCTACGCCGACCGCATGGCGCGCCAGCTCGCCGAGCGCATCGAGAGCGCGCCGCGGAAGCCTCGCGTCGTCTTCGTCGACTCGCCGGAGCATCGTGTGCTCGCGCTTCCCTCGGGGACGCTGCTCATGAGCGTCGGCCTCGTCCGGTTCCTCCAGGACGAAGCGGAGCTGGCGTTCGTGCTCGGCCACGAGCTGGCGCATGCGGCCTCGGGCGAGGTCGCGGTGCGGCTGGTCCGGCTCGGCTTCAACGCCACGGCGCGCGAGCGCGGCGACTCCGACGGCCTCTGCTGGAGCGACGCGGCCGTCGACCTCGTCCGCCTCGGCTACGGGCGAAAGCGCGAGCGGGACGCCGACGCGCGGGCCCTCCAAGCGATGATCGCGCTCGAATACGACCCGACCTCCGCCATCCGCTACCTGCAGAGGACCGCCGATGCCGTCGAGCGGCGCGATCCCAACGTCGCCGAGCTGGCCGTCGCGCATCCGATCGCCTCGGACCGGGTGCGACGCCTGGAGCGGTCGCTCTACGGCCGCGTCGCCGGGCCGGAGGCGCCGCGCGTCAACCGCGAGGTCTTCCGGCGGGCCATGGGCGAGAAGCAGCTCGCGGGGCGGCTCGTCAAGACCGAGCTCGACGCGCCGGCGGCGGCATGGGGGATGAGCGGGCTCATCGACACGCCGCCGCGCATCCTGACCGGCCGCGTCGTCCTGTGGCTGGCGCTCGCGGCGGCGGCGATCGTCGCGCTGACGACCTGGATCACGCGCTGAGACGAAGCGTTGCTATCCTGACCGAATGGCGCGCGCCGCGATCGCTCCGTCCGAGCTGAAGAGCGCACTCGACGAGCTCTCGCGGCTCTACGACGGCCGGTACCTCGACTCCGACCCGGTCGGGATCGTGAGACGGTACGACGATCCGCGCGACCGCGAGATCGTCGGCCTCCTCGCCGCAGGGCTGGCCTACGGCCGCGTCGCCTCGATCCGGGGAAGCCTCGACCGCCTGCTCGCGATCCTCGGGCCGCGGCCGTCGAAGTTCGTTCTCGAGCTCGATCCCCGGCGCGACGCGCGGCGGTTCGACGGCTTCGTCCACCGCTTCACGCGAGGCCGCGACGTCGCGCTCTTCCTTCACCTCGTCCGCGGGCTCGCCGCCGAACGAGGCCTCGAGGCGACGTTTCTCGCCGGGCTCGATGCCGGGCACGAGACGATCGGTCCGGCGCTGAACGCCTTCGGTGAAGCGCTCTTCGCCGGCGACGCGCGCCCGTTCGTCGCTTCGGGCCGCGTCGGCCGGCGCGACGGCGCGAGGTGGCTGCTGCCCCTCCCTTCCGCGGGCTCCGCATGCAAGCGATCGTGCCTCTTCCTGCGCTGGATGGTGCGGCCCGACGACGGCGTCGATTGCGGCGTGTGGACGCGCGTCCCGCGGCGCCATCTCGTCTTGCCGCTCGACGTTCATCTGCAGCGCGTCGTCGGCGCCCTCGGGTGGACACGCCGCAAAACGCCGGGATGGGCGATGGCGCTCGAAGCCACGGGGCATCTCCGGAGGATCGATCCCGACGATCCGATCCGTTACGACTTCGCGCTCTCGCGCCTCGGCATCCTCGGTCTCCTGCGCCGTCCAGGCGGCCGGCTCACCGTGCGTGACGTGCGCGAGGCGTTCGCCGTCGCGGGCATTCCATGAGCGCCCCGCGGCTCGGCGCGCACATGTCGGTCGCCGGCGGGATGGCCCGCGCCGTCGAGCACGCGCTGGCCGTCGAGGCGACGGCGCTCCAGGTGTTCGTGAAGACGCCCAATCAATGGGCCGCCCGGCCGTTCGGACCGACCGAGGCGGCCGATTACCGGCGCGCCGCCGGCGGAGCCGGTCTCGCCGAGCACACGCTCGCGCACGCGTCCTATCTCATCAATCTCGGCACGCCCGACGCGACGCTCTGGGAGAAGTCGATCGCGTCGTTCGAGGACGAGCTGGCCCGGTGCGACGCCCTCGGCATCCCGTGGCTCGTCGTCCACCCCGGGTCCCACGTCGGCTCGGGCACGTCCGCGGGCTGCGCGCGCGTCGCGCTGGCTCTGCGCCGGATCTTGGGCGGCCGGACGGGAGGCGCCGGCGTTCTGCTCGAGAACACCGCAGGGCAGGGGAACACGCTCGGCGCGCGGCCCGAGGAGCTGGCCGAGATCCTGCGCGGTGCGGGGGACGACGACCGGCTCGGCGTCTGTTTCGACACCTGCCACGCGCTCGCCTCCGGCTTCGACCTCCGCGCCAAAGACGGCTACGAGCGCACGATGGACGCGTTCGGAACCACGGTCGGACTCGGCCGGATCCGCGGCATCCACTTGAACGACTCTCAGGGCGATCTCGGGAGCCGCCGCGACCGTCACGAGCACATCGGGCAGGGCAAGATCGGCCTCGAGGGATTCCGTCTCATCCTCAACGATCCGCGTTTCGCGAGCGTCCCGATGGTGCTCGAGACGCCGAAGGACGACGACCTCGCGGAGGATCGGATGAACCTGGGCGTTCTGAGGTCGCTCGTCGGCCGGTGAACCTCGACGCGTTCGACTTCGACCTTCCGCCCGACCGGATCGCCCAGGAGCCGGCGTCGCCGCGGGATGCGTCGCGCCTTCTCGTTCTCGACCGGGCGTCGGGCGCTCTCGGGCATCGAACGTTTCGCGACCTGCCCGAGGAGCTGCGCGCGGGAGATCTCCTCGTCTTCAACGACACCAAGGTGATCCCGGCGCGCCTGCACGGCACGAGGCCGGGCGGCGGGAAGATCGAGATGCTGCTCGTCGAGCCGCTGGGCGCGCAGCTCTGGCGCGCGCTCCTTCGCGGGTCCGGCCGCGTGGCCCCGGGCGCGACGCTCCGTTTCCCCGGCGGTCTCGTGGCGACGCCGCGCGAGCGCGACGGGGAGGCCTGGCGGGTCGAGCTCTCGACCGATGCGGAGAGCCTGGAGGCGCTCCTCGATCGGGAAGGCGAGGTCCCGTTGCCGCCCTACATCCGGCGGGAAGGCAGCGGAGCCGCAGCGGAGCAGGATCGCATCCGCTATCAGACGATCTACGCGCGCGTTCCGGGCGCGGTCGCGGCGCCGACCGCGGGCCTGCACTTCACCGACGCGGTCCTCGCGGCGCTCGAGGCCCGCGGGGTCGAGCGTGCGTTCCTCACGCTCCACGTCGGGCCGGGCACCTTCGCGCCGGTCCGCACCGAGCGGATCGAGGATCATCGTCTCCACGAAGAGGCGTACGACCTCCCCGACAGCGTCGCTGAGGCGATCGTGCGGGCGAGGGCGGCGGGAGGACGGATCGTCGCGGTGGGAACGACGGCGGCGCGTACCCTCGAGAGCCGCGCGACGGACGACGGGCGGGTCACACCCGGTCGCGGCCGCACGGGGCTCTTCATCTATCCTGGCTTCCGTTTCCGGGTGGTGGACGCGCTCGTGACGAACTTTCATCTTCCGCGCTCGACCCTGCTCATGCTCGTTTCCGCCTTGGCCGGGACCGACCGCGTGCTCGCGGCGTATCGCGAAGCGGTCCGCTCCGGGTACCGGTTCTACTCGTACGGCGACGCGATGCTCGTGAGGCCGGCGTGAGCGCGTTCGGCTTCGTCGTGACCGCGCGCGACGGGAGAGCGCGCGAGGGCCGGATGACGACGCCCCACGGCGTCGTCGCCACGCCCGCGTTCATGCCGGTGGGGACCCAGGGGGCCGTCAAGGCGGTCACGGTCGACGAGCTGACGCGCTGTGGCGCCTCGATCGTCCTGGGCAACACCTACCACCTCGATCTCAGGCCGGGCCACGAGATCGTGCGCGAGCTCGGAGGACTCCATCGCTTCATGGCGTGGGACGGTCCGATCCTCACCGACTCCGGCGGGTTCCAGGCGTTCTCGATGGAAGGGCTTCGTGCGATCGACGACACGGGGATTCGCTTCCGTTCGCATCTCGACGGCTCGCTGCGCGAGCTCACGCCCGAGAGCAGCATGGCGATCCAGGCGGCGCTCGGCTCCGACGTCGCGATGGTGCTCGACGAGTGCCCGGCGCTCCCCGCCGAGAAGGACGCCGTCCTGCGTGCGGTCGAGAGGACGACGCGCTGGGCGGTCCGGAGCCGCGACGCCTACCGCGGCCCCGGCGTTCCGTTCGGCATCGTCCAGGGCGGCCCGCACGACGACCTGCGCGAGACGAGCGCGCGCGCCCTCGTCGATCTCGATTTCCCCGGGTACGCGATCGGCGGGGTCTCGGTCGGCGAGCCGCCCGACGCGATCGCACGCGTCGCGGGACTGAGCGCCGCGATGCTGCCGGAAGACAAGCCGCGGTATCTGATGGGCGTCGGCCGGCCGCAGGACCTCGTCCTCGCGGTCGCCTCCGGCGTCGACCTCTTCGACTGCGTCATGCCGACGCGGAACGCGAGGAACGGAACCCTCTTCACCTCCGAAGGCCGCATCAACATCAAGCGCGAGGAGTACCGCCGCGACCCGCGGCCGCTCGACCCGGCGTGTCCTTGCGAGGCGTGCACGCGCTACTCCCGCGCCTATCTCCGGCATCTCTTCGTCTCGAACGAGATCCTCGCGTCGCGCCTCAACACGATCCACAACCTCACGCACTACCTCGGGCTCATGGCGGCGATGCGGGCGGCGATCGCCGCCGGTACGCTCGACTCATTCCGGGAGAGCTTCCTTGCCCCCCGCTGATCGAGGCGACCTCGTCTTCGTCGGCGACGTGCACCTCGACCGGGCCGACCCCGACCTCGCCGCGTTCGTCGACTATCTGCGCGGCTTGGCGCCGCGCGCCGGGCGGATCGTCCTCATGGGCGACCTCTTCAACCTCTGGATCGGGGGCGGCGGCCTCGAGCAAGCGCACCATGCGGTCGTGACCGCGTGCCTTCGCGAGCTGCGGGCGGGAGGGACCGAGGTCCACTATCTGGAAGGAAACCGCGACTACCGCGTCGGCCGCGCGCATCGCGGCTCCGCGTTCGACGCCGTCGACGCGACGGGACTTCGCGAGGACTGGGCGGGACTGAAGATCTGGGCGGCCCATGGGGACCTCGTCAACGCACGGGACCTGCAGTACCGCTCGTGGCGGCGCATCTCGCGATCGGCACCGGTATGGTGGCTGTTCTCTTCGATTCCGAGGCCGCGGCGGTTTGCGCTCGCGGAGTCGCTCGAGCGCCGCATGCGCGGGACGAACCTCGAGATGAAGCGCGACTTCCCGGAATCGATCGTGCGCGACTACGCCGCGCGTCGCGTCGCGGAGGGGGACGACCTCGTCGTGCTCGGGCACTTCCACATCGAGCGTGCGCTCACGATCGACGGTGCGAAGCCCGGCCGTGTCTTCGTGCTGCCGGAATGGAAGGGGAGCCGGCGCCATCTCCGCGTCGACGCGTCGGGCCGCGCGGCGTTCGAAGACTCTTAGGGCGCGTTCTTCGGGGCAGGAACGGGCTCGGCGGTGGGGACGTCCTCGGGCGGGACCTCGACACGGATCATCGCGCGGCGGTCGAGCGCGTGGAACCGGTCCGCCGCCTCGAGGAGCGACTTCGCCGTGTTCCGCGGGAACGCGACGACCTCGACCCGTGGCCCGATCCCTTTGACGCGCTTGACGAGCGAGGTGAAATCGCCGTCACCCGACACGAGCACGACGACGTCGAGCTTGGGCGCCATGTCGAGGATGTCGAGCGCCATCTCCATGTCCCAATCGCCCTTCATCGATCCGTCCGAGCGGACCTTGAGCGTCTTGCGTCTCACCTCGATCGCGCGCTGCTGGAGCATGGCGATGAAGCCGGACTGGTCGATCTCCTTCGACTCGACGACGTACGCCGTCGCCTGGATGAGACGGCGATCGAGGACGCAGGCCTGGAGCAGCGCGTCGAAGTCGAGCTTCCCCTTGAGCTGCCGCGCCGCGTAGTACATGTTCTGCACGTCGATGAAGACGCCGACGCGATCCGGCTCGCCCTTCTTCCGGGCGTGGGCACGCGCCGCCTTCGGCGAAGCCTCGAGCGCGGAGCGGGCGGCGGCGAGCCCAGCGGCGAGCTCGTCCAGGCGCTTGGCCTGATCCTGCAGGTCCTTCCGCCGCTCACGCCTGAGCGCACCGAGATCCTTCTGAATCTCGGCGAGGGCCGCTCCCAGCGCCTCGACCGCCTCGAGCGAAGGCGCCGGCGCCGCCGCCTTCGTGTCGGCCAAGGATTCGATGCGGTGCGTCAGACGCCGCTGCTCGGTGCTCAGGCGCTTCATCGAGCGATCGAGCTCCTCGAAGCCGACGGCCTGCGGGGCCGGCGCTCCGGCGGGCGGTTCGGGGTGCTTGCCGCGCACCTCGTCGAGATCGCGGCGCAGGCGCTCGGCGAGCATTCGCGCCTCGGCCAGCTCTCCCTTGCGGAGGAGGAGGTCGCGCTTGTTCGACTTCTCGACGTCCTTCGTCTTGGTGATCTGGCCTTCGAGGTAGCGAACCTTGCGCTGCAGCTCGGCGCACTTCTTCCTGAGCCGCTGAGCCTCCTTGGCGGGGGACTCGCCGGGCGGCGCGGCTGCGTCATCGGCCGCGCCGTTCTCGTCGCCGGTCATGCGCGAGAGGAGCTGGCCCAGCGATTCCTCGACCAGCAGCTCCGGTGCGGCGGACGCCGCGACGAAGAGGTAGGGCCCGAGGCGGCCGTTCATCGTTCCGAGCTGCGGATCGCTCAATCGGCCGGCCCGGTCGTCCAACGACAGACCGGCCCACTCCTTGCCGAGCGCGCCGGTCTCCTTGCGGAGGGTCCGGACGACGGCGAGCGCAGCGGCCTCTTCGCGGCCGGCCTTGTCGGCGAGATCGGCGACGAGGCGGCCCCGCTTCTGGGACTGGGTGCGCATGCCGGGGTAGGAGAGGCCGACGGCGTTCGCAAGACGGATCAAGCGCGCTTGGTCGAGGACGTCGCTCAGCACCCGCGCCATGCCGGCTGCGCCGAGACGTGCGACGACTTCGCGATCCGTTCGAGGCACCGGAGTCCTCCGTCGATCATCGTCAAATGTGGGAGTGCGTGGTCCGGGGCCGTCGTGGAGCGCGGATTATAGCATCGTCAGAACGCGGCCGGAGGGGGGTCTTTGAGGTCGATTATCCCCTTTTCCCGCATCTTTTTGAGCGTCCGGAGGACGTCGACCTCGCGCAGCGGCGTGATCTGGATGATCGATTTCACGTCCCAGCTCCCGTCGATGCGGCTGAGGAGGAAGAACTCGGCCGGCGACAGGTGCTCCGCCGTGAGCGTCCCGACATCGCGAGCGAGCACCACGATCTTGTTCGGAGGGAGGAAATGCCGGTACGCCTTCTCGATGAACGCGGCTTCCGCTTCGGCGAGGAGACGCCGCAACGCGTCGTCGCCCGACTGGATCTTGTAGGCGCGATCGAGGATGTCGAGCGCGGCGTCGTATTCCCCGCGGGTCAACAGGCGCCGCGCGACTTCGAGATCGTCCGCGTCGACCTTGACCGACGGGACCGGGGGTGCCGCCACGGCGGCGGTCGCCGCGGCGATGGCGCGCTCGCGCGCGAACACGTTTCCCTCGGTCTCCGCTGTGGGACGCTCCTCGACCTTCCGCACTTCCGAGATCTCGAACACCCCCGCGCGGAACAGCTCGTGGAGGAACTTCGTGACGATGTACTCGGACCCGTGGGCGTGGAGCAGGATCTCGGCGACCGTGCGGTCGCCGTTGACCGATTCGACGATCCGTCGCGCCATGCGGTTGCGGAGCACCTCCGGCGGCGGCACGCGCGACGTGCGGCGGAGAACGATTCCAGGGTCGTTGAAGACGGCGCGGATGCGCTGAAGCTCGTCCCAGCGCTGCGCGCCGCGGAGCAGGATGTCCTCGACGCGCATGTTGACGCCGTAGTCGTCGCCGCTCGCCTCGCCGTCGGTGAAGCGGAACTCGGCGTCGCTCCACTCGAAGAGTCCGAAGATCGCCTCCTGTGCCTTGTCCTCGAGGCAGCGTAGGAGCTCGTCCTCGGCGAGGGCGCCCTGGGCGACGAGGATGCGTCCGAGGTGGGTCTTCGTCTTCTCTTGCGCGGCGAGCGCGGTCCTCAGGTCGATCTCCGAGATCCGGCCCCGCGAGACGAGGTAGTGGCCCAGCATGTCCGCCGGCTCCTGAGACGCGCACGCGACGACGCGGCCCTCCTGAACGAGGATCCGCTTCTCGACCTTGTTGCGCTCGATGGCGAGGGTGCCGGTCTTGCGGGCATTCCCCAGCCATTGAAGGATTTCGGCCAGCGACATCGTGGCCAAATTCCCCTGAACCGGCATGACACTCCTCCGACGAAAAATGTAGGCGCCGAAGCCCGTTTCGCAAGAACCGGGCGGCGATGGACGCGGGCCCGGCCGGACCCTAAATTTCACTCGAACATGGAGATTTACCGCATTCCGACGCGCGAGACGGCCGTCAAGCTCCTGCTCGACGACGGCAGGTCCTTGGACGGCCAGCTCTACACGGCCGATACCGGGCCGGCCGGCCGGCCCGAACATCTGCTCCACCACTTGAACGACCCCGACACCGAGTTCGTGCCGCTCGCGAGCGGGCGCGAGAACATCCTCATCAACAAGGCCGGGATCGTCTGGGCGCAGTTCGTCGGCGAGGCCGCGGAAGAGATCGCGCTCGACGCCGAAGGAGGCCGGCGCGTCCCCGTGCGGTTGTCGCTGACCGGCGGCATCAGCCTCGTGGGCGTACTCTCGATCGTGATGCCTCCCGAGCGGAGCCGCGTGCTCGACTACCTGAACGCCGCGGGGCGCTTTCTCCCGGTATTCGGCGAAGGGGCCGTGACGCTCGTGCAACGACGGTTCGTCGTCGTCGCGCGGAGCGCCGAGAGCGGGTCCGGAGCCTCCTGATCGCTATTCGAACGCCGGGATGCCCGTCAGCTCCTGGCCCACGATGAGCGTGTGGATGTCATCGGTCCCCTCGTAGGTGAAGACCGACTCGATGTTGCAGAAGTGCCGGCCGGTCTGGTATTCGTCGGCCACGCCGTTCGCGCCGAGGATCTCACGCGCCAGGTGCGTGCACTCGCGAGCAACGCGGCAGCCGTTCATCTTCGCCATCGAGACCTGCTGGGGCGTCACGGTCCCCGATTGCTTCATGCGCCCGAGGTGGAAGTTGAGGAGCTGGCTCTTCGTGATCTCGGTCGCCATCCACGTGAGCTTGCGCTGCGTGAGCTGGAACCCCGCGATCGGCCGCTCGAACATGATCCGCTGCTTGCTGTACTGGAGCGCCTCGTCGAACACCGCGAGCGCCAGGCCGACGGCGCCCCAAGCGATCCCGTAGCGCGCCTGCGTCAGGCACATGAGCGGCGCCTTCAGGCCCGAGGCCTCCGGAAGGATTGCGTCGCCGGGGATCTCGACGTCCTGGAAGATCAGCTCGGAGGTGACCGACGCGCGCAGCGAGAACTTGCCGGTGTGATCCTTGGTCGAGAAGCCCGGCGTTCCCTTCTCCACGAGGAAGCCGCGGATCCCGTCCTGCGTCCTCGCCCAGACGACTGCGACGTCGGCGACCGAGCCGTTGGTGATCCACGCCTTCGCGCCGTTCAGGACCCAGCGGTCACCGCGCTTCACCGCCTTCGTCGCCATGCGCGCCGGGTCGGATCCGTGGTCGGGCTCGGTGAGGCCGAAGCAGCCGATCGCGGTGCCCGCCGCGAGACGCGGGAGCCAGTGCTGCTTCTGCGCCTCGGAGCCGAACGCGTGAATCGGGTACATGACGAGGCCGCCCTGGACCGACACGAACGAGCGGAGGCCCGAATCGCCGCGCTCGAGCTCTTGCATGATCAGGCCATAGGCGACCGGGCCGAGGCCGGCGCACCCGTAGCCGTGGAGATTCGCGCCGAGGAGTCCCATCGCCCCGATCGCGGGGATGAGATGGCTCGGGAACGTTCCCTCGCGGAAGTGGTGCTCGATGACCGGGAGCACCTCGGCCGTGACCCATTCGCGGACGGTGTCGCGGATCATGCGCTCTTCGTCGTCGAGCAGCGCTTCGATGTTGACGTAGTCGAGACCCTTGAAAGATGCGCCCAGACCCATGGTGCTCCTCGACGTCCTACCGGTGCTTCCACGCCGGCGGCCGTTTCTCCATGAAGGAGCGCAGGCCTTCGTGCGCGTCCTCCGTGCTCATCAAAGGACCGAGGTACAGCGCGTGGAGACGCGCGTGCGCGTCCGAGACGGCGAGACCGCGCGACTCGCGGATGGCGCGCTTCGCATGCCGCAGCGCCGCGCCCGAGAGCGCGAGCAGCGAGCCGAGGCGGAGGGTCGCCGCGTCCCCGAGCGCCACCGCCGGGACGACCTCGTGGACGAGGCCGAGGCGCTCCGCCGCGCGCGCATCCAAGGTCTCGCCCGTCAACAGCAGACGCGCGGCCGCCCGCTCGCCGATCAGACGGGGGAGGAGGACGGTCGCCGGCGGCGCGAAGACGCCGAGCTTGATCTCGGGCTGCCCGAACGTCGCCGCCTCCGAGGCGAGGACGAGGTCGCAGCCGAGCAGCAGCTCGAGCCCGCCGCCGAGCGCCGCCCCTTGAACGACCGCCAGGACCGGCTGCGGCACGGCGTCGAACGCCGCGAAGAGCCGGAGGAGCGCGTCCATCATCCCGGGCAGCTTGTCGCCGAGGTGGTCGGCGACGTCGACTCCGGCGCAGAACGTCTTCCCGGCCGCGTCGAGGCGGACGACGCGGACCGAGCGGTCGGCCGCCGCCTCGTCGAGCGCGGCGGCGATCGCGTCCATCATCGCCGTCGAGAGAACGTTCACCGGTGGCCGGTCGAGGGTGATGCGAAAGAGGCCGTCGGCCGACGCGGTGCGCACGCCGCTCATGGGCGCTCCAGGAGCAGCGCGCCGCCCATCCCACCCGACACGCAAAGCGTCGCGAGCCCGCGTCGCGCCTTCCGCTTCGCCATCTCGTGGAGCAGCGTCACGACGATCCGCGCCCCGGAGCACCCGATCGGATGACCGAGCGCGATCGCGCCACCGTTCACGTTGAGCGTGTCGCGATCGAAGCCGAGATCGCGATCGACGGCGAGCACCTGAGCTGCGAACGCCTCGTTCAGCTCGACGAGATCGATCGCGCCCTGCGCGAGGCCCTTCGCTTCGAGGAGATTCCGGACCGCCGGTACCGGTCCGATCCCCATGATCTCGGGCGCGACGCCGTCGACGCGCCAGCCGGCGATGCGCGCGAGCGGCTCGACGTGGAGGCGCTCGGCGGCTTCGGCGGTGAGGACGATCATGGCGGCAGCGCCGTCGGTGATCCCGCTCGAGTTGCCTGCGGTCACGGTGCCGTCTTTCTCGAAGACCGGCTTCAGCCCGGCGAGCGACGACGCGGTGACGCCGTCCCGCGGGTGCTCGTCCGCGAGGACATCCTTCACGGGAACGATCTCCGCATCGAAGGCGCCCGCCTTGCGCGCGGCCTCGCACCGCTGCTGCGAGAGCGCCGCGTACGCATCTTGCTCCTCACGCGTGATCCCGTACTGCCGGGCGAGCGTCTCGGCGGTCTCGCCCATGATCTTTCCGGAGAGCGGGTCGAGGAATCCGTCGCGCGCCATGAGGTCGACCGCCTCCTTGTGGCCCATGCGGTACCCGAAGCGGGCGTCGAGAACGTAAGGAACGCGGCTCATCGACTCGAAGCCGCCGGCGAGGACGACCTTTGCCTCTTCGGTGCGGATCGCGCGCACCGCGGCGAGGATCGCCTGCATCCCCGACAGGCAGGCTTGATTGATCGTGAACGCCGGCTTCTCGACGGGAATGCCGGCGCGCACCGCGACCTGGCGCGCAGGGTTCGGGCCGCACCCCGCCTGACGCGCGTGTCCGAAGATCGCTTGTCCGACGCGCTCACCGGCGATGCCCGCGCGCTCGAGCGCCGCTTTCGCGGCAGCGACACCGAGATCGACGGCCGAGAGCGACGCGAGGGCACCGCCGAAACGTCCGATCGGCGTCCGTACGGGCGCCGCGATCACCACATCGTCTCTCACACGAAAACCTCGGCCGGTCGTTATAGCATGCGTGGCCGGCATCGTCGGATTGACACGCTCGCCGTGCTGACGAACAATCGTGCGACCGCTGCGCTGGATGAGGGCTCGCCGCGGCAGGAGATCCTCGATGCGTGCCCTCGCGGGCGTCCTCGTCGCGATCGCGATTCTCGGCGCCCCGATCGCGGCGGCCCAACAAGACGAAGAGATCGAAGCGCGCGGCCCCTCGCTCGGGCTCGTTCTCGACGGCGGCGAGGTCCCGGCCGCGCTCGCCGCGCGCGATCCCCGCTACCCAATCGACGTGCGCCTCGCGGCGGATTGGTCGAGCGTCGAGACCTCCGCCGGGACTTACGATTGGTCGACGGTCGCGGCCCCGATCGACGCGCTCGCCGGCCGCGGCGTTCGCATCACGCTATGCGTCCGCGGCGAGACCACGCTCCACCCGCGCGAGTCGGGGCCGGAGGCCGTTCCCGACGGCGCCTGGATGCAGGCCTGGACGGCGCTCCTGCGCTCGGCGGTCGCGACGTTCGGCGGCAAGCTCTTCGCGGTCGAGATCGGCGAGCGGCCGGATCGCGCCTTCGATCCCGCGGCCTACGCCTTCGTCCTCAAGTCGTCCGCCCTCGCGGTCAAGGCCGAGGGCAAAGCCCACGGCGCCGAGGTGCGCGTCGCGCAGGGTGCCGTCGGCTCCGATGCGGCGGCTTGGGAGAAGTCGCTCCTCGACAACGATGCGGCCCCGTACATCGAGTCCCTTCCAGTGCTCCTCGATGCCGGGGGCGACGCCGCCTCCGCCGTGGCGCCGTTCGTCGCGCTCGTCGTCGAGCACCCGCCGGCGGTGGCGCTCGCGGTGTACGTGGCGCCGCGGGAAGGCGCGCCGTGGAGCGCGTTCGACGACGCCGTCCGAGCGCTCGCCGCGTCGGTCGGAACGGCTCTCGTCGTGCTCCCGCCGCCGTCGCCCGAGAGCGATCATCTCGTCACGGCGGCGACCGCTCTGCAGGCGATGCTCGCGCCCGGCTACACGCCGGCGCCGCCCGGTCGGCTGGGGCTTCGGGCACCCGAAGGAGGAGAGTCGCCGGGTGCGGCGATCCTCGGCCGATTCCTGCACACGAAGGATCTCGCGACCACCGTCGTGTATGAAGCGCCGCTCACGGGAGCGCCGGAAGCTCAGGCGCGACTGCTCCTCGATACGATCGACGTCAAGGACCCGCGTGTCGTCGATCTCGTGACGGGTGGAACCCTCAAGACCGGGCCGGCCGCGGTGCCGAACGAGAAGGCGAAGGCGCTACGCATCGTGCTCGCCGATCATCCGATGGTCGTCGCATGGGACCGCGCCGCGGCGGGGGAGACCGGCATCGAGGCCGCGCCGACGGACGTCCGCGTCGCGGGGACACGCGGCCTGACGGCGGCGGAGATCATCGCCCACCACCAGCAGGTGCAGAAGGTCCAGGACGACAAGCTCGACCGGTGGATGGCGAAGGGCCACATCGATTTCCACTTCAAGTTCGCGCAGGGCGGCTCGTCGCTCGACGTCTCGATCGAGAGCAACTACTTCTGGCACCGCGGCGGCGATCTCGAATGGGAGCAGACGAAGTACTACGTGAACGGCAACCTCGTCACGTGGAAGAAGATCCCGGAGCTGCCGCTCATCCAGCCCGAGAAGGTCGTCACCCTTCCGCTCGACCTCACGCTCGACAAGACCTACGACTACAAGCTGGCCGGAGAGGACACGGCCCAGGGGCGCGCGGCCTACGTCCTCGCGTTCGAGCCGGCGTCGGGAAAGACCGGCAAGAGCCTCTACCGCGGGCGCGTCTGGATCGACAAGGAGACGTTCGTCCGCCTCAAGGTGTCCGTCGTCCAGACGAACCTCGAGCCGCCGGTCGTCTCGAACGACGAGAGCGACGATTACCTGCCGATCACGGCACCGGACGGATTCGTCTACCGGATGCTCGCGAAGGCGGACGGGCAGCAGCTCTGGACCGCCGGCGGGCGCAACTTCGTCGTCCGCCGCGAGGTCCGGTTCGATGGGTTCCAGATCAACCCGTCGCAAGACGACTTCGACGCCGCGGTCAAGGCCGCCTATGCCTCCGAGCACCAGATGCTGCGCGATACGAACGAAGGGTTCCGCTACCTCGAGAAAGACCAGACCGGTGGACGCGCGGTCAAGGCGACGATGGACACGAGCCAGCTCTTCCTCGCGGGCGGCGCGTTCAAGGACAACGCGATCAACGGCGTCGTGCCGCTCGCCGGGGTGAACTGGTTCGACTACGACTTCCTCAAGAAGAACGTGCAGTTCAATATCTTCTTTGCGGGGGTCTACACGTTCGCGAACCTCACCGATCCTGCGATCGGCAAATCGAAGTTCGACCTCGGGGCGGAAGCGTCGCTCGTCGCGCTCAAGCTCGACGAGAAGTATTACGTCGCGGGCGTCGAGGACGTGAAGCAACGGGTCCGCCGGCGCAGCCAGTACCTCACCGGCCGTCTCGGCCACCCGCTCGGCACCTTCGTCAAGCTCACGGCGATCGCCGACATCGCCTGGAACCAGTACACCGACAGCTCCGACGCCGACGACGCGCTCGCCGCGTCGAACCTCGCGTTCGTGCTCCCGTCGAACCACGAGCTCTACACCGGCACCTTCCAGGTCGAGTTCAACAAGAAGGGGTACTCGATCACGGGGCGGGGCTCGTACTCGCACCGGTCGGACTGGCAGCCGTGGGGGCTCTACGATCCGGCGACCCAGCAGTTCGTCGGCTCGACGTTCGATCCGGGCCAGGCGAATTTCACGACGTGGGGCGCGACCGCGTTCAAGGAGTGGTACCTCCCGCACTTCCAGAAGATCCGCGGCGAGGTCGACTACCTCGGCGGCAACAACCTCGACCGGTTCAGCGAGTACCAGTTCGACTTCTTCGGCGACACGAAGCTCGACGGCTACTCGGGCACGGGCGTGCGGTTCGACGAAGGGTACATCGGCCGCCTCGCGTGGGCGTTCAATCTCTTCAACGTCATCCGGTTCGATCTTTCGCTGGAGTCGGCCCACGTGCGGGACGGCGTGCTGGACGAGCCGTTCAGGAACCACACGGGCATGGGACTGTCGTTCAACGTGGTCGGCCCCTGGATGACGATCTGGCAGGCGAGCTACGGCCGCGCGATGTGGTCGGACATCCCGGAGCTCGAGGGCAAGCAGGAGTTCCTGCTCGTCATCCTGAAGCTGTTCAAGTAGCTAGACGTCGCTCTTCTTGAGCGCGTCGACGAGCGAGGTCGTCGAGCGCCCGGGCATGAGCGCGATCGTCTCGACGCGTCCACCCCACGAGAGCACGTCGGGCGCGCCGATGATCGTCGCGACCTCGTAATCGCCTCCCTTCGCGAGCACGTCGGGCCGGAGCCGGCGGATCAGCTCGAGCGGCGTGTCCTCGTCGAAGACGGTGACGAGCCCGACCGCGTCGAGCGCGGCGAGGACCTTGACGCGATCGCCTTCGCCGACGACCGGCCGCTCGGGGCCCTTGAGGCGCCGCACCGAGGCGTCGCTGTTGAGGCCGACGACCAGGAAGTCCCCGAGCGCGCGCGCCCGCTCGAGGAGATGCACGTGCCCGGCGTGGAGGAGGTCGAAGCATCCGTTCGTGAAGACGATCCTCCGTCCGAGCGAGCGCTCGCGCTCGACGCGCGCCAGCGCCTCCTGGGGACCGACCGCCTTCACGCCGGCGCCTGAGCCGCCTTCGATGGCGGCGACGACGTCCGCGGGATTCACCGCGCTCGTTCCGACGCGCGCCACGGCGACGCCGGCCGCGGTGTTCGCCAGGCGCGCCGCATCGACCGCCGCCGCCCCCGAGGCGAGCGCGAGACCGAAGTAGGCGAGGACCGTGTCCCCGGCACCGGTCACGTCGTAGACCTCCCGCGCGGACGCCGGGACGACCACGAGCTCCTCGTCCCCGCTCACGACCGCCATCCCGCGCTCGCCGAGCGTGACGAGCACGTGCTGGGCACCGGTCGCGGCACGAATCCGGCGCGCGGCCTCCCGGACATCGGCCTCGCTCGCGAGCGTAAGCCCGGTCGCCGCCTCCGCCTCCTTGCGGTTCGGCGTGATCGCGCGGCAGCCGGCGTACGCCGAGAAATCGGGGACCTTCGGGTCGACGACGACCGGCGCGCCGGTCGCCGCGAGCTCGGCGACGAGCGCGGCGTCGACGACGCCCTTGGCATAGTCGGAGACGAGCACGGCATCGACGCCTTTCGCCGCGCGCCGCACCGCCGCCGCGAGCGAGGAGCGGGCGGCCGCCCCGAGCGGCGCCCGGCGCTCCTCGTCGAGGCGCACGATCTGCTGGCCGCGCGCGATGACGCGCGTCTTGACGGTCGTGGGGCGCTCGGCGTCGCGGACGACGCCTCCAGCCTCGATTCCGGCGTCGCGCGCCATCCGGACGACGGCGTCGCCCGCGCCGTCCGCGCCGACGGCCCCGGCGAGCGAGACCACCGCACCCGCAGCCCTCAGGTTGTGGGCGACGTTTCCCGCGCCTCCGATCGCGGAGGAGCGGCGGCGGATGTCGACGACCTGGACCGGCGCGTCGGGGGAGACGCGCGACACATCGCCCCACACGTACTCGTCGAGCATGAGGTCGCCGACGACGAGGATCCGGCGGCCGGACATCGCCGCGAGGAGCGCGCGCACCCGCTCAGGCGTCATGCGCGAGCTCCTCTTCCACGAGGTCGCAGAGGACGTGGATGATCGCGATGTGGCATTCCTGGATGCGCGGCGTCGATTCGGTCGGCGCCAGGATCGCGTGGTCGGCGAGCGCCCGCATCCGCCCGCCCTCGCCGCCGCCGAGGACCACGGTCACCGCACCGGCCGCGCGGGCTGCTTGCAGGCCGCGGCAGACGTTCTCGGAGTTGCCGCTCGTGGAGATGCCGACGGCGACGTCGCCGGCGCGCGCGTGGGCCCGCACCTGCCGGGCGAAGACCTCGTCGTAGCCGTAGTCGTTCGCGATCGACGTGACGGCCGACGGATCGACGGTCAGCGCGAGCGCGGGAAGCGCGCGCCGCTCGCGGCGGTAGCGTCCGACGAGCTCCGCGGCGAAGTGCTGCGCGTCGGCCGCGCTCCCACCGTTGCCCATGACGAGCAGCTTTCCGCCGCGGCGGTAGGACGCGATGATCGCCGAGGCAACGGTCTCGATGTCCGCCGCGAGCGCCGTGGCCATCGCTTCGGCCGTGCGGCGATGCTCGTCCAGGGCCGCCGTGATCCTCGCCCGCATCGACGCCATGATAAGGCGTCACCAGGCGCGAGCGCGCCTGACCGGTGCGGACATCGGGGCCTCGTCCGTCCCACGCTCGTCCGCGTCGAGATGCCGCGAGATCGCGTCGCGCGTCCGCTCGAGGAGCTCGTCCAAGGTGTCCGTCGTGTACGCGCTCGTGTCGATGGGAGGCAGGAACGTCACCCGGACCGGCCCGGGACGGACGACGATCGAGCGGGGCGCGACGACTCGTCCCGTTCCCGAGATGGCGACGGGGACGATCGGCACGCCGGTCTCGAGGGCGAGATGGAAGGAGCCGCGTTTGAACCGCCCGAGCTTGCCGTCGCGGCTGCGGGTGCCCTCCGGGAAGAGGATCACCGACTCGCCGCTCGCGATGCGCGCTCCGGCTCGCCCGAGGCTGCGGATGGCCCGAGTGCGATCCGCACGGTCGATCGGGATGAATCCCGCGACCCGCATCGCCTGGCCGAGGACCGGGATCCAGAAGATGGACTTCTTCGCGACGAAGCGCGTGGTGTCGGGCAGCGCCGGGACGAGCACCCAGATGTCGAGCGTGGAAAAGTGATTGGCGAGAAAGACCCTCGGTGCCGTTCCGGAAGCGTGATCGAGCCCTTCGTACTGCGGGTGGATCCCCATCGCCGAGAGGTGCAGGCGCGACCAGAATCGCCCGAGCCGGAAGACGATCTCGCGCTTTCCGGTCGCGAGACCTGCGGCGATCGCGATCACGCCGAGGATGGTCGTCGAGACGGCGAACGTGGCGAGCGTGAGGAGTCCGCGGAGCATGGGCCGCGGGAGTATACGCATTAGACTGCGGACCGTGCCGACGCCACTTTCGCGTGCGCTCCTGGCGGGAGCGGCTTTCGACGCGCTCTTCGCCGTCGCGATTCTGGCCGTTCCGGGGCTCTCCGCTTCTCTCCTGGGCATCGAATTGCCACCGGATCCGATCTATCTCGACCTCGTCGGCGTGCTCCTGCTCATCCTCGCGGGAATCTACGCGGCGGCCTCCCGAGCCCCCGGCCGCTACCCGGCCGTCGCCCCGGTCTCCGCGGCGGGTCGCCTCTTCGGCTGCGCCCTTCTGACCCGCGCCTGGGCCACCGGGCATCCTCGCGCGTTTTTGATCCTCGGCATCGCCGATCTCGTCCTCGCCGTCGCCACCGCGGCCGCGTGGTGGCGCGAGCACCGCTTAAGTGCTTGAAATTGCTATATCTTGACCCAAATAGACACGGCACCTATCCTTCCGCCCGACGATGATGGCTCTCCTGAAAGCCTGGATTGCCGAGCTGGGGGGGCTCGCGATCCTCTCGGGACAGACGATCCGGCAGGGATGGCGGCGACCGTTCGAGGGGTCGCTCTGGCTCGAGCAGATCGAGAAGCTCGGCGTCCACTCGCTGACGATCGCGAATGTGACGCTCCTTTTCACCGGGATGGTCCTCGCCGTCCAGACCGCCTACGCGCTCGCCTCCTACGGCGGCCAGTCGTTCATGGGCAACCTGCTCGGCCTCTCGATCGTCCGCGAGCTGGGGCCGGTCCTGACGGCCCTCATGGTCGCGGGCCGGGTCGGCGCCGGCATCACGGCGGAGATCGGCTCGATGACCGTCACCGAGCAGGTCGACGCCCTCCGCGTCCTCGCGGCGAGCCCGGTCAAGAAACTGGTGGTTCCCCGCGTCGGCGCGCTCATCGTCGCCCTTCCGCTGCTGACCGTCCTCGCCGACGTCGTCGGCCTCTTCGGCGGGATGACGATGGCGGTCAGCGAGGCCGGCCAGAGTCGCGCCTACTTCATCAATCACGTGCTCCTCGCGCTCACGATGCAAGACGTCATGAGCGGCGTTTGCAAGACCTTCTTCTTCGCGTTCTTCATCGGGATCATCGCGTGCCACAACGGCTTGAACGCGACCGGCGGCGCGGACGGCGTCGGCAAGGCGACGACGAACACCGTCGTCTCCGCCTCGATCTCGATCATCGTGTCGGATTTCTTCCTCACGAAGATCTTCCTGGCGGTGTGAGCGAGATGGCGATGCCCGACGGTTTCCTCCGCTTCGTCCGCATCGAGAAGGCGTTCGATCAGAACCGCGTTCTACGAGGCGTCGATCTCGTCGTCGAGAGGGGCGAAACGGTCGTGGTGCTCGGCGGCAGCGGATCCGGGAAGTCGGTCCTCCTGCGTCACGCGGTCGGCCTGATGCAGCCCGACTCCGGCGAGGTCTGGGTCGACGGCGTCGAGATCTCGCACTTGGGGGAGGACGGGCTGCTCGAGACACGGAAGAAGGTCGGGATGCTCTTCCAGTCGGGGGCCCTCTTCGATTCGATGACCGTGTTCGAGAACGTCGCCTTCGCGCTCGTCGAGCACACGGACTGGGACGACGCGCGCATCCTCGCCCGCGTCGAGGAGGTCCTCGGTCTGGTGGAGCTGGGCGACGTCCTCGACCTCATGCCAGCGAGCCTGTCGGGGGGCATGCGCAAGCGCGTCGCCCTGGCGCGCGCGATCGCGCTCGCCCCCGCGGCGATCCTCTACGACGAGCCGACGACCGGCCTCGATCCGATCACGGCGAACACGATCAACCACCTCATCCGCAGCCTCCAGAAGCGGCTCGGGGTGACCTCGATCGTCGTCACCCACGACATTCACTCGGCGTTCACCGTCGGCGACCGGATCGCATTCCTCCATGAGGGGCGCATCCTGTTCCACGGGACGACGGAGGAGGCGCGTCACGCCCCGGTGCCGCTCCTTCAGAACTTCCTGCAGGGAGGGGGATATGCCTAGGGTCGGCTCCCGCGAGGCCACGGTGGGAACGTTCGTGGCGCTCGCGCTCATCGTCTTCGCGGCCGGCGTCCTCGCCGTCGGCGGCGAATCGCGCCTCTTCTCACGGCAGGCGACCTACCGTGCGGTCTTCCCGGACACCGACGGGTTGCTCCAGGGCTCGCCGGTCAAGATGGGCGGCGTCCACATCGGCACGGTCACGGAGCTGAAGCTCCCGACCGACCCCGGCGCCGCCGGGGTCGAGGTCTCCTTGAGCGTCCGCCGCGTCTACGCCTCGCGCGTGCGTCAGGGGTCGGAGGCCTCGCTCAGGTTCCTCCAGTACCTCTCCGGCGAGAAGTACGTGGAGCTCACCCCCGGCGACCCGAACCAGCCGGCGATCCCTCCCGGCGACCTCCTTCCGACCGCCCCCGGCAGCAGGATCTTCGAGCAAGGGGAGGACATCGCGGACAACCTCAACGCGATCACGATCTCCCTCAAGCAGATCCTGGAGCCGCTCCAGCGCGGCGAGGGGCTGCTGGGCCAGGTGATCCAGAACCCGGACTTCGGCAAGGAGGGGATGCGGAAGATCGAGGTCACGCTCTCGAACATCGAGGACCTCACGACCAAGATGAAGAACGGCGAGGGGACTGTCGGCCGGCTCCTGACCGATCGCCCGCTCGCGACACGCCTCGACGATCTCGGGAACGCGGTCAAGGATCTCTCGACGATCCTCGACCAGACGGTTCGGGGCGAGGGCGCCCTCGGATCGATCACGAAGAAGGGGGGCGACGCGGAGCTCGCGATCGCCGACCTCAGGGAGGCCGCCGCCTCGATGAAGCGCACCGCCGCGCGCCTCGAATCCAAGGAC